>JANQOT010000170.1 GCA_028285655.1 Gammaproteobacteria bacterium
GCCAGAACCGGATTTTGAATCCGGCGCGTCTACCAGTTCCGCCACCCCGGCATGTGGTAAGGTTCGCGAAGTTTAACCGAAACTCCCATAACATCAAGCTTGGAAAATGCGCGCCTGGATAGTGCCTATATATATGACGTGCGATGTTTTTAACTAGTGCTTACGAATGATTAAACCAACGCGAAGTTATTGCGTAGACGATTTCGATTACGAACTGCCCCGGTCGCTGATAGCCAATACTCCGTCACAACATCGCGATGGCAGTCGTTTGCTGATTGTGTCTAAAGACAGCGACTCCCTGATCGATGAGCAATTCACTGGATTGAAAAACAGACTGCATAGCGGTGATTTGCTGGTTTTAAATAATACAAAAGTGTTTCCTGCGCGTTTGTTCGGAAATAAAGAAAGCGGCGGTAAAGTAGAAATACTGGCGGAGCGCATTATGCAGGATGGGGTCGTAAAAGCGCAGTTAAAATCCAATCGAAGTCCAAAAGTAGGAAGTGAAATTACCATCGGTGAACAGGTTCGAGTGACAATCGATGCGCGTGAAAAGGAGTTTTTTCTGCTGCGATTTTGCGAGCCGCACACTCCGATGCAGGTGTTTGAGCGTTTTGGTCATGTTCCGCTGCCACCATATATTGAACGAGCAGATCAAAAATCGGATGTAGAAAGATACCAAACCGTATTTGCGAAACAGGTCGGTGCTGTCGCCGCACCGACTGCCGGACTGCATTTTACAACTTCGATGCTGGAGGACTTGCGCCTGCAAGGTGTGGAGATAGTTGAAATCACTTTACATGTAGGAGCCGGAACATTTAAACCGGTCAAAGTGCAGCAAATTGACCAGCATACGATGCACAGTGAATATGCGACAGTGTCCGCGTCAAATTGCAAAAAAATAAAATCCGTAAAAAAGAATGGTGGTCGAGTCATTGCGGTCGGCACAACTTGTGTGCGTGCTTTGGAAACGGCGGCGCTTTCGGGAGAAATACAGGCATTTAACGGGGAAACCGAAATATTTATTTATCCAGGATTTGAATTTCAGGTAGTGGATGGATTGATTACCAATTTCCATTTACCGCGTTCCACGTTATTGATGTTGGTCAGCGCATTTGCCGGCTATACAAAAACCATGCAGGCATACCAGCATGCGATTCGGGAAAAATACCGCTTTTACAGTTATGGCGATGCAATGTTTATTACGGAATAACCGGGTATGGGTGTAGCGAATTTTCAATTACAAGCAAGTGATGGTTACGCGCGTGCGGGTCGATTGTGTACGCGACGAGGAGAAGTGAATACGCCGATTTTTATGCCGGTGGGCACTTACGGCGCTGTCAAAGGAGTTACTTCCGAAGAATTGCGACAATGTGGGAGCGAGATTATTTTGGGGAATACATTTCACCTAATGCTGCGTCCGGGAATGGAGGTAATCGAGCGGCTGGGAGGTTTACACAAATTTATGGGCTGGTCCGGGCCCATACTTACCGATTCGGGCGGGTTTCAGGTTTTCAGCCTGGCGGCCCGACGCAAAATCAGCGAGCAAGGCGTGCAATTTCAATCGCCCGTCGACGGTTCATCGGTGCAACTGGATCCCGAGATTTCCATGCGAGTACAAAAGGGCCTGGGTGCGGATATTGTAATGATATTTGATGAATGCACGCCGTATCCGGCCGACCAGCGCCAGGCGGCAGAATCGATGCGTCTTTCCCTGCGTTGGGCAGAACGCAGCAAACACGCGCATGGAGATAGCGATGCGGCTTTGTTTGGAATAATTCAGGGCGGTATGTACACCGAATTTCGTGCTGAATCGCTTCAGGGACTAGTTGATTTAGAATTCGACGGTTACGCGATAGGTGGATTATCGGTGGGGGAGCCGGCGGAAGAACGAACTCGTATCCTAGAATTTTTGCAGGACAAAATACCGGAAAATTCCGCCCGCTATTTAATGGGTGTCGGTAAACCGGAAGATCTAGTGGAAGCGGTTGCTCACGGAATTGACATGTTTGATTGCGTTATTCCTACGCGTAACGCGCGCAATGGATTTTTATATACTTCTTCGGGAATCATCAGAATCAGAAACCAGCAATTCCGGCAAGATGATCGACCTATTGATTCGAATTGTGGCTGTTATACCTGTCAAAATTACTCTCGAGCGTATTTAAAGCACCTGGACAAATGCGGCGAAATGTTGGGTGCGCGTTTAAATACCATTCACAACCTGCACTATTTCCATAGTCTGATGAGTGATATTCGTGCGGCCATTGTGGCGGGGAAATTTGACTCATTCAGACAAGAATTCCACAGAAGTAGGAATGAGGGCTGAATGCCGGCGCGCGACTTACAGGTCGGGCCCGCCGAGCGCGAAAATTGCCGGGAGTATCGCCCGACCTATTACTACTGAATTAAAATATAGCGAAAGAATCGCTGCGCGATACTCGATTTGCGACTACTACCAGGTCGGGCCCACCGAGCGCGAAAATTGCCGGGAGTACCGCCCGACCTATTACTACTGGATTAAAATATAGCGAAAGAATCGCTGCGCGATGCTCGATTTGCGTGTACTACCAGGTCGGGCCCGCCGAGCGCGAAAATTGCCGGGAGTACCGCCCGACCTATTACTACTGGATTAGAATATAGCGAAAGAATCGCTGCGCGATACTCGATTTGCGACTACTACCCAGTCGCATGTGTGGCATAATACGCCGCTTTGTATTTCCGGGTTCTCTGTACAGGGGATGAAGATATGTTTTTAATAAATGACGCATACGCCGAAGGGGCTCCACAACAAGCCGGTGGCGGTATAGAAATGCTGGTCATGATTGGTGTGTTCTTCCTGATCATGTACTTCATGATTATTCGGCCGCAACAAAAACGACAAAAAGAGCACAAATCGTTAATGGAATCCTTGAACAAGGGTGATGAAGTGGTCACCAATGGCGGCATGATGGGGCGCATTCAGGGAGTGGGTGATGACATCGTACGTATAGAGCTAACCGAAAACGTGGTTATCAAGGTGCAAAAACATGCGATCAGCAGTGTGTTGCCCAAGGGAACGCTAAACCAGGATTAAACCAGGCGCTGTCGAGATTTATACATGTTGAATCATTACCCCTTGTGGAAAAATTTATTTATATTTTTCGTACTGCTGGTAGCGGTAGTCTACGCGCTACCTAACTTGTATCCGGAAGATCCTTCGGTGCAAATTTCGCACGATAGTGGCGAACTTCCTGCCGGACTACAGACCCAGGTCGAGTCCGCGCTTAATCAAAACAATATTTCCAGCAAAGGGATTGAATCAAACGAACTGCAACAGCTTTTAGTGCGCTTCGATAAAGAAGAAAAGCAACTGGCCGCAGCTGATGAGTTAAAAAGCGCGTTGGGGTCCAATCATGTTGTGGCGCTAAACCTGGCGCCGGCGGTACCGCAATGGCTAAAAAGTTTAAACGCGAGCCCGATGAACCTGGGTCTCGATTTGCGTGGCGGCGTGCATTTTCTATTGCAAGTGGACATGAATGCCGCAGTGCAAAAAGCGCTGGATGGCTACGAAGACAGTTTTCGCAGCACCTTGCGCGAAAACAAAGTGCGCTATAACAGCGTCAATCATGACGGCGATACCATAACGGTAAAATTTCGCGATCAGGAAAATTACACCGCCGGATTAAAAGAGCTAAAGGACGAATATAGAAGCGATATCGATTTCAGTGAACTGGAAATTGAAAAAGGTTTCGCTTTACAGGCGGCGTTCAAACCCGCCGCGCGTACGGAGTTGCAAACTTTCGCTGTGCAGCAAAATATCACCACGTTACGCAAAAGAGTAAACGAGTTGGGTGTTGCCGAACCTGTGATTCAGCGGCAAGGGGTTGACCGCATCGTGGTGCAACTGCCGGGGGTGCAGGATACGGCTGAGGCGAAAATTATTCTGGGCGCTACCGCAACGCTTGAATTTCATTTGGTGGACGAGCAAGGGGATGCTTATTTAGCTCAGCAAAGCGGGCAGATTCCGATCGGTGACAAACTTTATTTTGAACGCGATGGTACTCCGGTATTGTTGAAACGAAAATCCATGCTGTCCGGCGATCGAATTACAGATGCCGCTTCGGGAATCGACCAGGATTCAGCAGGTCCGGCCGTATTTATCACACTCGACGGACAAGGTTCGCGCCAGTTTCACGACGTGACCAGCGAAAATGTAAAGCGCTTGATGGCAGTGGTGTTTATCGAGAACAAGACCGAGTATTACAAAGACGAAAACGGCGAGTTACAGCGACGCGAACGAAAAGTAGAAGAAGTAATTAATATTGCGCGTATTCAGGAACCGTTGAGCAAACGTTTTCAAATCACCGGCCTGGATTCAACGCGCGAGGCGCGAAACCTGGCCTTGTTGTTGCGCGCGGGTGCTTTGGCGGCACCCATCAGTATTATCGAGGAACGGACCGTCGGACCAAGTCTCGGTCAGCAAAATATCGACCAGGGCAAAAAATCCGTACTACTGGGGCTAATTCTGGTCATGGTATTTATGGTGATTTATTACCGTGTGTTTGGATTATTTGCAAATGCTGCGTTGATTGCCAACCTGGTGATGATCATCGCCATTTTATCCATGATTCCGGGGGCTACATTAACATTGCCGGGCATAGCCGGGATCGTGCTTACCGTCGGTATGGCGGTGGACGCAAACGTTTTAATATTTGAGCGGATTCGTGAAGAGCTGCGCAACGGCAATTCGCCGCAGGCCAGTATTCATTCCGGTTACGCCAAAGCGCTATCGACAATTGCCGATGCCAATGTCACTACGTTAATTGCAGCGATTGTGTTATTCACATTTGGTACCGGCCCAATTAAAGGGTTTGCCGTGACATTGTCGATCGGGATTGTTTGTTCCATGTTTACAGCCATCATGGGAACGCGGGCGTTGGTTAATTTAATATACGGCGGCAAAAAGTCGCCGGTGTTGGCGATTTAAGCTTATGCAATTTATAAAAGATCAACTGCACATCGATTTTATCGGCAAGCGTAAAATTGCCTGGGTGATATCGGCTATTTTAATTGTTATTTCGCTGGTATCCATTGTTACGCGCGGATTGAATTTGGGAATTGACTTTACCGGTGGAACGCTGGTCGAGGTCGGTTATGAGCAATCGGTTGAGTTAGCCCCTATTCGTGCGGCATTGGAAAGCGCACAGTTTGAAGATGTCATTGTGCAGCACTTCGGAACGGCTAAAGATGTGTTGATTCGGCTACCTTCCAGTGACGGCGAAGACAGCGCCGAACTCAGTAATGTAGTGTTAACTGCACTAGAACCTACCGGCGACCCTGTAATGAGACGCGTCGAATTTGTCGGTCCCCAGGTGGGCGAAGAATTGCGTGACGATGGCGGGCTGGCCATTATTTATGCGCTAGTGGGCATTTTGATTTATGTCGCCTTACGATTTGAATACCGCTTCGCTCTGGGTTCGGTGGCGGCGCTGATTCATGATGTTGTGCTAACCGTCGGGTTTTTCTCGGTTACCCAGGCGCCATTTGATTTGACGGTATTGGCTGCAGTACTCGCGGTAATCGGCTATAGCTTGAACGACACCATTGTTGTGTTTGACCGCATACGCGAAAATTTTCGTCGCATGCGCAAAAAATCTGCGCTGGATGTAATCAATGGCTCAGTGAATCAGACACTGGCACGCACGTTAATGACATCTTTAACCACTTTGCTGGTATTGCTGGCTTTATTTTTTATCGGCGGCGAAGTCATTCATTCGTTTGCACTGGCATTGATTGTGGGCGTGATCGTAGGAACGTATTCCTCGATTTATATTGCCAGCGCAATGTTGGTGCTGTTAAACGTATCTTCTGCCGATTTAATGCAGGTAGAAAAAGAAAACCCGGAACTGGACCAGCAGCCCTGAAAAACTAAACGTTTTTAATGGCCGAATTCAAGGTAGTTAATAACGGTTTAAAAAGTTTGCTGTTGGCGGCGACAATATTTCCGGTAACCATATAATCATGGCCGCCATCCAGATCACTTACCAGTCCGCCTGCTTCCTGAATCAGCAATACGCCGGCGGCAATGTCCCAGATATTTAATCCGAACTCCCAGAAACCGTCGAAACGACCGGCAGCAACATAAGCCAAATCGAGTGCGGCCGAACCGGCTCGGCGAATTCCCGAAGTATGTACCAGCAGCGCACGTAAAGTGGCTAGATAGGTGTCGATTTCCTGATCGACCCGGTAGGGTAGGCCGGTACCGATCAGACTGCTTTGTAGATCTCTTTGCGTGCTGACACGAATGCGACGATTGTTTAATGTCGCGCCCTCACCGCGGCTCGCGCAAAACAGTTCTTCCTTGAACGGATCGTAAACCACTCCGAGCTGCATTTTTTTGCCTTCGCGCATAGCGATAGAAACTGCATACTGCGGAATGCCGTGTAAAAAATTGGTGGTGCCGTCCAGTGGATCAATAATCCATTCACAATGTTCCCCTTCTTGACGGCCTGATTCTTCCGCTACAATTGCATGTTCGGGATAAGCCTTGCGGATTACCGAAATGATTTCCTGTTCGGCATGTAAGTCCACCTCGGTCACGAAATCGTTAACATTTTTTTGCTGTATCTTTAGATCACGACTTCGGGCTGCATTACGAAGCAGTATCTGGCCGGCGGCGCGCGCCGCGCTTATCGCTATATTTAAGGCCGGTTTCATTGGCGAAAGTATTGCACTGATAAATTGGCCGCACAGAGTAGCACATGTTGATTGATGAATACGTTTAGATGACAGAACTGCAACCAAAAATAATACTGGTCGAACCATCGCATCCGGGCAATATAGGTGCCGCTGCGCGTGCCATGAAGACCATGTCGTTATCGCAACTGGTGCTGGTGAAGCCAAAACAGTTCCCCCACCCGGAAGCTGTTGCGCGAGCATCGCGGGCGGACGATATTCTCGACAATGCACAAACGGTTGCATCGCTTGCAACGGCAGTCGAGGGATGTCACTGGGTGGTCGGCATTACCGCCCGGACTCGAAAAATTTCTTCGCAAATTTACACGCCGCGCGAATTAATGGAAAAAATGCTTGATCAATTTGCCGGTTTACAAGTTGCCTGGGTGTTTGGCCGCGAACGCAGCGGATTAAGTAATGAAGAACTGGATTTGTGCCAGGCGATTTGTACGATTCCGGCCGATACGGAATACAGCTCGCTAAATCTTGCCGCCGCGGTTCAGATTATTGGTTACGAGTGGTTCAGCCGCATTCATGGCATGGCGACGCATCGGAGAACAGGCAGTAAAGGGGACGATTCGGCCAATTCCATGGCGGCTGCCGAAGAGGTGGAAGGGTTTTATCAGCATTTATGGGACAGCCTTGTTGCCAGCGATTTTATGGATCCGGTAAACCCCAAACCGCTGAAGCGTAAAATTCGGCGACTTTTTGACCGCGCCGGATTGACCAGAGCAGAAGTCAATATATTGCGAGGAATCCTTAAAAGCTTTAATAAACAATAGGTTATATAATTAATTCCGCAACTGGATAGGTCCGGCCATACTGTACTAACCCGTTAGCAATACTTGATAAATTTACTCAGGTATTGCTACTATTTCACTACGATTTAGTAATAACGGTGCACATATGAAATTAAGTACCAAAGGCCGATATGCAGTAACTGCGATGCTGGATATCGCCATTCATAGTAACGACGGCCCGGTTTCGCTGAGCGATATTTCGGCTCGGCAGGGTATTTCCCTGTCTTATCTAGAGCAGCTGTTCGGCCGGATGCGCAGACGTGGCTTGGTGGCAAGTACGCGCGGCCCGGGTGGCGGTTATAGCCTGGCACATTCAGCAGACCAGATCGCCATTGCCGATATTATCGTCGCGGTAGACGAAAACGTCGATGCAACTCGATGCGGCGGTAAATCTGACTGTCAGAACCAACAACGCTGTTTAACCCATGAGTTGTGGGAAGACTTAAGTGCCCAGATTCATGAATTTTTATCGCGTATCAGCTTGGCTGACGCCATCAATAAAGAACGGGTGGCGGAAGTCGCGGCGCGGCAGGACCGAATGTTGAGTGACAACGAACGTCGCGTTGAATTTCAGCCCTAGTACAGTCGATAAATGTTTTTATAAAGGAATACGCAGGTGAGCGAACTTAAATTACCAATTTATCTGGATTACAGCGCGACCACGCCGGTGGATCCTCGTGTGGCAGCAAAAATGGCGGAATGCCTGACCAACGAGGGTAATTTTGGTAATCCGGCCTCCCGCAGTCATGCATTTGGCTGGCAGGCGGAAGCCGCGGTCGAAGAAGCGCGTGCCAATGTTGCGGCACTAGTGAATGCCGACCCCAAGGAAATCATCTGGACCAGCGGAGCGACTGAATCCGATAATCTGGCCATCAAGGGCGCGGCGCATTTTTATAGCAAGAAAGGCAAGCACATTATTACCCTGAAAACCGAGCATAAAGCAGTGCTGGATACCTGCCGGCAACTGGAACGCGAGGGATTTGAGGTGACATATCTCGAGCCGGAATCCGACGGCTTGGTAGATCTGGAAAAACTGAAAGCAGCCATTCGCGACGACACGGTGCTGATTTCGATAATGCACGTAAATAATGAAATCGGCGTAATCCAGGATATTCAGGCAATCGGTGAAATCGCTCGCGAACATAAAGTGATTTTTCATGTGGATGCGGCCCAGAGCCCCGGAAAAGCACCGATCGATTTAAAAGAAATGAAAGTCGATCTGATGAGTTTTTCGGCGCACAAGATATACGGCCCCAAAGGCATTGGAGCGCTGTATGTACGACGCAAGCCGCGAGTGCGAATCGAAGCACAAATGCACGGTGGCGGACACGAGCGTGGCATGCGTTCCGGTACCTTACCCACTCATCAGATTGTGGGGATGGGTGAGGCCTTTCGTATCGCAAAAGAAGAAATGGCGACTGAAAATGAACGCATTCGTATGTTACGGGATCGCCTGTTGAACGGCTTGAAGGAAATTGAGGAAGTGTACATCAATGGAGACCTCGACCACCGCGTGCCGCACAACTTGAATATGAGTTTTAACTTCGTCGAGGGCGAAAGTCTGATAATGGCGTTGAAAGATATTGCGATATCGTCCGGTTCCGCTTGTACCAGTGCTTCATTGGAACCCAGTTACGTGCTGCGTGCACTGGGCCGCGACGACGAACTTGCGCATAGCTCGTTGCGATTCAGTATTGGTCGCTTCACGACAACCGACGACATTGATTATGCAATTGATACGATTAAAAAGGCAGTAAGTAAACTGCGCGACCTCTCACCACTGTGGGAAATGCACAAGGACGGCATCGATCTGAAAACGATCGAATGGGCGGCGCATTAGAATCACCTAAATTTAACAGGAGAAAGGCAAATGGCATATGGAGAAAAAGTTCTAGACCATTACGAGAATCCACGCAACGTTGGAACTCTTGATAAAGAGGATACCAATGTCGGTACCGGCATGGTGGGTGCTCCGGCGTGCGGTGACGTAATGAAGCTGCAAATTAAAGTAGGCCAGAACGGTGTCATCGAAGACGCGAAATTTAAAACCTATGGTTGCGGTTCGGCCATCGCTTCATCCAGTTTGCTGACAGAATGGGTGAAAGGAAAAACGCTGGACGAAGCCAGCCAGATTAAAAATTCCGATATCGCCGAAGAGCTGGCATTACCGCCGGTGAAAATTCATTGTTCAGTATTGGCGGAAGACGCGATTCGTGCGGCAATCGACGATTACCAGGGTAAGCAGGGCGCGCACGAAGAAAAGAAAAGCGCGTAGCAAACTATGTCCATATCGTTAACCGACAGTGCAGCCGATCGGGTGAAAACCTTTTTGCAAAAACGTGGCAAAGGGGTCGGAGTGCGTCTGGGAATTAAAACCACTGGATGTTCCGGTATGGCATATACCATCGAATTCGCAGACGATATTGAAGATACCGACGAAGTATTTGAAGACAAGGGCGTCAAAGTTATCGTCAATCCCAAAAGTCTGGTGTATCTGCAAGGCACCGAGCTGGATTTTGCCAAAGAAGGTTTAAACGAAGGATTTAAATTTAATAATCCTAATGAGAAAGAGAGATGCGGCTGTGGAGAGAGCTTCACTGTATGAACACTTCGGTCATTTGCTACAAGTTCTTTATTCTCTTATCGACCCTGACATTCCTGCAACCAGACTAGGTTCCATCGGGAAGCCCGTTTATTCTCCAAACCTGACGCATTACACCAATTACGATGCAGTTTGATTTCACTCGAAACTATTTCGAGCTGTTTGACCTTGAACAGCGCTATGCAATCGACAGCGATAAACTTGCAGCTTGCTACCAGCAATTGCAATCGGAATATCATCCGGATCGTTTTGTAAATGCCGACGACCAGGACCGGCGACTTGCCATTCAGGTGACGACATTTATTAACGAGGCGCACGATACATTACGCGATGAGCAGTCGCGCGCCCGTTATTTATTGCAGTTGCAGGGAATTCCGTTCGATTCGGATCAGGATACGACCCAGGATATGGAATTTCTGGTGGCGCAAATGGAATTGCGTGAACAAATCGATGAAGTGGACCAGCACCAGGAACCACTGGACCGTTTGGACGAATTGGCGAGCGAGGCACGTAAACAAAAAAATGATTTGGTTCAGACCTATCAGCAACAATATGCAGCCGAGGATTGGGAACAGGCAAAAGAAACCGTGCTGAAGATGCAATTTTTTGCGCGCTTGCAGCAACAAATCAACACTAAACAGGAAATACTGGAAGACCAGTTATTGTAAATCATGGCGTTACTGCAAATATCCGAACCCGGCATGTCGACCGCTCCCCATGAGCATCGTTTGGCCGTGGGGATCGATTTGGGAACCACCAACTCTCTGGTGGCGTCGGTACGCAGCGGTGTGGCGGAAGTGCTGGTGGATGAATCCGGTACGGCCTTGTTGCCGTCGGTTGTGCACTATTCTTCAGATCGTGATCCTCAGGTGGGGGCGCAGGCGCTGGAGCACACCGCGGCCGACCCGCTGAATACCATCGCATCTATCAAGCGCGTCATGGGCCGGTCGCGGCAGGAGATCGATTCCGCTAGCGAATACGTTCCGTTTCAATTCGAGCAGGACAATGCAAATGTCCCGCGAGTAAAAACCGCAGCCGGACCGCGTACTGCGGTGGAAATTTCCGCGGAAATTCTCGCAGCGCTGAAAGCGCGAGCCGAACAGTCTCTTGGCGGGGACTTGGTGGGCGCGGTAATTACCGTGCCGGCATACTTTGACGATTCACAGCGGCAGGCGACGAAAGACGCGGCGACGCTGGCCGGTGTAAATGTGTTTCGTTTGCTCAACGAACCCACCGCGGCGGCGATTGCATACGGACTGGACCAGGGAGCCGAAGGAGTCATTGCGGTGTTCGACCTGGGTGGCGGAACATTTGATATCTCGATTCTGCGGTTACGCAAGGGCGTGTTTGAAGTGCTGGCCACGGGAGGTGATTCCGCGCTGGGCGGCGACGATTTTGACCAGGCGATTGCACAATGGTGGTTACAACAGTCCGGCCTGCAGGCAGCGAGCGATCACCAGCTTATGCGTTCGGTATTGACGGCGGCACGGCAAGCGAAAGAAGCACTAACCGCTGCCGACCAAACGACCATGCAAGTGGCGTTACCCGATGGCGACTCGGTGAAGCAGGTGTTGAGTCGCGAACAATTTGACGGCCTGATCAAAGGCCTGGTAAAGAAAACCACTGTTGCATGCCGGCGGGCACTGCGCGACGCGGGCATCGAAAAAAGCGACGTAACTGAAGTCGTTATGGTAGGAGGTTCCACTCGAGTACCGCTGGTGCGAAAAGATGTGGAGACGTTTTTTGGCCGTAGTGCCCACACCGGTATCGATCCGGATCAAGTAGTGGCGATCGGTGCTGCGATCCAGGCGGATATCCTGGCCGGCAACAAATCCGGTGATGAAATGCTGCTGCTGGATGTCATTCCCCTGTCGCTGGGAATCGAAACCATGGGCGGGCTGATGGAAAAGATTATCGACCGCAACAGTACGATTCCGCTGGCGCGTGCGCAGGAATTTACGACCTACAAAGACGGTCAGTCCGCGATGCGCATCCACGTTTTGCAGGGTGAGCGCGAACTGGTATCGGATTGCAGATCCCTGGCGACGTTTGATTTGACTGGACTGCCGCCGTTGGTGGCCGGTGCCGCCAAGATTCGCGTGACCTTTCAGGTCGACGCCGACGGACTCCTGAATGTCGGTGCGCAGGAAGTGAATACGGGTGTGGCGGCCAGTATCGAAGTCAAACCCTCTTACGGGCTTACCGATAAGGAAATCGAGACCATGCTGCAGGATTCGATGGCACACGCCAAGGACGATATGGAAGCCAGAAGTTTACGCGAGCAGCAGGTAGAGGCGGATCGCGTCGTTGAAGCGATTAATGCCGCGCTGGAAAAAGACGGCCGGCAATTGTTGAACGCAGCCGAGCTGGCGCAAATCACCACAAGTCGAGACCAGTTAATCGATGTGCGCAACCAGGCCGGCGATCCGGACCAAATCAAGTCCGCGATCAAACAGCTGGAAACGATTAGCGAAGAATATGTTGCCCGCCGTATGAATGCCAGTGTACGCAGCATGATGCAAGGGCATAAGGTGGAAGAATTTCAACCATAGTGTAGTCACCATGCCGACCATAACATTCTTACCGCACCCAGAAATATGTCCGCAGGGCAAAACCGTCCAGGTCGACTCCGGCATCAGCGTATGCGATGCAGCGTTATCTAACGGCATCGCGATCGAGCATGCCTGCGAAAAATCCTGTGCCTGTACTACCTGCCATGTATATGTTCGCGAGGGTCTGGACTCGTTGCCGGAAGCCACCGAGACCGAGGAAGACTATCTCGACAAGGCCTGGGGACTGGACCCCGATTCGCGGCTCAGTTGTCAGGCAATTGTCGGCGAAGAGGATTTGACCATTGAAATACCAAAGTACACGATTAATCTGGTATCCGAAAACCATTAATCCGGAGCCATCGCCCTGCTTGTGTGGACACAGTTTTTCCGGCGTATTGTAAAAACGTTTTAAAGCCGTCAGAAGGAGGTATTTATGGGTTTGAAGTGGACAGATTCTCTCGATATAGCGATTGAGTTGGACGAACAGCATCCCGATGTCAATCCGCAGTATGTTCGATTTACCGATTTGCACGCCTGGGTTTGTGCGCTGGAAGAATTTGACGACGATCCGGAGCATTCCAACGAACGTATTCTGGAAGCCATTCAAATGGCGTGGCTAGACGAGCGCGACTAGGCAGAAAATTTCCGTCTGAATCCCGATTTCAGTCATTTCGTCCAGGCCTTTAATTGAATTAAATTAAAGCGTTCACACGTAGCGATTATCCGAGTAAAATCCGCCAATTGTATTATTTTATTCACAAATTTAACCAATTCAGGAGATAAGTTACATGGCAACGGAACGCACCCTTTCCATAATCAAACCAGATGCAGTGGAGAAAAATATTATTGGTGAAATTTACAATCGGTTCGAAAAGGCGGGTTTGAAAATTGTTGCTGCCAGAATGCTTCGGCTTACCAAGTTCAAGGCCAAGGAATTTTACGCGATTCACGAAGGCAAGCCGTTCTATGATGGTTTGGTAAAGTTCATGAGTTCCGGACCCATTATGGTTACGGTGCTGGAGGGAGAGGACGCGATTCAAAAGCATCGAGATATTATCGGCAATACCGACCCGCAAAAAGCGGCGCCAGGCACCATTCGATCAGACTTTGCAGAAGTGGTAGAGCGCAATGCCGTGCATGGATCGGATAGTCCGGAAACCGCCGCAACGGAAGTCGCATTCTTTTTCAGTCAGAGGCAAATTTGGCAGCACAAGTAACATCATCGAATGCCCCGGCAAACTTGTTCGGGTGTGAGCGTACCAGGCTGGAGCAGTATTTTATGCAGCGTGGCGAAAACAAATTTCGTGCGCAGCAATGGTTTCAATGGGTGTACCAACGAGGAATTACCGACATTGATGCCATGACTGATTTGAGTCTTTCTTTGCGCTCATCGTTACGTGCAGATACAGAATTAGCTTTGCCGGTAATCGAATCGGAAAACATCTCGCGCGACGGTACTATTAAATGGTTATTGCGGGTCGACGACGGCAACGCAATTGAAACGGTATATATTCCGGAAAAATCTCGCGGCACTTTATGTATATCGTCGCAAGTAGGTTGCGCACTGGATTGCACTTTTTGCGCAACCGCCAGACAGGGATTTAATCGCAATTTAACGGCAGCGGAAATTATCGGCCAGGTATGGATCGCAGATCAGCGCTTGCGCGCGATGGGCAAAAGTAAACATGCCATCACGAATGTGGTGTTTATGGGTATGGGAGAGCCGTTGCTGAATTTTAACAACGTTGTTTCGGTTATCGATATTTTACTGGATGATTTTGCGTACGGACTAGGCAAGCGAAAAGTAACCGTAAGCACATCCGGTGTCGTCCCAAAAATTGACACGCTTTCACAAACCGTTGATGTAAGTCTGGCGATATCGCTGCATGCACCTAATAATGAACTGCGTAATGAGCTGGTACCGCTGAACAGAAAATTTCCTATCGAAGAATTATTGGCTGCGTGCAAGCGTTATCTTAGTCAAAAACATCGGCGGGAAAGCATCACGTTTGAATATGTGATGCTGGATAAAGTAAACGATAGCATCGATCACGCAAAGCAACTATGTGCATTGTTAACTAATGTGCGCGCCAAAGTTAACTTAATCCCGTTTAATCCATTTGCAAATTCCGGCTACCGGCGCTCGAGTCAGCAAGCGATCGACCAATTCAGCGAGGTGCTTATGCAGGGGGGTTTAACAGTGATTACCCGCAGACCCCGAGGTGAGGATATTGCCGCTGCTTGCGGCCAATTAGCCGGTAAAGTAGTGGATAAGGCGCACCGCGACAGCCATTATGTTAGATTATACGAGCGATCTATGTTGAGCAGGAGGATTGCAACAACATGCGCATAGGGTTTTTAACGATTATTTGTGTATTTTTGGGCGCCTGTGCGGTCCAGCCGACCACGGCGCCGACCACAACAACCGGCAATACAGCGAATACCAACAACCAGCGAGCGGCTGCGCTGAACGTGGAGCTAGGCGCCAGATATATCGCCAACGGCGAATACCAGTTGGCCAACGATAAACTGTTAAAGGCGATGAAACAGGATCCCAGATCTTCATCTGCACGCTGGACTTATGCATTGCTGCAGGAGCGCCTGGGTCAGGCGGATGTAGCCGATAAGTACTTCAAATCCGCATTGTCGATTAATTCGAATGATTCGCGCGGGCGCAACAACTACGGTGCGTTCTTGTGTAAACAGGGCCGGTATCTGGAAGCGGATAAACAGTTTCAAAAAGCATTGGCAGATCCGCTATACAAAACACGCGCATCCGGCAACCTGAATGCCGGTGTTTGTGCAATGGAGATTCCTGATTACAATTTGGCAAAAAATTATTTTACGGAAGTATTGAAATTACAGCCCGCGAATCGGGTTGCGCTGTATCAAATGGCGAAGCTGCATTTTCTGCAGAATGATTATGCCGGTGCTCAAAGTTATATTCGCGACTTTGAACAGATTTCCGAACATACTGCAGAGTCTCTTTGGCTGGCCTATCGTGCCGAACGCCAATTGGGAAATGTACGCAGCGCGAATTCGTACGCCAAGCTTTTAACGAATTCATTTCCCAAATCCAATGAAGCTGCGCAGCTGGCAAGAATAAACTGATGAGTACAGATAATCACACAGAAACGGAAGACGGCGTAAGGTTTGGAGAAACTTTGCGGGATGCGCGCGAACAGGCTTCTTACAGTCTTGCATATGTTACGTCTCAAACGCATTTAAAAGCCGAGATTATTGAGGCGCTGGAACAGGAAAATTTTGGTGAATTATCCGGAGACGTATTTATTCGTGGATATATTCGAACCTACACCAAGTTGCTGGAACTTGATCCGGAACCACTAATAGCCGCGTACGAAAAATCCAAGCCGGCAAAACCGCAAGAACCTGCCGTAGCGGTCGCGCAACCTAGAAAAAAACGTCGCTCCATGGGTGTGGATCCCGTCGTTATATGGAGTACGGCGGCAGTCGTGATCATTTCGGTTGGGTTGCTGATTTCGTGGTGGACGCACGAGAGCGTCGAAGCACCGGTACAACTTGCTGAAGTCGCCGATACGTTTGAAGATCCGTTGCCGCTGGAAGAAAACGTCGGTGACCGTGAAGCGATAGCGGATCATCAAGTAGGGTTGGGAGACATCAGTCCCGAAATCGATACCTCATTGCAAACACCAAGTGTTATTTCTGAACCAGTTTCGCAGCCGGAACCGGCCGAACAAATCGTTCAACGGGCGCGAGTAGAAGAGTTAGCGATAGAAGCACCCTTAAGCGGTGGTAATGTAGATAAAGTTCGTATCATTGTCCGGTATAAGGAAGAGAGCTGGACAGAAATTTTCGATGCGCGCAAACGTCGTTTATTACATGGGCTAATTCAGCCGGGAGCAGTACGAATTATTTCGGGGCAGGCTCCGTTAAACGTATTTTTAGGCAACTCGCCGGGCGTCGAATTGGAAATTAACGGCAAACCATTTGATCATAGTCCTTACGTGCGACGTAACAATACGGCGCGTTTTCTCATCGACGATATAAGTTCATAAGCGTCAACTCAGACGGCTGCTTGCATGGGTAACAACATCCAATCGATTCGAGGGATGCATGATTTTGCGCCCGCAGAAGCGCAAACCATGCGCATGCTGGAAACGAAGTTGATTCGAGTATTAAACAGCTATGCGTATCAGGAGATACGAACGCCCGTTGTTGAAAAGCTGGATTTGTTCAAGCGTTCAATCGGTGAAGTCACCGATATTGTGGAAAAAGAAATGTATGCGTTTGAAGACCGCGGCGGCGATTGGCTGGCACTGCGTCCGGAGGGAACCGCCAGCACAGTGCGCGCGGGTATTCAAAACGGCTGGCTGCACAATCAGCAGCCTCGCTACTGGTATCTGGGGCCCTACTTTCGTCGCGAGCGTCCGCAAAAAGGCCGCTATCGCCAGTTTCATCAATTAGGTGTGGAAACCTTTGGTTTGGCGGGACCGGATATCGACGCAGAACTTATCTTGATTTCGCAACGATTCTGGCAAGTGCTGGGACTGCCCCGGCATTGCTTGCAACTGCAACTAAACAGCCTGGGTGATGCCGATGCCCGCGCCCGGCATCGACACGATCTGGTCGATTTTCTCAGCCAACACGAAACCGGGCTGGATGAGGACGCACGTAAACGGTTGCATACTAATCCTTTACGGGTGCTGGATAGTAAAAATCCACAAGTGCAGGACATTACCGCACAGGCGCCGGTACTGCTGGATTATCTGGGTGAGCAGGAGCAAGAGCATTTTGCGGCTTTGCAGGCAAGTCTGGATACATTGCACATTTCCTATCAAATTAATCCGCGGCTGGTGAGAGGGTTAGACTATTACAACCGTACGGTATTTGAATGGGTATCGACTGAACTGGGTGCACAGGGAACGGTTTGTGCCGGCGGGCGCTACGATCAATTAGTCGAACAAATGGGCGGTCGAGCGACCCCCGCGGCCGGATTTGCAGTCGGTTTGGAGCGTTTACACAGTCTGGCCGAAAAAAATCTTCTAACCGAAATCAAGGTAATCGATATTTATCTGGTTGCGCTGGGTGATAACGCCGTCGCTTACACTATGGAGTTGGCAGAGCAAATTCGAACAGAGTTACCCAACTTGGCTATTCAGATGAACTGTGGTGGTGGTAGTATCAAGTCCCAAATGAAGCGGGCCGACCGTTGTGGTGCGCGTCTGGCCCTGATCGCAGGCGACGACGAAGTCGCACAGCAGCAGATTACCATTAAAGATTTACTTGGTGATCAACCGCAGCGTACGGTGTCGAAAGATGCGCTAGTCGAACTGCTGAAAGTGGAAAACTAAGGAGAAATAACCGGTGGCTGAGTACGAAACAGAAGAACAACAAGTAAAAGCCATTAAAGACTGGTGGAAAGAAAACGGTCGTTCGGTGGTTGCCGGAGTCGTAATCGGCGTCGCCGGGTTGGTCGGATGGAAAGGCTGGGATGCTTACCAGGAACAACAATCGCTGGCGGCATCCGACCGCTATCAGGCGATGCGTTCGTCTATTTTGGCGCAAAACATTGAAGCAGTCGTTCAGCAGGCGGGAGAGCTGAAAAATAATTACAGTTCCACTCCGTATGCGTCGCTGGGTGCATTGCTATTAGCCAAAGCCCATGCGGAAAAAGGGGAGCAGGCAGCAGTGGTGGAAAACCTGCAGTGGGTAATCGATAACGGCAAGCAGGAAACACTGCAAGAAATCGCCAGGCTGCGTCTGGCGCGGGTTTACATCGCACAAAATGAACTGGACCAGGCACAAAGTCTGATCGATCAGGACTACCCGCTGGCATACCGGTCTTTACTGGCTGAAATTCGCGGAGATTTGCTGGCTCGTCGCGGAGATCTGGCGGCGGCACGCAGTGCCTACGATGAAGCGATCGCAGCGGCAGGCGAAGAGGATGTGGTCTACCTGCGTATGAAGCGGGATAATCTGGGCGTGACCGGAAAGTCTTAAAAATAAAATTCAGTTAGCGACTAAGTAATATAGCAGCGCATGCGCATTTTAATATTTATCGGGCTAATAGTATTACTGCAGGGTTGCAGTTATATCCCGTGGTTTGGCGACGAAGAAAAAGTCGAAATCGAACCGCGCGAACCGGCCGAACTGACGGAACTTTCACCCGAACTGACCTTGCAGCAAAATTGGTCGGCGTCGGGCGGCGGCGATGCTGAAGAAAAATACATACGAATACAGCCGTATTTTTTTGCCGATAAAGTAGCGTTTGCGGATACCGGTGCCAATATCGCGGTATACGAAGTCGGCAGTGGTCAGCGGGTGTGGGCGCGCAAATTGTCGGGTGATTTGTCCGGCGGCGTGGGTGGCAACGCCGATGTGCTGGTCGTGGGTACTGTCGACGGCAGTGTGATTGCGGTAAACAGTGACGACGGAACCGATATTTGGACGGCCGATTTGACCAGCGAGGTGATGGCTATTTCGCCGGGGTTCGAAGGTACGGTCATAGTCAGAACCAACGACAGTCGCGTACATGGGCTGGCGGCGGAAAGTGGCGAGGAACTGTGGGTAGTCTCGCAAAGTTCTCCCGCTTTGACATTACGCGGTACCGGTGCGCCGTTAATCCGCGATGGTATCGCCTATTTGGGAATGGATAACGGCAAAGTCATCGCTATTTCAATTGCCAGCGGAAATCTAATATGGGAATCGCGGGTGTCGGTTCCGTCCGGCAGATCCGAACTGGATCGTATTGTCGACATTGACGGGCAGCTGGCGGCGGATGCCCAGTATATTTATGCGGCCAGTTATCATGGTCGTGTTACTGCTATAGAGCGTACTAACGGCCGAATTGTGTGGGCGCGTGATATCGCGTCAATCGTCGGTGTCAGCATCGACGATAATCTTGTTTACGTCACGGATCGCGACGATAGCGTGTGGGCCTTGCAAAAAGCATCCGGCGTGACCGAGTGGCGTCAGGATAAACTTTATTACCGCGAGCTTTCCACACCAGTAAGCTTGGAAAATACGGTTATCGTGGGTGATTATCGCGGTTACCTGCACGCTCTGGCGAAAGACGACGGACGCTTGGTAGGACGAACAAATCTGGGTAAGAAACCGATTCAAACCTCGATGTCGCCGTCCGCAGCGATTTCGTATGTGGTAGACACCAGTGGCCGGCTGGCGGCATATTCTATCTCTTCTTCTAAATAGCGCGGCGCCGAGTAGGCGTTGCGGAATCTAAAGTAAGAAACAACGGCGGCCATATGCGTCCCATAATTGCTTTGATCGGTAGACCCAATGTCGGCAAGTCTACCTTGTTTAATTTTCTCACCAATTCGCGTGACGCTCTGGTTGCGGATTTTCCGGGGTTAACCCGTGATCGAAAGTATGGTTTGTGTACGCGTTACGATCGCAGCTGCGTAGTGATTGATACCGGCGGGATTACGCACGCAAGTAATGAACTAGATCTGGGTATGCAGCAGCAAACCGACCGCGCAGTCGAGGAAGCCCACATTGTGTTACTGCTGGTGGATGCGCAGCAGGGGCTGGTGCCTGAAGACCAGGTTATTGTAGACGAACTGCGACGTCGGGGAATTGAGTTTTCATTAGCCGTAAACAAAATCGATGGCGCCGATGCCAATCTGGCGGCGGCAGAATTCTACCAACTGGGCGCAAAAAATTTATTCACCATCGCATCCAAGCAGGGCCGGGGCATAGAGGCGATGATGACCGAGCTATTACAGGAATTTCCGCAACCGGAAGAAGAAATTGTTCTCGATACGCCGCAAGATCGGTCTACCCGCATCGCAATCATCGGGCGTCCTAATGCCGGCAAATCGACTTTAGTAAACGCCCTGATCAAACAAGATCGTCTGGTTACCTCAGCGATTCCCGGCACTACACGAGACAGTGTTGAGCTGCCGTTCGAGTACAACGGCCATCAGTTTACCCTGATCGATACTGCCGGTGTTCGACGCAAAAGCCGCGTTCAGGAAAAGATAGAGAAATTCAGTATTGTGCAGACACTGGAGGCGGTTGCCTCCGCGCATGTGGTGATCTGTTTAGTCGATTTAACAGAAGGTCTTACCGACCAGGACAGCACGCTGTTGGAAATCGTACTGCGCGAAGGCCGCGCGCTGGTATTGGCAATCAACAAAACCGACTGCGGTGACAGTGATCTATACCATCAACTGGAATATACACTTGATACCCGTTACCGCTATCTTGCATATGTTGAAAAAATCCGTATTTCCGCAGAAAAGCAAATCGGCCTGAAAAAACTAATGCGGGCCGTAATTGCGGCCAATCGCAGTGCGGCAATCGATGTGCCGACTTCGGAGTTGAATCAGATTCTGGAAAAAGCATTGGCAGCATCTGCGCCGCCGCTGGTAAAAGGCCGGCGCATTAAACTCAGGTACATTCATCAGGGAGGATCGCATCCGCCGACATTCGTATTATATGGAACGCAGGCAAATAAACTGCCCGACCCGTACATTCGTTATCTGGAAAATTTCTTTCGGTCGTCACTAAAACTGGTCGGAACTCCCATTCGATTCCTGCTGCGCTCGCCGGACAATCCGTACGCCGGTAAACGCAATGAACAGAGCTCCAGACAAAAACGCAAGCGCGAACGATTAATGCGGCACAATAAAAGTTAACGGGCTGATACAAAAGTAGAAATGGCAGCTAATGAGTAAACGTGCAGCAATCAAACCATTCCATGTGATGGATATTCTGGAACGCTGCAAGCAAATGGAAGCGCATGGCCGGGATGTGGTGCATATGGAAATCGGAGAGCCTGATTTTCCCAGTCCCGAACCGATAGTGCGTGCCGGCATAAGCGCATTGCAAAAAAACCAGACGCACTATACCGGCGCGTTGGGCTTGCGGGAATTACGCCAGCGTATTAGTGAATTCTACCGTCGACGCCTGCGGGTCGATGTCGAACCGGAACAAATCGTGGTGACCCCTGGAGCTTCGGGTGCGCTGCAACTTATATACGCACATATGTTGCAGCAAAAAAATACCATTATGGTGTCCGACCCCGGTTATCCCTGTAATCGAAATTTGGCGGCTGTTTTCGGCGGTGATGTGCTGGCCGTTCCGGTGAATGCGGATACGCAATACCAGTTAACCGCAGAATCAGTTGAAAAACACTGGCGCAAGAATATTGCGGCGGTACTGATTGCCAGTCCGTCCAATCCAACCGGGACCTTATGCAGTTGTAATCAGTTATTGCAGATTGCCGATTATCTGGCTGAAAAAAACAGCGTGCTAATCGTGGATGAAATCTACCAGGGTTTGAACTATGCGGGCTCCAGTTCCACAGTTGCAGGGTTGCGCGACAATATTTACGTATTAAATAGTTTCTCCAAATACTTCGGTATGACTGGATGGAGAGTCGGCTGGCTGGTGGCGCCACTGGAGCAAATTCCCCGGCTGGACGCGATTGCACAGAATACGTATCTGGCGACTTCCACGATCGCTCAGCACGCGGCCATTGCCGCATTTAGCGCCGAAACCCATGCCATTCTTGAACAGCGCCGCGATATCTTCAGACAACGGCGCGATCTGGTGCTGGCGGCATTGCAAAATATAGGGGTGGATGTGCCCGTCGTGCCGCAGGGTGCTTTTTATATCTATGCCAACGTCTCAAAATTTACTCACGACAGCTTTGAATTTTGCCGTTCCCTGCTGGAACAAACGGCAGTGGCGGTGACGCCCGGGTGCGATTTCGGCGAACACTCGGCGCAGCAACATATTCGGTTTGCCTATACTACAAGTGAAAAAAGGTTACGTGCGGGCATGCAGCGTTTGCAGGAATTTATTGCGACGCTTTAAATGCTTCGGCATCTGTTGCCAGAGTCTCAAGGTACAAGACAGTAGCGCCGGCCACGGCAGCCGGCATGGCGATGAAATTAATCAACGGTATCATGGTCAGCCCCGCGACCATCGCACCGAAACTCAGGCATTTTAATCGTTGCCTGCGAACCAGTGCCCGCGTGGTTTTAAACCGGATGTTGTGGTTGCCTAAAGGGTAATCGAGATATTCCAGACTTAACATCCAGGCGGAAAATAACAGCCACAAAAACGGCGCGATTACATTGACTCCCGGAATGACAAATAACAGCAATAAAGGCAGCGACCGAAGTAAAAAATAGACCAATTTGCCTATTTCGTTGCCGATACTGCGCGGGATTTCTTTTACTAACTGCATATTCGTCGAGCCGCTGTCTTTAATTTGTTCACCGCGCAAATGCTGCTCGACTTTTTCCGCCAGTAAACCATTAAAAGGCGCAGCAATGACATTCATCAGTAAAGCAAACAAATAAAAAACCACCAGAAAGTAAGTAATCGCGAATAGTGGCCACAGAATAAATTCGGCCCATTCCAGCCAGCCGGGCAACATTTTGAGTAAAAATTGATCGAACCACTGTATTCCGAACCAGAGAACCGCGGCAAAAATAGCGATGTTGATCAGGAGCGGAATTGCTACGAAACGTCTGATTCCGGATTCACCCAACAGCTTAACGCCGGTCAATAAACAGCGTATTCCATGGAACATTGTCGTGGTTTCAGGGCTCTAAATGATTATTCGCCTGGTGGCAATTGTACCGGAGTAGCGTTAGTCCAGCCGGACATGCGATGTTCGACCGTGACTGCCGTGTAAATTCCGCCGCGAACATTAAAGTTTGCACTAAGGCGCATAAAACGAGGCTCTGTTAAACTTGCGAGCGTGTTTAAAATTTCATTAGTAACGGCTTCGTGAAAAGCACCTTTATCCCTGAACGACACCATGTATAATTTAAGCGACTTTAATTCCACGCATAATTTATCTGGCACGTATTCGAGCAGAAATTCTGCAAAGTCCGGTTGGCCGGTAAGCGGACATAAACAGGTAAATTCTGGAATTGAAATTCGGATGGTATAATCGCGACCGGGCTCGGGATTATCGAACGTCTCTAAGACACTTACGGACTTTTTTGACATTGAATTCTCAACAACTTGTTATAACCTGCGCTAATTTTACTGGATATTAACGGATGCGTCTTCGTAAAGTAAAAATGGCGGGGTTTAAATCATTTGTTGACCCCACCACGCTCATATTTCCGAGCGACATGGTAGGCATCGTTGGCCCCAACGGTTGCGGAAAGTCCAATATCGTCGATGCGATTCGCTGGGTGATGGGGGCCAGTACAAAAAATATTCGTGGTGACACGCTTGAAGACGTAATTTTTAAAGGTTCCAGTGGCCGCCAGCCGGTCGGACAGGCCAGTATCGAACTGGTGTTCGATAACTCCATGGGCAAAGTCGGCGGCAAATATGCCTCGTACAATGAAATTTCAATTCGCCGCCAGGTCACGCGTGACGGGCAATCAAAATATTATTTAAACGGTACGCATTGTCGCCGTCGCGATATCGTCGATATCTTTTTGGGTACCGGACTGGGGCCGCGCAGCTATGCGATTATCGAACAGGGCATGATTTCCCGGCTGATCGACGCCAAACCGGAAGAAATGCGTGTCTATCTGGAAGAGGCTGCGGGAATATCCAAGTACAAAGAGCGTCGTCGGGAAACCGAGAATCGAATTCGTCATACGCGCGAAAATCTGGATCGATTAAACGATTTGATTGACGAGGTCGCCAAGCAAATCGCGAAACTGAAGCGGCAGGCGACGATCGCGGAAAAGTACAAAACACTTAAATCGGAAGAACGGCGGTCAAAAGCCGAATTATTGCTGTTGCGCTGGCAAGCCATGCAAACCGAACTGGTCGATGAACAGAAGCGGGTAGAAAGCAAAGAAACGCAATTAGAGCAAACCATCGCAACACTGCGTTCCCTGGAAGCCGAGCTGGAACAACTGCGCGTGGAGCATGGAAGTGCAACCGAGGCGATGAACACGGTTCAGGGGGAGTACTACCAGGTGGGTGCGGATATTTCCCGTCTGGAACAGTCGATTCAACATGCTTCTGAAACCAAGGAACGCCAGCAGGCGGAATTAACCGAAATCGACAGTAACCTGCAAAACATCGCGCAGGAAATCGAGAAACAAAAAGCGGCGCAGCAGGAATTTGAAGATCAGATGCAGACCATGCAGGACGAATTGAATTCTCTGAGTGAAGAATTCAGTCGTGTCGGCCAGGCCGTATCCAGTGCCGAGCGAGCTGAATTGTCATGGCGCGAAGCCTGGGACGACCTGGTGGTGGAAATGAGCGAACCCAGCCATCAGGTGGAAGCACTATCGCAGCGTATCGGTTTGCTGGAGCAGGAAATCGAACGGCTGGAGCAGCGACGACAAAAATTTACTGCCGAACATGCTCAACATATTCAGCAAGAAGGCGAGTCCGATCTGGCTCCCGTACAACGACGTTTGGATACCCGCGCCGAAGCCGTTAATGACTGTAAACGGTTGCTCGATCAAACCGTAGCTGAAATTGCGCAATGCCGCGAACAAATTGAAGAATTGCTGGAGCAGCTGGATGAAAGCAAGTCCGAACGTCAGCGTATTCGAGGCGAGCTGGCCACATTGCAGGCGTTGCAGGATGCTGCATTGCATGGTGAGCAGCAAGAAGTACAACAGTGGGTAAAGAAAAACAATTTACACAAAGCATCCCGCCTTGCCGATCAAATCGAAGTGGAGGCCGGTTGGGAGCGTGCGGTAGAAACCGTACTTGGCGATTACCTGGAAGCCATTTGCGCCGACAATTTAAATAAGGCCGCGTCCAGGCTGCAGGATTTGCAGCAAGGGAAAATCGTTCTGTTTGATGCAAGCAGTTCAGCCAAACAAGGCTCGTCTGCCCAAACACTGGCCAGCAAAGTGAAAACCAAACTGTCAGTGGTGAATGAGCTGCGAAGCGTATTGGTTGCCGATAATTTGCAGCAGGCGATCAAGATTCGTAGTCAATTACAGCCACACGAATCCGTTATAACCCCCGATGGAATTTGGTTCGGAGCTTCCTGGCTGCGTTTTTCCAATGCAGTCGATACCCAGGCAGGCGTGTTAAGCCGTAAAGCGGCGATAAGCGACCTGGAAGATCAGTTGGGTGAAATTGAAATCACCATTACCGAACTAAGCGATCAGTACCAGGCGGAAACAGATAGGCTGGCAGAGCAGGAACGCCAGCGGGACGATGCGCAACAGGCGCATAATCTTGCATTTCAGCAACAGGCGGAAATTAACGCGGAACTTGATCGGCGTCGTACCTCGATTGAACACTGGCAAGAGCGCGAGTCACAGTTGCGAACCTATATAGATGAAGCCGCTACGCAACTGGAAGAATATCAAAAGCAAAAAGATACCGCGATCGAACAACACGATGCGGCGCAAAGCAGGCTGGATAATCTGCAGGAACGTAAAGACGAACTGCTGAATCGCAAAGAAGAAGTGGTGTTTGAATTTACCGAGCGTAAAGAGCAGGCCGGCGAGCTACAGGAGCGACGGCACGCATTGCAGCTGGAGATCGAAGCATCGCGTACCCGTACTGCGACTGCGCAGTCGATTATCGAACGCCTGCACGCGCAGGAAGAAGAATTAAATAAACGTAGCGGACAACTAAACGAGGCAATCGCGGAAAGCGATGCGCCGATAAAAGAAATGACGACGACATTGCAGGCTTCGCTGGATAAGCGATTACAAGTGGAGCAAAACCTGCAGCAATCGAGAAAAAATCTCGAACAGGTGGAAGAAGTCATTCGCGACAAGGACGAACAAAGAGTGTCTGTGGACCAGCAGATCGGGGAACAGCGGGAAACATTAAACACTCAGCGAATGCACTGGCAGGAACTCAACGTACGTGCGCAGACTATCAAAGAACAACTCGATCAGTTTGACTGGAATGCGGAGGAATTGGCGAAAGGCTTGCCTGAAGATGCCTCGTTGCAGCGATGGGAAGAAATCGTTAAAGAGCTGGAGCAAAAAATCAGTCGACTGGGGGCTATTAACCTGGCGGCAATCGATGAATACAAAGAGCAGAGCGAGCGTAAGGAATATCTCGATTCCCAAAATAATGATTTAACCAAGGCACTTAATACTCTTGAGTCTGCGATTCGTAAGATTGATAAAGAAACCAAGGAACGTTTTAAAGATACCTTTGACCGCGTGAACAGCCATATACAGCGCATGTATCCGCGATTGTTTCCCGGAGGCAAGGCATATCTGGAAATGTCCGGAGATGATTTGTTGACCACTGGTGTAACCATTATGGCGCGACCGCCCGGCAAGCGGGTTTCTTCCATTCAACTATTATCCGGCGGAGAAAAAGCGTTAACCGCAGCCGCACTGGTACTGGCGATATTCGAACTGAATCCGGCGCCATTCTGTTTGCTCGATGAGGTCGATGCGCCGTTGGACGATGCAAATGTCGGTCGTTTTTGCGAATTGATTAAAGATATGAGCGAACGCGTACAGTTTGTATTTATTACCCACAACAAGACTACCATGGAATACGCTGAGCACCTGTTGGGCGTTACCATGAACGAACCCGGCGTGTCGCGTCTGGTTTCCGTAGATATCGAGGAAGCTGCCGAGTTGGCGACTGCCAGCTAGCGCAGTTGCAGTAGCTACCGCCGTGTCAGCAACCGAACTACGTATCACCTTATTAATCGCAGCTATCATCATCGTTGCCGTGATGTATGTGTGGTATCGCGCAAATTCTAAAGACGGATTTAATAGTGGAATTTCCAACCACGACGATCATTTCGAAAACGATCTGAAAAATATTCCACAATTCGATCAGCGAGACGACGGTGAATTATTGCCGGACGATCTGCGTTC
This sequence comes from Gammaproteobacteria bacterium, assembly GCA_028285655.1. Lineage (GTDB taxonomy): Bacteria > Pseudomonadota > Gammaproteobacteria > UBA4575 > UBA4575 > JANQOT01. The sequence continues at coordinate 27,425 of JANQOT010000170.1, forward strand.
CGAGTTTCAGAACGTCAGTCAGGAATTACGCCAGGAGACGATAGCCAAGCGAATCCAGAAAAGCAAATCCGAACGTCGTGAAACGGTTGCGTCGAATGTGGCCGCTGCAACTTCCAGTGAATTACTGGTAATTTTCCATGTTGTGGCGCATTCAGGAGAAGCGTTTACCGGTCCAATGATCATGCAAATGATGGCCGAGCTGGAACTCGAGTACGGCGATCTCGGCATCTATCATTACAATATCGAACGATTAAATAAAAAACAAAGTGTATATTGCGTGGCAAACATGCTTAAGCCCGGTAATTTCGATTTAACTGCGATGGAAGAATTTTCTACACGCGGACTAACCATGATTATGCAGTTACCCGGTCCCGAAGATGGCTTAAAGGCGTTTAACATCATGGTCGAACATGCGCAGCGCCTGACGGCTTTTCTAAATGGCGAGTTGCTGGATGAAGACCGCAATCCGCTAACCAAACAAACGATTTCTCTGTATAAGGAAAGAGTGCAGTTATTTAGTTTGCGAACGGGTAATAAAGTAGCGACTGCCTAGTTGTCCCAGGTTCGGAATTTTCAAGCAGTTCCAAGTACAATACTTATAATTACATTTGTAACTTCACCGGGTGAATTCTTCTCTCGAAAAACGTGTCGATCAATTACGTGCGCAGATTCGAGCGTACGATTATCAATACTATGTATTAGACGATCCTACTGTTCCCGACGCGGAATATGACCGCTTAATGCGGGAATTAATCGAACTGGAAACGCAAAATCCGGTATTAATTCGCGATGATTCGCCAACACAGCGCGTGTCCGGCGCACCGGTAGATAGCTTTAAAGAAGTGCAGCACGAAGTTCCGATGCTTTCGCTTGGGAATGCTTTTAGTCGTGAAGAGCTGGATGCATTCGATAATCGGGTGCGTGATCGATTAAACATTCAGTCGTCTGTTTCTTACAATGCAGAACCCAAGCTGGATGGTCTGGCGGTAAGCGTATTATATGAAAAGGGCCAACTGGTACGGGGCGCTACCCGTGGTGATGGCCATAGCGGTGAAGATATCACAGAAAACGTGCGCACGATTCGCAGTATTCCATTGCGCTTGACCGGCAAGAATGTTCCCGAACGCCTCGAAATTCGGGGTGAAGTTTTTATGTCCAAGCATGGTTTTGAGCGCATGAATGAATTGGCGCGTAAAAATGATGAAAAAGAATTCGTTAATCCGCGTAATGCGGCGGCCGGCAGCTTGCGTCAACTGGATCCGCGTTTGACCGCCAAGCGGCCATTAGAAATGTTTTGTTACGGTTTTGGCGTGATTTTCGAAGACGTATTACCGGTTGAGCATTATGCGCGCTTGCAGCAATTGAAAAAATGGGGATTGCGGGTGTGTCCGTTAGTTGAGGTGGTAACAGACGTCGAGGGCTGCTGGAAATATTATCAGAAAATTTTGCAGCTACGCGATCAATTGGACTACGAAATCGACGGTGTGGTGTATAAGGTAAACGATACCGTCTTGCAACAAGAACTGGGATTTGTATCACGCGCGCCGCGTTGGGCGGTAGCGCATAAGTTCCCGGCGCAGGAAGAAATCACCCAGGTACGCGAGGTCGATTTTCAGGTGGGACGAACAGGCGCAATTACACCCGTGGCGAAACTGGAACCGGTATTTGTGGGCGGCGTTACAGTTAGTAATGCAACGCTTCACAATATGGATGAAGTCGAGCGCAAGGATGTACGCAAAGGCGATACCGTTATTGTACGTCGTGCCGGCGACGTTATTCCGGAGGTTGTAAAAGTAGTCAAGGAAAGACGTAAAAAAGGTGCGCGCAAAATCAAGTTGCCTAAAGTTTGTCCTGAATGCGGCAACGAAATAAGCCGCATTGAGGGTGAAGCCGTTGCGCGATGCGTAGCGGGATTTAGTTGTCCTGCGCAGCGCAAAGGTGCTTTAAAGCATTATGCCTCGCGAAATGCCATGGATATAGAAGGCTTGGGCGACAAAGTTATCGACCAATTAATCGACCGAAACCTGGTGGCTAATCTAGATGAAATATATCGATTGGATAAAGACACTATTTCCGGCTTAGACCGTATGGGAGACAAATCAGCCGAAAATTTATTGGCGGCGATCGAAAAAAGTAAACAGGTGCCGCTGGCAAAATTTATTTTTGCGCTGGGTATACGGGAAGTGGGCGAAGCGACCGCAATTGCACTGTCCGATCATTTTAACCACGATCTGGATGCGATCATGGCAGCCGGTGAAGATGACCTCCAATCGGTACCGGATGTAGGCCCCATTGTCGCAAAACGTATTGCACAATATTTTGCGAGCAATAACAATAAACGCTTAATCAAGCGTTTACGCGCCGATATACGCTGGACAGATTCAAACGTCGCAAGTGATAATGCAGCCAGCGATTTACTGGCGGGTAATGTATACGTACTTACCGGTACACTGGCATCAATGTCTCGAGAACAGGCGGCAGGCAAGTTGCGAGCATTAGGTGCGAAAGTCACCGGCAGTGTTTCAAAAAATACTACTGCCGTAATTGCCGGTGACAAAGCAGGATCAAAACTGCAGAAAGCGGAGAAGCTGGGGGTTCCCGTTCTTAGCGAACAAGAACTTTTAGGATTAATAACTGAAAAATAATTATGTCTTCTATCGAACGTAGAGCATTTTTACGCTATAAAATTTCTATTCCGGTGCATCTGGAAACAAGCGACGGGACATTATTCGATACCGTTACTCGCGATATTTCACTGGGTGGAATGCAAGTGGAATGCGATTCCGCTATGCTGAATAGAATGCTTCCGGGCGGGATTAAAACGGCGCCTGGTGATCAAGTATATTTGCAGGCGAAGTTTCAGTTTCCCGATGAGGATGAATCCATTTTAATACGTGCGCATGTATTAGGCGTATTGCGATTGGCGGAGAGCGAGTTTTCAATCAGACTGTCGTTTAATGAAATTGACCCGACACAACAGGATCAGTTGCAACGTCTTCTTAATCAATAACTGCGTTTTAGGTCGGAAAACGCGTTCGGAAAATGTATTCGTATGACTAATATACATTCTACCGCAGTAGTGTCCTCCGACGCGGTAATTGCTGAGAATGTAAACATTGGTCCCTATGCAGTCATCGAGCAAAATGTAGAAATCGGCGCCGGCAGCATAATTGGGTCACACAGCGTATTACATTCGTATACGCGCTTGGGCGAAAATAATCGAATACACAACCACGTCGTGTTAGGCGGCGCGCCTCAGGATATTTCCTACAGTGGAGAACAAACCTGGCTGCAGCTTGGTAACGACAATGTAATTCGCGAGTTCTGTTCAATTCACCGTTCAACGAATACCGAGCGCGCCACTCAAGTAGGAAATAATTGCTACATTATGTGTAATTCACATATTGGCCATGATTGCCAGGTGGGAAACGATGTGATCATCACTGCCTATGCCGGAATAAGCGGGCATGTGGAGATCGGCGATCGGGCCGTGATCGGTGGAAATGTAGGGATACATCAATTTTGCCGGATTGGGTCATTGGCAATGGTGGGCGCATACACGCCAGTGGGAAAAGACGTATTGCCGTTTAGTATGCTGGGCCGGGATCCGGTCGCGCATTACAAATTAAATGTCGTGGGATTGCGGCGCGCCGGAATTAAAGGCGATCGTTATCGTGCGCTGGAGAAAGGCATGCAATTGGTACGTAATGGAAAAAACGATCAGTTGATTGCTGAAACCGAGGAATTAAAATTGCTTGCGAACTGGCTGGCAGCACCTTCCAAGCGTGGAATCTATAAGTTTGCGCGTTAAACTATATTTTACTGCGTAAAGCAATGAGCATATGGGAAGTTTAGTTCAATTCTATTACCGTATGACGCTTTTACAGACAAAGCCTCAAGACGGCCCGTATTCGCAAACGCTGCAGCTTGTACTATTAATCCTGTGTTTCCTGATTTCGGTTTTAACAGTATTGGCCTTATACGATCTGTGGCCAAGTATTGTTCATTCAGCTCTTGATCTGGCTTTTTTATACCTGTTTACATTGGTATTGTTAAATAATGCAAAAGAACGGATAAGACAGACGTTTTGTGCTTTTCTTGGATCAGGTTTTATCATAAGTGTAGTAAATGCAATAGCGTTTCATGGCTTGATAAAAAATAAAAACGCAGATTCAATTTCATTGTTTGATCTGACCGTGTTTTTCCTGATATTTTCCTGGACCCTGCTTGTATACGGCCATATAGTGCGGCACGCAATCGATGTAAAACTGGCGACCGGCGTCGGTATCGTATTGGGGTATACGTTAATCACCATGATATTTCGTCAAATGATGGCCAGCTCCTTCGGATTTTAATATGCATATCCATATTCTCGGAATTTGCGGAACATTCATGGGGGGCGTGGCGCTGTTGGCAAAACAAATGGGCTATCGCGTCACCGGATCCGATGAAAATGTATACCCGCCCATGAGCACGCAACTTTCGTCCGCCGGTATCGAGTTATTCGAAGGTTACGGTGCAGAACAATTGGATAGCCGTCCCGATCAAATTGTGGTGGGCAATGTAATGACGCGTGGTCATGCTGTCATCGAGCGCATGCTTGAAGAGCAATGGCCGATGGTTTCCGGTCCGCAATGGTTGAGCGAGCATTTGTTGCGCACACGCTGGGTGCTGGCGGTCGCAGGAACACATGGGAAAACAAGCACCGCAAGTATGCTGGCCTGGATTCTTGAAAGTGCCGGTTTAAGTCCGGGATTTCTAATCGGCGGTGTGCCGCATAATTTTAATTTGTCGGCGCGTGCCGGAAGTAAACCTTTTTTTGTAATTGAAGCCGACGAATACGATACTGCTTTTTTTGACAAGCGTTCCAAGTTTATTCATTACCAGCCGCGCACCTTGATAATCAACAATCTTGAATTTGATCATGCCGATATTTTTCGGGATTTAACGGATATACAAAAACAGTTTCATCACTTATTAAAAATTCTGCCGCAGCAGGGCAAGCTGATATTCAATGCTGCCGATGCGAATGTTCGTTCCGTCATCGAGTTGGGCTGTTGGTCGGAACAGGAATCTTTCGGCATGTCCGGTGATACGGATTGGTCTGTCAGTACGCAGAAAAACAGTAAACCGTTGTTTAAGTTTTCTTGGCAAAATGAAAAGAAATACGACTGCGTGCTGAACCAGTTTGGCGACCATAATGCACTCAATGCGATGGCTGCGATTGCAGCAGCCCGGCATGCAGGTGTCGCGGTCGAAACATCAATAAAAGCGTTGGCAAAATTTGAAGGGGTTAAACGCAGGCTGGAGGACAAGGGAACCTACGGTGAAATTACGATATTCGATGATTTTGCGCACCACCCCACTGAAATTCGCTGTACCTTGCAGGCGTTTCAACAGAAATATCCTGCGCAAAGAATGATTGTGGTATTTGAGCCACGATCCAATACCATGCAAATGGGTGTGCATAAAAATGACTTGAAGCGGGCGTTGGCAGCGGCCACCGAGCTGTTTATTTACGACGGCGGCGCTATGAATTGGTCCATTCAGCAGGCGCTCGAAGGATATCCATGTACTATCCTCGGAGATATCGACCAGCTTGTCGATTCTCTGCTTGAGACTCTGCGACCAAAGGATAATGTTGTGCTACTGAGCAACGGTGGGTTTGGCGGTTTATGCGATAAGTTAATCGCCGCATTGCAGCATCGTTCAGATTCTTAACAGCATATTTCAGGGAAGCTTCCTTGGTAGAGCGACGTCGAAGAAGTCTTAGTTCCGGTAGCAAAATAGGAAAATACGAACTGCGCGAGGCGATTCGCAGGCAGCCGGAACGGTCTTTGTTTAACGCGTACGATCCGTTTCTGGACCGTACTGTAGCGATCAAAATTATTCAATTGTTTGCTCCGAATAGCGTTGAACAACATGAAGCAATCGATACGTTTTTTATCGAAGCGCGTGCGATTGCCCGTTTGCAGCATCAAAATATTGTATCGGTATACGATGCCGGAATGGGAGACTATGAAGGGTTTATGGTCATGGAATTCGTGCATGGTCAAAGTTTGTTGCAACGTTTAAAACAGCAAAGCCGATTGCCTGTAAAAGAAGCACTGCACATTGCGATTCAAGTGTGTCACGCGCTTCGTTATGCGCACTCTAAAAGTATTGTGCATCGCGATATAAAACCCAGCAATATTATGTTGACGGATGAAGGTCAGATAAAACTGGTCGATTTCGGAATATCTTTTGTCGCGTCGGAAGATGAAAACAATGTGCCGGGGTTGGTGGGAACACCTTCCTATATGGCGCCGGAATTGCTCGACGCAAAAAGCCCCAGCGAACAAAGCGACCAGTTTTCATTAGGTGTTGTTCTGTACGAGATGGTTACAGGTCGGTTACCCTTCACGGGCTCGGATGCACATGGTGTATTGTACAAGATAATCAATGAAGAACCGGAGGCGCTGGAAGAAGGATTGGCTTCCTTGTCGCAATTGATATTTAAAATGTTGGCAAAAGATCCGAATGAACGTTTTGGATCCACGTATGAGTTGGAACAAGAGATGCAAGCATTGGCAAATGCTGCCCATATGGCGGATGAATCTGCCGACGGTATAGACACAATGCATTTGAAGCAAGCCAATGTTTTTACCGATTGTGAACTGGAAACCTTGCAAGAATTGGCCTTATGCTCGCAGATTGTCACCGATGATCAGGTCGGGGTGGCTAATGGTGATTCTGTTTTTAAAGACCACGATTACTACTATATAATTGAGGGTCAATTTCGATGCAAATCCGCCGAATCCGAATTTATCGCCATAAGCGGGGAATGGTTGACAGACATTTCTATCCGGTCCGATTCAGACCGGCCCGATAGCAGCGCAACCGGCGATTCGCGACTACTGCATGTTTCCAGCGACAAGTTGCAGTCCAGCTCAATTTCCACCCAGGCGTATTTTTACCGCAGTATTTCCAATCTTTTGATCGCAAATTTGCATTAAAAAGTTTGCGCTGGAATCGCAAGCCTGGAATTGCTATAACCTTGATTTGCCTTCAAACTACGTATGTATGGAACTTCCATTATTTCCGCTTAATGCTGTATTGTTTCCCGGCGGCGTGTTGCCGCTGAGGATATTTGAGCCTCGATACCTGGACATGGTCAAAGACTGTGTGCGCGATCAGAGCGAATTCGTGATTTGTCTTATTCGGGACGGAGAGGAGGTCGGCAATGCTGCACGCCATTGCAATATCGGAACGGCGTGCAAAATTACGGATTGGGAAACTTTACCTGAAGGATTGCTCGGCATCACCGTGCAGGGAATTCGCAGGGTATCGATCAACAGCGTAGAAACACGTTCGAACCAGTTGCTGGTAGGCAGCGTCGACGGTTTGCAAGAAGATCAAGACGAAGAGTTACCAGCTGAGTTTAATGAATGGGCGCATTTAGTGTCGCTTATCATTAACAAGCTTGGAAAGCCGTTTAGCGAACAGCAGTTTCAATTAAAAAGCGCCAATTGGGTGGGCGCAAGATTAACGGAATACCTGCCATTCGAATTGGCAGCGAAACAGCGCATTCTGGAAATAGACCATCCGCTGGTGCGGCTGGAGCACTTGCAGGATTCGCTGGAGCATATCGAACAGTACTACACAAAAGGAAACTTCCAGAGTCAGTAAGTAAACAATATGAATTTAACCGACACCTGCTCTGGTCTATCACTATATTTTGGAATTACATAAGAAACGCTAGGAGAAAAAATGGCTATAAAAGAACTGAATTCTGACAATTTTAACGATACCATTCAGGGTAATGACATCGTTATTATCGATTTCTGGGCGCAATGGTGTGGCCCCTGCAAGTCGTTTGCACCCACATTTGAAACGGCCTCGGAAAATCATCCTGATGTGGTATTTGCCAAAGTAAACACGGAAGAACAAACTGAATTGGCGCAGGCATGTCAAATTCGCTCCATTCCGAATTTGATGATATTCAGAGAGCAAGTTTTGTTGTTTAATCAGGCAGGTGCATTGGCGCCTGCGCAACTGGAAGATGTTCTGGGGAAAGTGAAAGAACTTGATATGGAAGAAGTGCGCGCTTCTCTGCTGGAAGAGCAAAAAGAGAACCAGAAGGCGGAATAAAAACCTGTTGCAATAGGCTTTATACGTAGCGCAGAAACTGATTTGCCAACTTTACCGGTAATGGAATCTACACCGAAAAAATATACTTTTAAATATATTGTTGAACTAGCGTTGCAGCACCGTAAGCAGTTGCTGATCGCTAATTTGATTGCGGTGCTTGCTGTAATTGCAAGCGTACCTATTCCGTTGCTGATTCCTTTATTGGTCGATGAAATCCTGCTGGAAAAACCCGGTAAAGTCGTAGCAGCGTTCAATGCTGTTTTTTCGAGTGGCCCGCATGATCCGATATTTTATATTGGCGGAATTCTGGTAGTAACGATTTTCCTGCGACTGGTATCAGTGGGGCTTAACGTTCTGCAGACCAAAAAATTTGTCAGTATTTCCAAGGAAATCATTTATAGAATTCGTTCGCAGTTGTTAAATCGCCTGCAATCCGTTGCTATGTCGGAATACGAAACCGTGGGTGGCGGAACGGTATCGTCGCTTTTTGTGACCGACCTGAATACGGTGGATCAGTTTGCGGGCGAATCCGTCAGCAAAGTAATTGTGTCGGCGTTAACAATCGTTGGTGTCGCCATGGTCCTGTTGTGGCTGCATTGGCAATTAGCGCTTTTCATACTATTAATGAACCCGCTGGTGATTTATTTCACAATGGCCATGGGGAAACGCGTCAAGCACCTCAAGAAAAAGGAAAATCGTGCATTTGAAATTTTTCAGCAGGCGTTGACCGAAACACTGGATGGAATCCAACAGATTCGTGCCAGCAATCGCGAGCGTTTCTATTTGTCCCGCGTGGATCGTCTGGCATCAAATGTGCGTGATCATTCAATGGCGTTTTCATGGAAGAGTGACGCGGCAAATCGTCTTTCGTTCGTAATCTTTCTGGTCGGATTTGATATTTTTCGAGCGGTTGGCATGCTAATGGTGTTGTTTGCCGGTTTGTCGATTGGTGAAATGATCGCAGTGTTTGGCTATTTGTGGTTCATGATGGGACCGGTGCAGGATGTTCTGAATATCCAGTATTCTTATTTTGGAGCCAAGGCTGCGTTGGGACGCATTAACAGTTTAATGTACCTGCCGAATGAGCCGGTTTATCAACACGAAGTGAATCCTTTCAAGGGTAAACGCGGTGTAAGCGTGGAACTAAACAATATCAAGTTTGCCTACGGAGACGGGCCGTATGTGCTGGAAGGGGTCAATTTATCCATCGCCGCGGGTGAAAAAGTCGCGTTGGTCGGTGCCAGCGGCGGAGGAAAATCAACATTGGTGCAAGTACTACTGGGACTGTATCCGCCGTTATTCGGCGAAATAAATTTTGACGGCGTGCCGGTGTCGAAAATCGGTCTGGATACGGTACGCGAACATGTTGCCTGCGTATTGCAACATCCGGCATTGTTTAACGACACATTGCGCATGAATTTGACTCTGGGCCGTGAAGTGCCCGATGAAAAACTATGGGAAGTCCTTGAAGTGGCGCAAATTCGAAGTGTGGTCGAAAAATTGCCTCGCGGTCTGGACAGTTTAATCGGATTGAACGGAATTCGATTGTCCGGCGGCCAGCGTCAAAGAATTGCGATTGCACGTATGGCATTGACCAATCCGAATGTAGTTATACTGGATGAAGCGACGTCTGCTCTGGACGCGGATACCGAAGCACGAGTTCACCAGGAATTGCACAAGTTTTTACGTGATCGCACCACGATCATTATCGCGCATCGCTTGAGTGCGGTGCGGCAGGCTGATCGGGTCTATGTGTTCGAAGACGGTACGATTACAGAACAGGGCCGGCATGAAGAATTGATGACTGCAAATGGTTTATACTCCAAACTTTACGGTCATCAGCAAACTGCGTAAACACTTTATGGTTGCCCGGTTCGCCTGGCATATGGGTAAAAATTCACTTAAATTAAAAATTTATTAGCCAACTGATATGGAATCTGTACAAGCTGGAATTTTGCAAGACATCCCGCAGCGTTCTCGCTATCTCACTTTTGTCATTAAAGATCCAAAAGAGCTCAAAACTGCGTTGACCGCGCTCAGCCACATGGTGGAGGGAAAAAGTATTGTGATGGGCTTCGGCGCGAAAGTAGTCAATGCGTTGCGTCAGGATGTTCCCGGGCTGACTACATTTCCCGATTATACACAGGGGCCGGTATCCATTCCGGCAACTACCGGAGATTTGTGGTGTTGGCTACGCGGTGAAGATCGCGGTGAACTATTGCATCGCGGGCGCGCGGTAGAAGTTATTGCCGACCCGGCGTTTGAACTTCATAGCGTGGTCGACGGTTTTAAATACGGTAGCGGGCTGGATCTTACCGGTTACGAAGACGGCACGGAAAATCCCAAAGACAAGGCTGCTATTGATGCTGCGATCGTACAGAACAAAGGCCAGGGAATGGATGGCTCCAGCTTTGTCGCGATACAACAATGGCTGCACGACTTGAATCATTTCGAGTCCTTATTGCAAGTGGACCAGGATGCCATTATCGGGCGCAGTAAAGAAGATAATCATGAAATAAGCAGTGCACCTGAAAGTGCTCATGTCAAAAGAGTCGAACAGGAAGACTTCGATCCGCCGGCATTTATGTTGCGGCGATCCATGCCCTGGATAGAAAATCAGCAGGCTGGATTGATGTTCGTTACCTTTGGCAAAAACTTCGATGCCTTTGAAACACTGTTGAGCCGAATGTCGGGCCAGGACGACGGCATTACCGATGCGCTATTTTCCTTTTCAAAACCTCTGACCGGTAACTACTACTGGTGCCCACCCATGGGTAGAAGCGGACTGGATTTAAGTCAATTGAAGATTTAGTCATCTTTAAAAAGCCGAAAATAAGGCTTGCAATTACGAATGAGAATGATTATCATTACGTTTCTTTCGTAATTTTCCAATGGGGAGCGCAAAATGCCAGAAAATCCAGTTTGCAAATCCAAGCAATGCGAGCAATGTTCTGAAACAGTTCCATTATCGAATTTACTGCAGGGACGTCGGTATACCTGGATACGTCACGGCGCTGAAACATATTTATTGCAGTTGACCAAATCAAATAAGTTACTGTTAACCAAGTGAATTTTGGATGCTAATTTTTTAGCGAATCCAATCGAGCATGGGGAACAAGATGGATGAATAAATTACCCATGATTCCACATAGGTTCGAGCATGGGGAACAAGATGGATGATTAAATTACCCATGATTCCACAGTTCCTGTACTAAGCGGCTTAGCCTTTGCTGTTTAGCGGTTACTCAAGCCAGGACTTGTCGCCGTTTGCCTAAAAGTAGTAGTGACCTCCTCACAAGTCGGTAGCCAGAGTATTTTTAAGCCTCGTAATTCAATAATGAATGGCTGCGCCATGCTTGATTTGCCCGCAATACCCGCGGGCAAGTGTCCTCACAAGTCGGTAGCCAGAGTATTTTTAACCTTGTAATTCAATAATGAATGGCTGCGCCATGCTTAATTTGCCCGCAATACCC
>JANQOT010000171.1 GCA_028285655.1 Gammaproteobacteria bacterium
TTTCCAGATAACGCAGGCAACCGCTGACAATCGCTTCCGCTGTCCAGCTCAGTTGATCGCTGACTTTCATAATGGAAAGCTTGTCCTGTACATCGGCGCAGGCTACTCGCAATTCGCGCGCATGTTTAAACATACGCACCTGTTCCAGTGTCTGCTCGTAATCGCTTTGCGCTTGCTGCAACACTTCATTATTAAACTGCTGCTCGATTTCCTCTTTACTAAATTCGAAGTCGTCGCGTGAGGATGCCACCAGTTCATCCAGCAATAACGGATAAGCCGTTAAATGTTTGCCGATCCACGGGCTGGATGAAACGACTGCGACCAGTTGATCCAGCGCAATCGAGTTTTCGGTTAGCAACACCAGATAGGCAGAACGCCGCAGTACCTTGCTTATCAATAACAGCAAGCGGTCCATTACCAGCGCCGGCGACTCCACTTGTTGCAGACGACGCAAAAATATCGGCATAAACGCATTCAACCGCTCGCGGCCGGCTGCATCCTGACTTTTATACGCAGGAGTTTTTTTCAGTTCGATCAGTTTTTTATGGATATGCTCAAAATCTTTAAACTCGATCGTATCGAAACTAATTTGCGAGTCGTCTTCGTTGGCGGCCGTCATTAAATCCCAATACTGCGTATAAATATCGTCGCCCTGTTCGGGGCTGGATTCGGCTTCGCTGATTTGCGCAAAAATTTTGCTCACGCGGTTTAAGCATAAGCGCAACACGCGCATAAAATCATCGGCGCTTGCGTAGTTCATCGACTGCGCCAGCGTTAACATCACTTCGTCATCACCGGGCAAAACATGCGTTTGTTCATCGTTGCGCATTTGCAAACGATTTTCCACACAGCGTAAAAATATATACGACCGGGTCAACGCACGTACATCGGCAGGGCTTAGATAACCTGCATGCTCGATTTCCTGCAATGCATCTTCGATATGCTGCGTTTGCAAGCGGGTATTGCGCCCGCCGTTCACTAATTGAAAAAACTGGGCAATAAATTCTATTTCGCGAATTCCGCCCGCGCCCAGTTTTATATTGTTTTGGTAACGCGCCTTGGCGACCTGTTCGGCAATCATGTGTTTCATTTCGCGTAGCGTATCAATGACACCGAAGTCGATATATTTGCGGTACACAAACGGCGCCGCCACTTTTTTAAATAAATCGCGATCGCGGTCGCTGCCGTACACCACCCGCGCCTTGATAAAGGCATAACGTTCCCACTCGCGGCCGTGGGTCTGGTAGTAATCTTCCAGGTGATTAAAGTTCACCACCAGCGGGCCGGATTCTCCGAACGGCCGTAATCGACAGTCCACGCGGTAGACGAAACCGTCCGCGGTGATATCGGATAAAAAATGAATAAGTTGCTGCGCCAGGTAAATAAAAAACTGCTGGTTATCGATACTGCGTGTGCCATTGGTAGTTCCACTACCGGAAAAACAAAACATCACATCGATGTCGGAAGAAAAATTCAGTTCCCGGCCACCCAGTTTTCCCAACGCAATCACGACCAGATGCGCAACTTCACTATCCGCAGTCAGCGGTTCGCCATGTTTTTCCACCAGTCTTGTTCGCAGCCAGTCGGCAGTGATACAAACACAGGCATCGGCCAGCGCACTTAACTCGCGCAGCACATGAAACGCGTCAATCTGTAATACCAGATCCTGCCAGCAAATTTTTACCAGTTCGGTATTTCGAAAACGGCGAAGGATTTGTTTGAACTGATCTTCATCAACAATTTCTGCGGTCAAAGAACGTAATATTTTCCGGTAATCAACAACAGAAGGATGAGGTAACGATTGCGGCAGCGCGACCAGCTCTTCCAGCACGTCCGGATACTGCATGCACATGCGCGCGCAATACGGGCTTTGCTGCCACAAGGATTGTAACTGCTCCGCCTGGTTCAAGATTCGTTCCGATAGCGGATTCGCAGTCGCGAATACCGTCCAACGTGAACGAACGTCGGCAGAGATCAAAACGTCGGGATTGGGCACAATCAGGTCTCGCTGCGCATAAATTCGAATCCAGGAGTGGCGCCGTTTACTGCGCTGTAGCACCCGTAAAAGCGTAAATTAAACAAGAATACATCTCATTTGTGTTATTATCTGTGTATCCATGGATCATGGCCCGCCCCATAGAAAAGGATTATAAATATGTTGAAACCTTATTTTAAATCAATGCTTTACATAATTCTATCGCTGGCGCTCACGGCTCCGGCCGGCGCTCAGGACGAACTCAATGTCTACTCAGCCCGCAAAGAAGCATTGATAAAACCACTGCTCGACCAGTTCGCCGAGCAACAGAATGTAACGGTCAACCTGGTGACCAGTAAAGCCGACGCACTGATTCAGCGTCTGGTGAGCGAAGGCGAGAATACGCCGGCCGACGTGCTGATTACGGTCGATGCGGGCCGTCTGCACCGCGCCAAAGTCGCCGACTTACTGCAACCGGTTACCGACGCTGCAATATTGGAGTCCGTACCGCAACAGTACCGCGACCCGCAGGGATACTGGCTGGGCCTGTCGGTGCGTGCACGCGCCTTTGTATTTCACAATGAAAAAGTAAAGGCCGAGCAACTGTCGTCGTATGAAGATCTGACCGATGCAAATTGGCGTGAACGTATTTGTATCCGCTCTTCCAACAATATTTATAATCAGTCGCTGGTGGCATCGTTGATTGCTCACCACGGCGTCGAGACCACGCAACAATGGGCCGACGCCTTCGTGAAAAACTTTGCGCGCAAACCACAGGGCGGCGACCGCGATCAAATAAAAGCCGTCGCAGCCGGGCAATGCGACCTCGCGGTAGTGAATACTTATTATCTTGGCAAAATGCTGACCGGCTCCGAAGAAGAACAGTCCGCCGCATCCATGGTTTCTGTTTTCTGGCCGAATCAAGGCGACCGCGGTGTCCATGTCAATATCAGCGGCATCGGTATTACCGCACACGCGAAGCATGTTGAGCTAGCCACAAAATTAATAGAATTTTTACTGACCGAGCAGGCGCAACAATGGTACGGCAATGTAAATATGGAGTATCCGCTGCACGACAATATCGATACCAACGATATCCTGAAGCAGTGGGGACCTTTCAAGGCGGATGCATTGAACCTGGATACACTCGGTGAGTTAAACGCACAAGCCGTGCAATTAATGGATCGCGCTCACTGGCGATAAGGGCAACCCTTCCATGGCCAGCGCTTTCTCCATTGCACGACCCGGTATGTTCCGGCGCGGCAATGATTCGCTTGGCTGGTTCATTACTATTGTCGTAATCGCCGGCATTGTCACCCTGCCCTTGTGGGTGGTTAT
>JANQOT010000177.1 GCA_028285655.1 Gammaproteobacteria bacterium
TTGCAGTGCATGTTGTACAGCTTATTTGTAAAAGCCGACGAAATTATAATTGGTAAATTTCTCGGAAAAGAAATTCTGGGTTTCTACGCTGTAGCCATGCGACTGGCTACTTTGCCATTGGAAAAATTTAACGCCATTCTCAATGAAATCGGTTTTTCTGCTTTTTCGCAAATTCAGGAAAATCGAGAACAAGTACAACGACATCTTTGTAAAGCGGTACGTATTCTTGCCGTTATCGTTTTTCCGGTTTTTTTCGGCATATCAAGTGTTGCACCGGAATTAGTTTCAGTGTTGCTGGGAGAAAAATGGCTGACAACAAGTTTGCCTTTGCAAATTCTTAGCGTGGCCATGGCGCTGCGCATGATGAATATTACCGATCCGGTTTTAAACGCCCTGGGTCGTCCGGATGCGGGCGCCAAGGTTTTCGCGATCGGGTGCATAGTCATGCCGACGGCATTTTTAATCGGCATTAAATGGGGATTGATCGGTGTCTGCTACGCATGGCTCATCGCGTATCCAATACACTTTTTGATCACGATGCGCATTTCCCTGCCGATTATCGGGCTGACGTTTAGCCGCTATATTCGACAGTTTATGGTACCGGCGGCAATGGCAACGGTAATGTACGGAGCGGTGGTGCTCGCCAAGCACACGGTGGCACCCTATATAAGTAATCCTATTTTTGAACTGGCGGCGTTGATATCCATCGGCGCACTCACCTACTCGGTGTTGTTATTTTCGTTTTACCGCTCTGCGATCGACGACCTGATCTCGATGGCGCGCAGATGATGCAGTGAAAGTTAAAAAACCTCGGCCGTATAAATTCAGGTAGGGAGGAGTAACTGCCGTTACGACCGAGGAGTAGGGGACTACTGAATACAGTTAACGCTGGCTAGTTTACGCCGACCATAATTTATGTAAAATTGATTATTTAGAATACAATAATCGATTTTACATATGAAACATTTACCCACTGTCAAGCAGTTGCGCTATTTTGTGGCACTGGAGGAACACAAGCATTTCGGCAGAGCCGCCCAGGCCTGTTTTGTTACCCAGTCCGCTTTTAGCGTAGCGATACAGGAACTGGAAAACCTGTTACAGGTATCGCTGGTAGACCGGACCAACCGCAGCGTCACGATCACTTCTATCGGTGCACAAATTGCCAGTCAGGCACGACTGGTATTGTTTGATATCGAAGGGATGGTCGATTACGCGCAATCCTTGCAAGCACCGTTAAGCGGTCCATTAAAGATCGGCGTAATCCCCACCATTGCTCCTTTTATATTGCCCAAGGTATTGCCGTTATTGCGAAAAAAGTTTCCGCAACTGGATCTGTATCTGAAAGAGGACCAGACCACGCGCATACACGCGGCCCTGCTGGAAGGCGAACTGGATCTATTGTTACTGGCACTGCCGTTTGATTTGAGAAACGTGGACACGATGCCGTTATTTAAAGATTACTTTAAGCTGGCGTACCAAAAAGATACTTCCAAGATCGTTCCCAACAATTACAAGTTAAGTAAACTGGATTCAAACAACATTATTTTAATGGAAGACGGGCATTGTCTGCGCGACCATACATTGAGTGCCTGCAAGATCCGCAAGCAGGACCAGATAAACAAATTTTCCGCCAATAGCCTTACTACCCTGGTACAAATGGTAAACAGCGACCTGGGCATTACGTTTTTACCTGAAATCGCATTAAACAGCGGTATTTTAAACAATACCGATGTGGTCGTTGAGGATTTATCGGAACGCAGTTACCGTACCATCGGTCTGGCATGGCGTAAATCAAGCATGCGTAAAGATGAATTTAAATTACTCGGTGATGCAATTAAATCTATAATGTAACCATGTGTTGTAATTTTTTGGCTGTAAGCCGTATCCATTAAATTGCATACTCAACGTGTTGGTAAACAACTTGAAAAACAAAGGGGAATAGGTGACAACCAGGCCTGAGATCGAAGACGAAGAAGCCCAGGAATGGGCGGAAGCACTTCACGATATTCTCGAACACGCCGGGGAAGAGCGCGCGCATTTTATAATTGAACTATTGATCAGCGAAGCGCGCCGTGCCGGCGTTAATCTGCCGTTTAAAACCACCACTCCTTACATTAATACGATTGCACCGATCGATGAAGAACGCTTGCCGGGCGACCCTTCCCTGGAGCACCGGGTTCGTTCGCTTGAACGATGGAATGCTCTGGCGATGGTGGTGCAGGCTGCGCACACGACGACGGAATTGGGCGGGCATATTTCTTCCTACGCATCGGCGGCAACCCTGTACAGCGTCGGTTTTAACCATTTTTTCCGTGGTCCCAGCGAAAATCATAACGGCGACCTGGTGTATTTTCAGGGTCACGCCGCCCCCGGTGTGTATGCGCGTGCCTATCTGGAAGGGCGGCTTACTGAAGAACAAATGCGTAACTTCCGCCGCGATGTCGACGGCAAGGGACTGACTTCATATCCGCACCCCTGGATCATGCCGGACTTTTGGCAGTTTCCAACCGTATCCATGGGGTTGGGGCCGATTACCGGTATCTACCAGGCCCGGTTTATGAAGTATCTGCATGATCGCGAACTAAAAGATGCGGCCGATCGAAAAGTCTGGGTGTTTACCGGCGATGGCGAAATGGACGAACCCGAATCTTTGGGTGCGATTTCGCTGGCAGCGCGGGAAAATCTCGACAACTTGATATTTGTCGTCAACTGTAATTTACAGCGTCTGGACGGTCCGGTGCGCGGCAACGGAAAAATTATTCAGGAACTGGAAGGCGTGTTTCGCGGTGCCGGCTGGAACGTGATTAAAGTCATCTGGGGATCAAACTGGGACCCGCTGTTTGCGCGGGACAAAACCGGCATTCTCGTCAAACGTATGGAAGAAGCGCTTGACGGTGATTATCAAAACTACCGGGCAAAGGGCGGCGCCTACACGCGCGAACACTTTTTCGGCAAGTATCCCGAGCTGGCCGAACTGGTTTCAAAACTAACCGACGAAGACTTGTGGCGACTCAATCGCGGCGGCCACGACCAGCAAAAAGTATACGCAGCGTATGCCGCGGCAACCAAACATAAAGGACAACCGACCGTAATTTTAGCCAAAACGGTAAAAGGCTACGGCCTTGGGAAGAGCGGCGAAAGCCTTAATATTGCGCATCAACTTAAAAAGCCGGCAAAGGAATCGATAAAGGAGTTTCGTGATCGCTACCGTATTCCCGTTTCCGACCAACAACTGGACAAAGTTCCTTTTTACAAACCGGATGAAGGCAGCGCGGAAATAAAATTTTTAAAAGAATGCCGAAAAAACCTGGGCGGGCCGATTCCGCAACGCAATGCCAAACACAAGCCTTTGTCGATTCCCGGGCTGAAAGTTTTTGAACAGTTAACGGCAGATAGCGGCGACCGTGAATTTTCCACGACCATGACTTTTGTGCGTGCGTTGACCGCACTGACGCGCGACAAAAATTTAAAAGAATACATTGTTCCGATTGTTCCGGATGAAGCACGCACCTTCGGCATGGAGGGAATGTTTCGTACCACCGGGATTTATTCACGCAAAGGGCAGTTGTACGATCCGGTCGACGCCAATGAACTGATGTATTACCGGGAAGACAAACAGGGTCAGATTCTGCAGGAAGGGATCAACGAAGCCGGTGCGATCTCTTCCTGGATTGCGGCGGCCACGGCGTACAGTAATCACGGCATTGCCATGATTCCGTTTTATATTTTTTATTCCATGTTTGGTTTTCAGCGGGTCGGCGATCTCGCCTGGCTGGCCGCCGACAGCCATTCACGTGGATTTTTGCTGGGTGGCACCGCCGGCCGTACGACATTAGCGGGCGAAGGTTTGCAACACCAGGATGGACAAAGCCATATCATGGCCAATTTTATTCCCAACTGCCGCAGCTATGATCCGACCTTTGGATACGAGCTGGCGGTCATTATTCACGACGGTTTAGTGCGAATGTACCAAAAACAGGAAGACTGTTTTTACTACATTACGGTGATGAACGAAAATTATAAACACCCGCCAATGCCGAAAGATTCCGCCAGGGGAATTGTCAAAGGCATGTATATGTTTAAAGACGCCGCCGACCACGACAATAAAATTCAACTGATCGGTAGCGGTACGATTTTACGCGAAGCCATTCAGGCGGCGGAATTTTTGGAAAATGAATATTCGATCGGCGCACGCATCTGGAGCGCGACCAGTTTTAATGAACTCTACCGGGACGGGATTGAAACACAGCGCTGGAATATGCTGCATCCCGATCAACCGCAGAAAAAAGCCTACGCCACCGAATGCCTGCAACAATTGAATGCTCCGGTGGTCGCGGTGAGCGACTACGTGAAGTTATACGCCGAACAAATCCGCTCTCTGGTGCCGTACAGCTACCGCGTGCTGGGCACGGACGGATTTGGCAGAAGCGATACGCGCGAAAAACTGCGCGAATATTTCGAAGTCGACTACCGGTATATCATCGTGGCGGTTTTATATGAGCTGGCGCAGCAGGACAAAGTAAAAACTTCTCTGGTGCTGGACGCTATCAATCGTTTCGGCATCGACCAGGAACGCATTAACCCGATGATTGCCTAAACGCCGTGTCTGAAGAAATTACCATTACCGCAACCGATCTGGAAGATTTCGAGGATGTCGACGTCGTCGAGGTGCTGGTTACGGTAGGCGACAATATTGCCGAGAATCAGCCGCTGGTCACACTGGAAAGCGACAAGGCCATGATGGAATTTCCGTCGCCGCAGGCCGGAATCGTAAAAAGTATTGCGGTGGCCGTAGGCGATAAAATCAATCAGGGCGACCCGTTGGTAACGGTTGAAAATAATGTGGCTGCCGTAACGCCGGAACCCGAACAGCCAAAAGACAAAACCGATTCTTCTAATGATAAACCCGAAAAAAAGGCAAGCGAGAAAAAAACGCCAACAGACGAAAACAAGCCGGTCATCATTCAAGAACCAAAACCCGCTACGGTAAAATCCACTGGTGACGACGCCTACGCAAGCCCGGCAGTTAGAAAGTATGCCAGCGAACTTGGCGTGGATATCACTGCAGTCCCCGGTAGCGCCGGGCAGGGAAGAGTTGTAAAAGAAGACGTACAGGGTTTTGTTAAACAAAATTTAACGTCGGGCAGGCAGTCGCCTGAAAGAACCAACTCAAATTACACTATGCCGGACTTTGGCCAGTTTGGCCCGGTTGAAGAAGTCGCGTTAAATAAACTCAAGCAGGTGTCGGCGCAACATTTGTCGCATGCCTGGCACACTGCACCGCATGTCACCCAGTTTGACGAAGCCGATATTACTGAACTGGAATCCGCCCGCAAACAATTAAAACAGCAGGTGGAAGCGGAAGGTGCAAAATTGACAATGCTGCCGTTTATTATCAAAGCACTGGCCAAAACCATGGCCGAATACCCGGACTTTAATGCATCGGTGAATGCGTCGGTTACAGCGCTGATCCGCAAAAAATATTTTCATATTGGCATCGCAGTCGATACCCCACGTGGACTGGTAGTTCCGGTAATCCGCAATGTCGATGACAAAAAGATTCCGGTTCTGGCAAAAGAATTAATGGAAGTCAGCGAAAAAGCACGGGCGGGAAAACTCACTCCCAAAGATATGCAGGGTGGTTGTATGAGTATTTCCAGCATAGGTGGAATTGGCGGACAACACTTCACGCCAATAATTAACTACCCGGAAGTCGCCATACTTGGCGTGTCGCGCACGCAAAACAAATTGGTTAAAGTAAAAGAAAAAATAGTCGAACGACTAATGTTACCGCTTTCTTTAAGCTATGATCACCGTGCAATCGACGGAGTTGCGGCGGTAAAATTTATTACAAGTTTGAAAACAAGATTAAGCGACCCGTGGTCGCTGATGCTATAAGATCTAGCTGCGGGCGAGGATTGTAATAATTAAAACAACAATAGCAGTAGCAGCAAACAGAAAATATCCGTTCACTGATTTCTTGCAAGAGCTTGCATCCTCAATTACAGATTCCACTGGCTCCTGCTTGCGGTTAACCCGTTGCAATTGACCGTCAATATCTTTTAGGCAGATATTCGGGTTAACTACTGTCTCTTCGAAATTGTCCATAATTTTGTCTAAATTACCCGTTACCGGTATTAAACTGTCCTTTTTAAAGAGCGGACATCCTTGTCCATGATTTCCCTTCAGAGCTTATTAGATATAAACGAAATTAAATTTAATGTCGTACCGATCACATTTCATAAATGTGGCTCGTTCATCGACAATTCCATGCCTTATTTATTGGATAAGTTCTCAATAAAAGCGTGACAAGAAAATAAAAGAAAGGTGCGTCAGATAATTCGGATTTATTGTATCAATGTGAGGCCAGTCTAGAATTAACTGTATTCGGTCAAAATTCCCGACGAAGTGTAGTTAGAAAAAAAAGAATATAAACCTGAATTCTTTCTAATCCAGGCTAATAGTACCGTCAATTTCAGTGCTTAAATTCAGCGAAGGTATGGTCAGTACCATTTTGGCCTGTAAAGATTCGTTTCCTTTAAGTGCGCCGGTATCGATCGCCTGGTGAACGGCTTGCTCGATCTCCCGCTGCGAGCTTACACCGACTTTCTTTAAAAATTTTCTCAACTCCATATTGAATTTGTCTTCATTCATGTCGGGCTCCTGTTAAGTTTCGAATTTACATCGGTATAAATCGAAGTCGATTATACGCCTAATCGAAGCCAAGAACGAAAGAATTATTTTTACTCGCGTACGCGGGTTTATACCAATATGTCAAAGTGCAGGTTTTAAATTACCTAGGCAAGCATCTTTATAATGCTCAACTTAAATCTTTGCCCAAATTCGGAATTATCAAGCTAGGCGGAGGTGTTTTCTTTTAAAGTCGGATTTAAATCCTGGTTCCACAGTTTGTAGATTTGCGAGAATTTTTTACTCTTATGCGGAGGAATTTTACTTTCAATTTTTATATTGTGTAAATCCGGTGCAGGAATTGAATTGAATTCAGTTTCGGTAGGAACGCCGTCCTCCTCTTCTTCTTCAGGCTGCATGGCTTTTTTAACAGACACTTTTTCGACTTTTTGTTCCTGCCGGTCTTCCGGGGTGATTTCAACGTCGGGAACAGTGTCGGTTGCGAAGTTTACTTCGTCATCCAGATCGGGAGTCTTTAGTTCGCCGGAAATTACTCGGGCAAAGTAGGTGCAACGGTTGAACGCCATGATACGGCTGTCGCCAAGTTTCAAATCGGCCAGCGCAAGTTTTCTAATTAGCTGTTCAAAGGCATGATCGATCTTCCCGTATTCTTTAAAAGACTCGATACAGCAATCGGCCAGGTGATTAAGAATATGGAACAATAATACTTCATCGAGTTGTACTATTTTCGACTTGTATTCTTTGTCCAGCAATAGAATCAGACAGCAAAGCTTGTTTTGTGCAAGCTTGTCGCCTTTTTCAGATTCGCTCAAATAGGTTAATGCTTGACGACTCAGTGAGTTCAACGTTAGGTTCCCTTCTTCTGTATAGTTTCATTGTTTT
>JANQOT010000180.1 GCA_028285655.1 Gammaproteobacteria bacterium
CTTCTTCTGATTCCAGCGCTTCGATTTCACGCTTTAGCCTTAATATATCCGGATGATCTTCTGAATACACACCGGAAATTTGCGCCAGCTGAATTCGTAATACTTTTAATCGATCATTGGTTCCCAGCAGGCGATCGCCCTGCTCACTGTACAGCGCCTCCGTCGGACTCATTTGCGCTAATTCCGACTCCAGATAAATTTTTCGTTCTTTCAATGCGCGCAATTGCTGATCAACTTGCTTGATTTCCTGGTCGGTTCGATCCATTAGCGTAATGTTCATCGACACCAGTTCCGGTAATTTTTCTACATTACCTTTTTTAAACTCGGCCAACTCTTCTTCAAGTTCAGCAATTTGTTGCTCCAGTTTGTTAGACTCTTCTTCCAGAAAGCTGGTGGCTTCCTTTGCCTTCTGGGTACGTTGTTTAATATTTTCTTCCAGAAACAGATCCATAATTTTTTGCGCAACTTTATGCGACAGTCCGGCTGATTCGTGGTCAAACGAAACATTAAATGCAATCGTAGCCTGGGTCGGTCGGCCGCTACGTGGATCGATTACATCGGCGCTGATGATATCAAGTGAAATTGCGTCTCTGATTTCTTCCAATACAACTTCGCGCGGCTCCCGCTCAAGCATTTCCGGATACAAATCAAACTGATCGATAATTTGAAACAAGTTTGAATAGGTCATCACGCGTTGCTGGATGACCTGCAAGCGCTGATCGGCAAACGTGGTAATGGTCGATCGAACGAAATCCTGCGGAATTTCCTGTTGCTCAATTAAAATGGTGGCAGTGGAGCGGTAGGTGGCAGGAAACAGAAACGCAACTAAAATCGTAATTATTACACTTGCCAGCAGCGTAATAAATATTGCACCGCGTCTGCGCTTTAATATAGCCAGCCATTCACTCAGGGACTTGCCGGATTCAAACGCATCATCCAACTCATTCGTCGCAATGGCAGCATCACTATTCATATCAAAAACTACAGTGCTGTCTCTCGACCAGAGTAACGAATTCCTATAATGACAGCATCCGACTCGGCGTCAAAAGAATTTGCGGTATTATCGAATTCCTGGTCTCGATGACGATATCGTCCGGTTAAATACCAGGAAGGGGTCAGACGATACTCGCCGATAATTTCCGCCGACCAGTATTCGCGATCATTACTGTCGTTATTGGAATTAACCGATTCGTTTTCCAGCCACAAAAACTTAAGGCGTCCGGTAAATCGTTCAGTAAACAAGCGTCTATAATCAAATCGATATTCAGTACGTTCATTAATGTTTCCGGAAGCACTTGGTTGCAATTCATTGCTTAATGTAAATTGCATTTCAGATAACTCTGAACGCCTGGTTGCTCCTGCTTCATACAATGCACCGGTATCGTCGTCACGCACAGTCGCCCCGCCTACTACATTCTTAAACTTTGAATCTCGATAGCCAATACCTGCAAATACCGACCAAAATTCACTAAGTACCGTGCTGTAGCGCAAATTGGCGCCGGTGGTATCCACATCGTTATCGAACGTATCCGCTTCATACATGGAATGAAATACTGTCAGCGAAACCGCACTACGATCATCTATGCTATGCGACACTCCGATGTTCGCACTCTTGAAATCATATTCGGTCAAGCTGGCCGGAATCGTGTTGGGGAACTCGACGTCGGTATAACTAATTCCCGTTATTAATTGTGTATTTTCGAATAAACTGTATGCGAACTGTGGAGTAATCGCTTTTGTAACGCGTCTTTCCACGTCTGCAAACAAGCCCGTGTCTTCCAGCTCTGTAAGCAATGTCGATTCACGCCTAAATTCGCCATCGATGGAAAATTCAGAACGCTCGGTACGCCAGCTTCCCCCCGCATATAAATACTGGTCATCCGAATCCAGCCCGCCGTCATCGTCACCGTCGTAACGATCAGAGCTTAATGCGCCACGTATATACATGTCGCTGGTTTCGGTTTTTTTCGACAATTCCAGGGTTGCGCGTATTTCAACACCGACTGTTCCTTCTTCGTCCGACGCACGTAATCGTTTGTTATCATCGGCTTCCACCTGGGACGACAAAGTTGCCTGATAAAACCAGTTCCCGGCACAGACTGGATACGCAAACATACTCAACAAAACTAATGTTACAACATTTACAGAAGAACGCTTATTCATGTTTTCTACAGTCATTAGTTTTACAGAATTTGATTACTCAATTGAATTAAGGAACAACCACTGTATCGCCACTTTGTAATACAATTGCTTGTTCCAGGTTTTTGCCTTTTTCAATATCGCTGTAACGAAACGTTATGGATCGTAATCTGCCGTTTTCACGGCGTAATACTTTGATTTCATTTAATGCAGCAAATGCGTTGGCGCCTCCCGCCATGCCCAGCGCCTGAACTACATCGACATTCTTGCTAAATGGATACACTCCGGGTCGGTTTACTTTCCCCACTACATAGATCAGATTTCCGTTTAATTCCTGCAAAGCAACGCTCACTTGCACATCGGGGATAAATTTCGCTAATTTGCGTGCGATCTCCTTGCGCAAATCTTCCACCGTCGCTCCCTGCGCCTGCAAATCGCCTACCAGCGGAAACGAGATACCGCCGTCCGGCCGCACCAGTACCAATTGCTGCAGATCTTGCTCTTTCCAGACGGAAATCGACAAAACATCCCCTGGTTGCAGCGTATAACCCGGCCCTGCCGCCATCACACTATTAATACATACAGATACTCCGACCAGTAGCAATAACAATAACTTCATCATTTTTTCTTATATTCCATGAACTTAGATGATTTTACAGGATAGTTATTTCAAAAATGTAACATATTTAATAGCTATTGGCCGCCGAAAGCCGATAAAACTAAATTTTACTTTATATTTCAATGAGTTAAGAAAAGCAAAGCAGGTGCTTGATGCTATTCAACAATAAACAAACGATGACAAATTGTGACAGCTCACATGCTGGAATTTAGCCGTTGAGCCAATTGGCTCGTGATTCAAACTAGCGGGGCAGGCAGAAGAAGTAATGGGCTGCCGGAAGTTCGAGCCGATCGCGAACTTTACGCTTATACATGGATCGCTCTTCCTCGCTAATTACGACTAATTTTTTCGCTTTCTTTTGGTAACGAATACTCCTGATCTTCGATTTTATACTTATAATCGTCTACCAAATTTTCTATTTGTACTTTTTTGATTTTGGTGAAGGGCTCTTTTTGTCCGACTCGATCCCAAAAGCCTTTGTCTTCATATTTGGCCAACACTTCATACCCCAGTTCAGACAGGGCCACATTATTCGTGGCGCACAACTTTAACTCTCGATCCAGTCGCGCTATTTCCTGTGCGCGCTGCGCGCTTTCATTTTCGACCTGCCGCAGATTGGTAATGGTCTCGCGGAATTTTGTAATTAACTCCTGCATTTTGTTTTTCGCTTCTTCTAATTTGCCATTCAGCTTTTCAGATAAATTGGTCTTTTGATTTAACTGGCTTTGTACGACATTAAGTTTTTTATCGGTTTTTTCGCTGGCGCTTTTCAATTCTTCAAGTTCGCCTTCGACTTCTTTTAATTTTTTCTTCAGTTTCGAATTTTCGGCGGACAATCTGGCTCTTTCTGCGCCCAATTGCTGAATCAGCGCCTGCGCCTGATCAGTCGCTCCGCCACGGGGAGCAACGTCTGCAATCGAAACCATTGGAGTTATTATAACCAAAAGTAGAAAAATGTTTGCCCAACAACCAATTGATTTTTTAAATTTTAAACACATGATAGTTGCCTAAAAAATATAGACATAACTCTATTAATATTTTGCCTCTAAATTAATTTGCAAGGTATCCAGGTCATAGCTGCAGTCTACAACATTGCAATCCAGGTCTGAGGGCCCCTCAATTTCTTCTGTAGATATCCACTTAGCACTGATCCATGTATTTTCTGCAATTCCAAATGCGCCGCCGACATACCAACCTTTTGTGTCAGTACCACCGCCATGAAAATCGGAGTCTGTAAATGCCGCAAAGACTGCATCTCGCTCAAGATGCTTGTAACCTGCGTACAATGACCACTGACCATAATTTGCAACTCTTGGCCAGCCAAAATCTACCTGAATTTGATATCCCATATCTTCTGAAGAAACATCGTCAATTCCTATAATGCGTTCGCTAACTTCGCTGCTATCGTATCCAATATTTTTCACATAATCGGCAGATAAAAGTAACCGGTAAGGCGCAAAAATACTTAGTTCTAGTTCACTTGTAATATTAAGAAGATTATAATCACTGGCATAACCTAAAATTATTGCGTCATCTGCAGGAAATAATGGAGTTAATACACCGGTAATTGTATTGCCATTTTGAGTAAACTCAGGAGCAAGTGATTCAAACTCATCAATATCTCTTGGGTTAACAGTTGCTTTAACATTTTGATAATTGTAATACGCCACACCTGCTGATATACGCGATTGATTGGCGAAATAAAAACTGCCGCCGAGCTGGGTTCCCAGCAACCACTGGTCTTGCGAAGATAGCTCAAATTCCTGTAACGGAAATACACCAAATGTAAAAAATACATTATTAGGTTTATCGTACAAAATCCCAGATCCTTCCGTAAAATTGTATTGATAAGTACTGGATATCCCTTCAAAACTTAGGTCATCGTCCCAAACTAAATTTGTCGAATACCATGGATTTGGAATTCGCCCTGCCCAAAAACTCAATCGATCATATCCTTCTTCATCTTCGTCTTGATAACGTAGATAAGCTCTGTCTAAATTAAATTCATATTGTCCGCCGGAATTGCCCAACGTTTGGTTAGTGGATACCGGATTACGCGTATTACCAGTCGCCAATCGTAAACCTGCTTTCCATTGGTCGTTAATTTTTGCATCCAGGTTCAATCTCGCTCTTATGCGGTATAGTTCCCGGTCTTCTACTGTATTTAAATTGTCAGTTGATACAGCACCACCTGGACTTGCGAGAGTAGCTCCGCGGTCATTTATAGCAACTGTATCCAGATAGACACCTTCTTCATTACCACTTCCATAGTAGTCTCCTTGGCCTCGCACACGCATATCGCCACTAATTTTTATTTTTGAAAGCCAACGTGGCAACGAATCCTTTACTCCCCAGCGCTCTCTGTTAGCATGACTAATAACATCTTTAACAACTTGCTGTTTTAATTCCTGTCGCACTTGAGCTCGAATTTCATCCTTAACAAAATCCGGAACATACTGAACACGTACGGCCGATTTATCTTCATCAAGTTCTTTTTTCTGATTTACTAATTGTTCGGCCTCCTGCGCCGCCTTGTCCTGCGCATTTTTAATTAAAAGTTCAGCTTGCTCACGCGACATTACGCCCTGATCAACAAGTGTTTTCATTAAATTTACAACAGTATTTTTCAAAACTGTTAAATCTTCTTTTTCGTTTGCTATTACAGTATGAGCAGTAACAAATACCAGAAAAACTGAAATAATGAATTTTTTCATGGGATAAATTTTTACGAGTAATGACACATAATAAAGTTAGCTTTCATGACAAGTTAGCGCGCTTCAATCGCCAGCTTTATGGGTTGAGGCATATTGGGAGGTGGTAAAGTCGAAAATCTCTTTAACTCTGACAATGCCACGCGAATTTTTTGGTCTATTTCATTGTTTCCCGTTGACTCAAGTAATTTCAATTTCGTTACCTCTCCGCTACTGCTTACCCATACATTCAGCCGAATTCGATACCTGGTTATTGTGATTCCATCTACGTCTGTCAATAAATCCAAAATGGCAGATTTAACAACAGTATTTGCAAACCAAAGATTTGCATCACCATCTCCTGAGCCGATTAATCCTCGACCTCCTTTTCTGGCGGCCAAGCCAAAAGCGTCACCTCCAGCCGTACCTTCCGCATCCAGGCCAAGTTGATTCCCGGGCGGCGGTTCCATGTCCGGCAAATCCGGAATATCTTCTTCCGGCTCTGGAATATCCACTTCCTCTTCCTCCGGAGGAGGTGGCGGTTCTTCCTCTATTTCCGGCGGCGGTGGTGGTGGTCGAATTATTTTGATTTCCTGTACCGTCTTTTTTGGTGGCTCGATTGGCGTTGCCAACATCACGTTGACAAACCAAATCAGCCCTCCGGACAACACCACTATTAGTAACCCAACTAATATCAGTTTCGTCTTGCCGCCGGACTCCTCCTCGTCTGCCATGTGCTTTAACTAAACTTTCAGCCCCGATAGTCACTTCACTACGTTCTGAGTTACCAGACCCAGTTGCGTTATTTCGAGACGTCCGGCCAGATCCAGTATGTCAACAACACGTTGATAAGGATTGATTCCGTCCGCCTTGATAATGACGGGCAGTGTTGGATCGGCTGCTTTGTATTGACGCAATAATCCTTCCAGCTCGGATAAAGTCACAGGATAAGTATCGAGATAAATCGTTCCATCTTCAGTAATCGTAATGGCCTTGGTGCGCGGTTCCGCCAGAGAAGGTTGCGAACTTGCTTTCGGTAAATTCACCTGAATCCCTTGTACGGTTGCGGTAGTCAAAATAATAAACATCACCAGCAAAACGTAGGCAAGATCCAGCATAGGGACTACGTTGATTTCATCATACGGTTCATTCTCTTCATGTACGCCTTCTGCCATGTCCGTTACTCCCCGAATTCCTCGGCAACACGCGCCTCGAATTCATCGACAAATACGCGCATGTCGGCAACAATTTCTTTGATTTGAGAAGCGAGGTAGTTGTAACCAAACAGACATGGTATTGCGACGGCAAGACCTGCGACGGTCGCAACCAGAGCAGCTGAAATTCCGGGTGCAATTGCATTTACATCAACATTACCCGCCAGGGCCACTTCCGCGAACGTTATCATTACACCCATTACCGTTCCAAACAGTCCTATAAACGGGCCGCCACTAATTGCGATCGTGAGTAATACCATTTGCTTTTGCAGGCGCTGATTTTCACGCACCATAGCAGTATCCATTCCGGCGCGAATTGCGCTAACGGAGTTAGGGGATAAAGTTCGTGTCCTTGCTGCACCGGCAGTAGAAGCAGTTAAGCGGCCGTGTAATTCTTTCATGCCAACTTTGAATACGCGATTTAACGGCGATTCTCTTAACTTCTTATCTTCTGTACCAACTGATTTATATGTTGCAATAAGTGATGTACCTACTGCTGCAGGCGTTAATTGCTGATCAGTTTTTATGCGCTTACTTTTCTTTCCTGTTTCCTCTCCTGCGTACCTGCGTTGAAATAAATAGTTTGCTTTACGCACTTTGCTCAAAAACATTCCTTTTCCAAACATAATCACGAACGCAAATACAAACATTACAGCAAGCGTTCCGGTAGTAATTTTTCCTTCCAGAGTTAGTTTGGAAAGTGAGAAAGCCACATAGTTATGCCCTTCACCGGCACCTTCCTGCTGTCCGTCCGCACCGGCGCGGACCAGCGTCGAATCCAGTCCTTGAGTATTTGAATTTATCAGTATCCAGTCGTAAGTGACCGCGGTTTTAAGCATGCGTAATTCATCAATCTGTCCGATAAAACCCTGGGAACCGTCGACCCAGGCGCCTAGGGATACTGTGCCGCCCATTTCATCGACCTTCGTATCGATAACGGCATATTCATTACCGTCAACATAAAGCGTGATTCTTTCCTCGGTAACAGTAAAAGTAAGCTGATGCCACGAATCCAAATTAAGACCTGTTGCCGTTTCTGAAACAGACTTAACTGATTGCTCTTCGGCATTCACGTATTGCAAATAAGGAACCGATCCGTCGATTTTCAAACTTAAGCTGGCGTTTTCATCGGAAACGTAAGAAAAAACATTAGCGTCAGTCTGTTCTTCCGAGAATTTCAACCATAGTGACACTGTGCTGCCGGGATCAGGAATCAGCCTTAGCGACGGAGACGACGGGATGATGATATTAGATTCGCCGTTAAACTGAACGCCATTACCAATTACAGCCGTTGGATATTCTTCTGACGTATTTGATTGTGGATGGTTGTTGTAGGCAGTAGTATCGGATGGCGCTCCATTAAAATGATAGGTTAAAACATCATCTACACTATAAGTACCGGCCGGATCCTCGCCTTTCACGGCACCGGAATTTCCATAATACATATAGATTTTTTCCAGATTCGTACCTGGAATTAATCGAGGTAACTTTACCCAGATTAGGCCGACTTGATTGGTGGGATCGTAAAATTCGATGTGGTGTTTCAAGGGAGTTATATCATCTCCCGACATAAAACGAATATCTTCACCACTAGGTAGCGTGTCCGCAAAATATGTAAAATTCCCAAGATGCAATCG
Organism: Gammaproteobacteria bacterium; assembly: GCA_028285655.1. GTDB lineage: Bacteria > Pseudomonadota > Gammaproteobacteria > UBA4575 > UBA4575 > JANQOT01. The sequence continues at coordinate 8,300 of JANQOT010000180.1, forward strand.
AATTAATACAACTGCTTCGTTCACAGAATTTTCAATGGGCAAACCTGTAGCAGACGTATCAATTAAAAATTCTTTACGGTAATCCCATTCTTTATTCCACCAAGCATGCGCTGATTGAATCGATAGAATAAAAAATAGCAGTAGCGACAGTAAAATTCGCATGATTTGATCAATTTGAAAGCGTGTTATGGAGATCGATAATCTTACAAAGCGTATCGCATAAAAATTACAGATTTATTACTGATAGGGAATTTTGAAAAATATATTTTTAATCTAACTTATTGAAACACGTTGACAAATTTGTTCACAGTTTAATAGTGATATATTACAAAAATGTAATATCTACTGATCACGTACAAGCTTCAGACTCCTCGTCATTGCAAACAGAAACTCCTATACTGGCAGTTTCATCATCCTCTTCCTCCTTAGGCGCTTCCTCTTCATCACCAAAACCAAGAATGAATACGTTCAACCAAGCCAGCGCTGCCTCTCCAGCACTCTTTTCTTCGTCTTCATTTTCACTATTTGCGGCAGTTTCAAGAGCAGAATTTGTTGCGGAGGACGTAGTATCCGAAGACACGCTGCCGCCTACCACTGCGCTGCTCGCAGAGGTATCGGGAACACCCACTGACACGCCACCGACATCAATGTTATCTGCGCCTATTACTTCTCGCGCTGAAATAGTGACATTCCCGGCCGTACCAATTCCCGCATCTGCGGCATTTACTGTTCCTTCAGGCGCAAATAAGTCTATATTTCCCGGTTCTGTGCCTTCCGAAGTGACAAATGAACGTATTCCACTGCCCTGAAGCGATGGCGGATCTGACCGAAATACAATTCCTGAATCATTACTAATAGTTGTTTGAATAGAAGGCGCAGTTACCGCAGTTTTTGCTCCTCGCCCAGCATCGATATCTCCTTGAATTGAAAAGCCTAAAATGTCGCCGCCATCCGCGGCAAACGCCTTGGATTCCTCAATCAAAATATCGTTGAGCGCAAACAAATTAATATCCCCCTGACGCAATGCGATCACACCCAAATCTGCCGATGATTTATTCACTCCAAATGCATCGGGTGCTGTAGAAATGCCAGCTCTAATTTCGCCACCAGGAGCTAACAAACTCACGCTGCCACCGTTGTTTGTTTGCGCAGTACTGAAAAATAAACTAATGTTACCGGAATTAAGCACATTGCCCGGAAACAATATATCTGTAATTGCATTTACCGGGGCAAAGTTGTCACTGCCACTAGACGCCGCTTCTCGGCCTATACGCGTAATTTCTGACAAGTATAAATTTTCAGTTAATACATATTGGTTTAATGCAGATAGCCCATCCAAAACACCAAGAGCAGACTGTGCTAGGACTGTAAAACTTGCTCCGGAAAAGAATGTGCTTGCTGAAACGTCAGAAACAAGCTGATTCTGGGTCATTTGCCCATTTGCAAATCTGACAAATGAAGCGGAATCTTTTCCAACATGATATAAAAACTCGAGATCAGAGGAAGACAGACTCTGAAAAATTGGAGGAAGATTTTCACCAAGTGTTAAAAATTCTTCGCTATTGGCAGCGGAACTTACCAGGCTATTACTTTCTGAAAGGTTAAATAGATCTGCGCCCAAATAAGTAATAAAGCCAAATAAGTTTGATACCAGAGGATTATTTTCTATCGAAGGAGAATTTAACAATGCGTTGTTAGTTTCACGAAACGTCTCAAATTCTTTGATTCCTGCCAGTAAGGTAATTCCGTCAAATTCATTATTGCTTATTTCCGATCCAAACCTGGAAGTCAAAGAGACACCATCATTTGATGCACCCAAATCAATGTCTTCACCAGCAAATAGCTCTACACGGCCAGGACCTATTACATTAATAGAAGCTATTTGTTCCAGTATATTGCCGCCTACGTCACGTGTAATCGGAAACAATATGCTGCCACCTGCAACAAGCCGGGTCACGTCACTGTCACGCAAATTAAACGTTTGCAAATCGATATTGATAATATCACCACCCGCTGCAACAGATACGGGTTCAGGAGTTGTTAAAAGAGCAAGTCGATTGAAAACAATATTTCCTGTTAATGATGCTAAGTGTGAAATTTGAGAATCCGGGCCCAAAGAATGAATTGGAATAGCTGGGTCACTGAATACTGACTCTCCACTTAAAACAGTATTAGTACTTATTAAGCCGGTAGATCCTTTGCGATTCGTTACCGTAGGTAAAATTGTCGGATCAACGTCAGACAATAAAATTCTCGTGCTGTTAGCTAACACAAGGTCGTTATATGCAGCTAAATCTAGATTGCCGACTGAGGACGGGAAAAGCGTGAATCCTCGATCAATATTGAGGCCTCCTCGAAAACTGGTGGCACCAAATATTGCTGGATAAACACGTAAACTCGATGCAGATCCACTGACCCCCAGCAATCTTAATGAATTTTCAAATTGTCGAATATCAACTGCATTTCTTATTGTAATATCCCTATAAGACTGCACGTTTACTTCGCTGTCGTTCGAGTAGGTAAAATAGGCAGATTGACTGGTAACACCATTAGGATTTCCAAAGTTTGTCGTATCATCAAGTGTTATGGGATCAATAACCGTTTCCAGGGTTAAATCGCCGATCGAACCTACTTCCAGTTGTGAATCCTGTACTGCGAGAACTAAATAGTCACCAACTCCTGATGACGTAACACTGCCTTTGGCAAACACATTGCCCGAACCTTTGCCTACGAAAAAGCTGCCGCCACGTATATCTCCATCAGCCAGAATTCGCAGATCGCCGCTATCAAGAATTTCCAATTGATTTTCTTCTGGTAAAGCACCGCCAACCTGTTTTCCGATTGACGGCAGTGACACAGAAAAATCAACCAAGTCGCCGCCAGCATCTATATCTATATTGCCACCACCAAATGCTGCGAGTCCCTGATGGAAATTTGAGTAACTAACTGTCCAGGCCGGAGCAAATTCAAATACCTGGCCAGGTCGGGGACGGCTACTAGGGTCTTCTCCCCCGGCTTTCCACAACCAGTCTGTATAGATGTTTTCAACCGGATTGCCGCGCAGATCGCCTCCTGCACGTATAACAATATTTCCGCCTTGATCCGGATACTCTAAATTATCCAATCTGCTTAATGCTATCCCACCACTGTCAATTCCAGCGGTATATAATGATGAATTAGAATTGCCCAAAACGAAATCACCGGCAATAGCGACGTTAATATCACCGGTTCCGGTACGTACAACTCTTTTATCTGAACTTGTTCCCGCAGCAATAGTTAAATTACCCGAATCTTGGTCTATTTCCTGGGAAGAATGAACAGCCAAGATATTAGCAGATGTTAAATCAGCGCCTGCAATCAAGTTGAAAGACCAGGACTCATCTGTTCGCAGAGTATCGCTATTTACGCCATCAAATCCATCACTTAGCTCTCCAGCCGAAAAGGAACTTGCCGGATTACCAATTTCCAGATTACCAGCCGCACGTAGTACAAGCTCACCGGCCTCACCGTTAAATCTCCAAGCCTCTTGACCAAGGTTCCAGTCCGCCGAAAGTCTTAAATCTCCGCTACTGCGTATTTCCACAGCGGGCTTCAATTGAAATGCATCGTCGCCTTCCACGCCTAGCTGTGAAAATACATTATTGGTCGATGTGGTTGCTGAAGTAATAAAGCTTTGTAGATCTGTTTGGATCGAATTAATGGCTGAACTATCGATAACACCCGAAGTTGTGAACTGGTCTGCATCCACTGTGGCATACGCCAAAAGATCAATACGCTCTGCGCCAAGAATTCTGGATCGATCAAATTCCTCAATAGCGACAAAACGCGGATCATCCAGTTGGCGAACGTGAAATTCAATTATACCGCCTGGTCCGTCACCTTCATTTCGCAAATCTATTGTCGCTGTATCCGATAAATTAATATCTCCACTAACAGACCGCAATGAGACTCTATTTCCAACTTCGTTTGAAGACATCATTGCGCCTCTAATCTGACCATTAATGTTCAAGTCATTTCGCGCTGCAAGCACAACAGAAATCGGTACGTTTCTAACTGAGGAAAATATTTGTCCGTCAATTTGTAAATCACCTCCGTCGGCAAATATATCAACCTGCTTTGCAATAATTGCAACACCTTCATCTAGCACTACATTCCCGTTTCCTATCTGAATGCTACGCTGTTCTACAAACCCACTGAGATTGAGCCGCGCATTCAGATCATTAAATCGTTGCCGGGCTATTACTTCATCCTGACCAAAATTATCAGTTACTAAGGAGAACGAACCTGACTTGTAGCCTTCAGCAGTACTAGCCTGCAATTCGCCCTCGTACGTAAATGTCCCCGCCGCATCAATTAAAATGCTCCCGGAATCTGAACCTGCGTTTGATCCACTAATATTTACTTGCGAACCAGCTAAAAATGTGACATCACCAGCTGATTTAATACTCAGACCTCCCCCCTGGGTGCTTGCAGTGAGGTCGTCTGCAAACAATACGTCAATTCCGGATATATCTATATTTGCGCTTTCACCAATTACAATGTTACCGGAGGGAGCAGCTCCACCATCGGCTAAAGATACCAGTGACAAATACCCTGATTTTGCATCAAACGTTGAATCAAACGTCAAGTCACCATTGCTTTCAAGCAGGAGTTGAAGACCGAGAGAAGTAGTTTGCACATTATCGACGAGAGTGCCTGGGACTGCATTTTTAACAACATCAAGTTTGCCGTTACTCTTGATAGAATATTCCACACCAGTATTGCCGGCAATGAAATCAGTTGTAACCATTAAATCGCCGGAACTGGATAGCTGACCATCGTCTTGTATCGATATTCCTGTACTCGCGGCAACATTCGTGGAGTCAAACCCGACTACATCAAAATTTCCACCGGCGAGCACTATATTTTGGCTTGTGATTTCGAGGCTGCCCAACCCCGAGGCTGCTGAAACTGTCGCAGAATCGGTAGCACCGGTTAACGTGATGTCTTTGCTAGCATTTAGCGCAAATACTTGTTCTTCTGCATTTAAGCTATTAACAAATCCTGGAGCACTGATCGTAATATTGCTTGCTTGAATCGAAGTGGCGTCGATTACATTTATCGCTGATTGGCTTTGTAACTCTATCGAGTTAAATTCAAAAGAATCCAGTTTTGACGCACTTAGCTCGACATCAATAATTTCGGGATCAGCTGTTTCACCTATAGCAATAGAGGGTGATGTGATAGCCAAGGTTCCCTGACCAACATTCAAACTGTTATCAGCCAAACTAATGGATTCGCCAGATAATGAAATTAAACTGGACGAATTAATGCTTGCATTTTCCTGTAGTGTAATCGAGCCTGACGGATCTTGCTGCTCAGGAGCATTGGTAGAAATTCCAGACGCAACAACTAGCGCCCCTGAATCTGTTGCTGCAATAGAACTACCACTACCAGACAAACTGGAAACTGTATTTATTCGTGCACCAGACAGCAGCTCAATACTATTTTTAGCCGCAATAATTAATTCCGCAAGCTGCAACTCTGCATTATCTGCTATTGTAACTTCATCAGATAAGATGGATAAATTACCATCGTTACGTGATGCACCTATAGAAACACTGGCTGCACCAAAATTATTTAACTGATCGGCGTTTAATAAAAGCACATCATCAGAAAATGTAGCCGTAGATTGAGCATTAACTACCGCTACATTCAATGAGGAAATATCAAGAATTGACCCCAGAGAAGTATTGTCTATCAAATTTGCTAACAAATTTCCTTCCAGAATTAACGTCGATGACGCTTCCAATGAAATCCTGCCGGCATCTTTTGCAAGGCGATTGGCGCCTTCAGTCGCCGAGAAAAATGAATTTGCAGTAAATGTATCGTAATCTGCTTTTGATGCAATTATTGAACTTGAAGATACTGAGTATTGTGTATAATGACTATCACCAATATTGGTCCCTGCCAACACACGTTTACCCGCTACGATTACGCTGCCATCAGTTTGCGTTGAAGAAAACGATGAACTTACATTTTCCGCTCGATTTAATTCAGTAACAAGAAATGCCCCGGGCAACAATGCATATCTTGCAGGCAAAATAGCATATTCCCCGGCGGGAACCGCGGATCCCGACTGCAAAACTAGCGACTCTCCGATTTGAAAGCCGAAATTTTGAGATAAAATTGGATCAAAAGGTGCATACTGAAGTTGTGATGCAGGTATTATTGCAAAGGAATCGGGAGCACTTTGCGAACTTAGTATATCAATAGATCCACCAACACCAGGATTAAATTCAAATCCAAAAAAATCTCCGCCAGCACTCACATCTACAATTGCGCCTTCACTTTGATTAATTGTATCAGCGGAAATTGTAATCGCTTTTTCCGGTAACGTCGCTATTTCGGAATCGAAAACCAGAGAACCTCCATCCGGCAAATCAAAAACCCAGTCCTGTCCGAACTCTATCTGGCCAAATGGTATCAGCAGATTTTCACCAGACACTGAAGTAAGACTGGAATCACCAAACGTCACATCTTCGGCATTAAAAATTATCTCTCCCAGCGGCGCCTTAACTCTACCGTTCTGGTTTATTATGTTTGCCGACAAAGACAATTTACTGCCAGCGGAGAATACCAGTTCCGGAGTACTGCTATCTGATAATCCAATATTTAGCACCGAATTTTGAATGGCGGAAGGTGACACGATGTCACCAACTTCAATCAAGAAGTTTGTTTGCGTGGCAGCATAAATCTGATCCGCATTTAACGTCAGCGTACCCAGCGCTTCGACGTTACCCTCAATACTCTGCTGAAAGCTCGGCTGAATACCGCGTAATCGAATATCACCTGAGCTTTGTAATTTTACATCTTTAATCTGATCAAACGATAAACCACCAACTAAATCAATCAATGCTGCCTGGGCTTCAAAAACACTATCTGCGGCTGATATTGATGGCACTTCTCTGAGTCTGTCCGAGCTTCCTAAAGCAATATAGGGCGCGGAAATGTTAATCGTATTAGCGCCATCTCCTTGAATTAAAGAGGACTCAATAAGCAGATTTCCGCGCGTAGACAAAGATACATCATCAATAAATTTAACGGTTCCCCAACTTAGAGTTTCATTATTGGCATTTAGAATATCGCTTGCCTTTAATGTAATAAAATCAAATCCACTTGAGTCCATGGTACTTTGATTAATGAGTGCTCTACCGTCAAAAATCTCCGGAATATCGTCGCCAAATTCAAGCCCTTCTGGAACATACACTGAATCGATTCTCGAAATTTCAACAGTTCGGGCATCGTTTGGAAATACATCCTGAATTTCGCCGCCTACTGAAACCGTGCCCGATCTTCGGTTAGAAGGATCGAGGTTAATCGTTAATGCACCACCTCGCGAATTCCCCGACGCACGTGCTGAAATTGAACTATCGAGCAACATTCCTTCTGCAGCCCGCAGATTTATGGCTCCTGCATCAGAAGTAATGGTTTCGACTGAATTTGCACGTGGAGAAACTCTAAAACTTACGGCTGATCCGGGTATAAATCCTAGGGTCTGCGGAACTGTAACTTGCGTTTGAGAACCATCGGCACTTAGCAATGATCCCGATTCGGCAATGATATAGCCTCTGTTGGCAATAATATCGATATTACCACCGGACAAAACTTCTCCATCAGGTAAATCCCGTTCGTTTATTGCAATCAGCGAAGTACCGTTTACGTTTAGTTCGGCATTGTCAGTTAACCAGATTGCCTGATTGCGGGTAAAGTTTAGGTTCTCAAACACGTATCCCAGATTTGGAAGTTCCGCTATTTCACCGTTGGTTAACTCCAGCAAAATATTTCCAGCCGGTGCATACAATTGCCCATTAACTAAAATGCTGGCATCTGAAGTGAGAGTCAAATTCGCGCCCGCCTCTAACGAAATCTGAGCATTTTGACCAACTGATAATGTATCAATACTACCCAGTGAAATATTCACTGGGTTGCGTTCCGTAATAGGCAAAACACTTTTATTTGTAATTGTTGTTAAATCAACTCCGGTGGGTGCTAAATTGGCAGCCACATTTAAATTTAGCGTTACTGGTTCGGGCGCAAGAACAACACTATTGGCGACTGTTAACTCTTGTTGATTTGTTGCAATACTAAAATTCTCAAATCCACCAATATTGAAGAATCCGGGATTAAACACCAGTGTTTTGTTATCGATCCCCATAGACTGACATTGACCCGCGGAACCGATACACGCGCCTTCGTTTATCTCAACTGACAAGGATCCACCTGAGGAACCAGCAATTCCATACGCAGAAAACGCACCGTTAAGCACAATGTCGTTATCGGCAAATGCTCCTTGAGCATCATTATTCTGCGAAATCGCAATTGAACCGGCCGAACCAGTTTTTAAATTTCCATCAAACGGTCGTAACGCGCCGGCATTGCTTCGAATTTGCGAACTTGCAGAGAATATAAATTCATCGCCAAAATTAAGCGAAACTTCGCCTCCATCTAAATAAAGCGGAACTTGCGACGCGGTGCCTTCTTGCGTTGCTTCATTTATCCACATACCGCTAACATCAATTACTCCCGCATTTATTCGAAGAGCGGATGTTCCTTCGATTGAAACCGTGCCAGAAGTTATTTGGATATCGTTATTTATATCAACGAACGAACCGTTTAATAACAATTCACCACCGGCTTCTAAAGTCAATGCTGTATCTGCCGGAACTGTTATTTGATTTGCAAAAATCTCAGCACGCGAAAAGCCACCACTTGAGAAATATCCCGGATCTAACTCGACAGTAGATAATGCGTCCGGTATAGGGTCGGAATTAGCAGGAATAGTATTTTCTGCCGGAGTTCTAAACACCAATTCAGTGACGCCTACATTTGTATTATCGTTGATTGTTCCAATTGAAGGGATGCGTCCAATTCTTAATAAGCCACCCAACGGAACTTCGTCAAAAGGACGGTATAAACGATTACTTAAATTACCCGGGTTTGTTACAGCAGGCGCACGCTGGAATGTACCTACTTGAGTATTACCTAATAAATTCCCTTGAATATCCAATTTTGATGCAGCAATACTTAGCGATCCTGCATCCTTTCCTTCGATATATCCTTGTGATTGTGTTGAGAATCGATAATCGTCATCGCCCGGGTTAATTACATCAGTATAAATTTGATTCGGATCTGCATCGGCAATGTCAATAATATTTCCACTCGCATCGACTACTTTACTTGTATTAAGCTGACCAGCTTGATATGCGATAGACCCGCCGGATACATCTATAGTTGCTCCGTTTTCAATAATTACCGCACCCTGCGCTTCCAACGCAATGTCACCACCGGCAAGATTTCGTTCTTGCACATTTCGTGGGGCAGTATCAATAGTTCCAGCAACATCTGCCAGCGGTGTCCCTTCCCATTCCTGCCCATTATCTAGCGTTCCACGCTCGCGTACGTCAAATGTCATTTCTTCGGCACGCAAAAATTCTCGTTGCAATGGAACATCTTTAAGCTCGTCACTGCGCAAATCAACAGACAACAGGTTATCTTCTACTGGTTTGGAGACATCAAATCCTGATACGTCCAGCACCGCACCTTCTCGAGCATATATGCGCGCTTCACCGCCCACTCCACCGATTGGACGAGTAAAATCACTTCTGGCTGAAGCAATGATTTCGCCGCCTCTTGCTAATACTTCACTATTGGACTCAATATCAATTGTACGTCCAAATAGTTCAATAAGTCCGGGTGGTTGATCGGTTCCGTCCGCTGCTTCTTCGTTAAGAGTGGTATCTGGCGATACATCGGTCACGCTACCCGAACCAAGCGTAAGATTGCCTCCGCTACGACCGGTGAGCTCAGACGCGCCTTGTGTAGTTAAAGCATTATCACGAGCCTGTAATCGAATCGCGCCGTTAGTGCGCACTGCAGTGTTCGCTGAAATTAATCCTTTCTGGTTCACCGCTAAACCTGCCAGCGTGACGGTACCTTGATCGGCAATTATTTTACCAACAAGTTCTTCTCTATTTGTTACATTTTGATTTGCATCTACGCCATTAGTAACTTCACCGCCAAGATCAACCTCGACTAAAAATCCACGAATATTCTCATCATCTGATTGCGCCAGATATATTTTTTCACCTGCCGCAAGTATTGCCTGACCATCGTTCGTTTCGATCTTGCCTTCGTTAAAAATATTTGGCGCGAACATAAAGACCCTGCTTTGTTGTTCACCATTTGCTTCGGCAATAATCTCTGCGCCATTTTCGATTCGAATATCACCACTCGGGCCGATTGAAAACACACTAAACGCAGGTCTTGCAACATCGGCTGCAAATGGCGCATTCAACCCGCGTTCTAAGATGTCCTGATCGATATCCAATGCGCTTGCAATTAATCCATTGACATTTATACGCGCACTTTCTCCGAACAAAAAGCCATTTTGATTTATTAAATATATCTGGCCATTGGCACTTAATTGACCAAATATTTGGCTGGGGTCTTCCTGGAATATTCTATTCAGCGCAATTGCAGTAGCACCGGGTTGGTCGAATCGAACGGATGCCTGTCTACCGATATTAAAACTTTTCCAGTTAAGCAGGACTCGGTTGGTAAGTTGAGTGACGACAGCATCGCCACTACCTGCACCGTCGTTGTACGTAGCACTACCAGATTCAACAAAATTAGTCTCGGCGCGAATTGGAACGGCAAAAGCAGCCGGTTCTGCCATTAGCGACGGAGCGATAGAGCCATATGACAATATTGTAATACAAATTAACGTAGATAGACGCCAACGTCGCGTGTACTTAAGCAGGAATAAACAACCGAGTAAAAAAATCATTGGATTAATATTGATTATTTAGTTTAGCGAGCATAAGCGGCTGAAATTATGAATAATAATTGAGAGTGTCGAAAAATTGACCTAAAGATTTCCCTAGTTTCAGGCAGCGATTAGCTTAAGGGAAGTTGTGCAACGAATCACGTGAAGAATATGTTACAAAAACATTACGAAATCACCATTTTTTACTTAACCTTCCAACTACATGTCGAACAATAAAATTTTTTTTAACCATTAAAAGGAAGTTTCAACACTGAAATGTGCACGGTGATCTCCTTTTTCTACATCATCGTCACTTCCGACTGAACTATCGCTTAACGCGCGCGCAAAATCGACACGCGCCCGCAAATGATCCAACAAATCTGCGCTTACACCAATTCCGATTCCGGATAAAGTTACATTTGCATCTTGTCCGGGCAGAGCTTGCCGAGTATGTAAGTCTGCTATATCAAAGAACCCTACCAATCGCAGATTATTAAAAATATCAGTGGTGTCCGCAAATAATTCCGGCGTCCACAATTCGAAACTAGCACGTAGCGCTTCATCTGCTAATTCCTGACTTTGCAAGTATCCACGAACGTTTCCATCACCACCTGCGGAATACTGCTCATTACTAATAAGCGGACTACCCGTAAATTGCGCCTCGAATTCTGAGGTAAAACGAAAATCATTTAAAAAACTATATTCAAACCCAAAATTGGTGACTACATATGAAAATCCTGCGCTTGAACCAGCGCGCTTTCTTTCAAAGGCACTGGTACCGTCGCCCCACCCTCGTATACCAAATTTCAGTGTCGTCCCATAATTAAAGCTCCATTGATCCAGCAAGTAATTGCCTCGATACCCTAAAGAAACCAATGTATACTCGATGGGAGACTCAGTTCCCAAACCGGAACCAAGATCCACTGTTTGGTCAAAATCCTTGTAATCAAATCCCAAATTCAGCGAATGAAATATGTTATCGGACGAAGAAAATGAAAAGACACCACGCGTCCCAAATATTTTGCCTCCACCGACAACATCAATATCACCTACAGTTGCAACATCGCTATCCGAATCGATTGCATACAATGCCAGTCTGTGATCGGCATTGATTAAGGGCATCACGTAGGTTAACGCTTTTACCTCAACTTCGTCGCGGTCTTGCGGGGAAATCTGGTATGTAAACGAAGCCGAGTGTTCCTTCTGCCACAAATTGTTATAACTAATAAAAGTGCTTAGTCGATTTCTGGTTGTGTCTGGCGTATTGCGACCACTTAATTCAATTCCACCATGCAATGGCAATTTGTCATTTACTTTTAACTCTAATTCCACTTTGCCCGGAGTTTTTCCAGGTCGAATAACCGGAACTACTGATCGATCAGGTGAGCCTTTGTTAATAAGCGTAAGCTCTTCAGTTAATTTCGGAAAATAAATAGGCTGATCTTTTTCCAATGAAGAAATTTGCTCGCGGATGCGATTTCTTGAAAAGTATTTATTGCCGGATATTTTTAATCTTTCGAGCGCACTCTCTGTGACCTGCAAACGCACAATCCCATCAATTACGTCCTGCTCTGGGATAGCCACCACAACTGTTGGATAACCGTTTTCTTTATACACGGCTTCGAGGCTTGCCCGCGCTTGCTCTACGGTAGCTATGGTTTTATCTGGACCTAGCGAAAAGTAAACAGCTCTTTGAACATCTTTCGGTGCCAGAATTGTATTTCCGGATACATAGAATTCCCAAATATCAAAAGTTTCCTTTACTGTTGAAGGACTTGTTTCTTGTTGTGCGTTGGCAATGGTCACCAGAAAAATACTTGACAGTAAGACTCGGCAACACAATAAAAGTAAAGCATTCATTGCTTTTTAAATCAGAACGTAGGTTATGAGGGGCTTTCGCTTTAATTACAGCATTAATATGACAAAATTATTACGTTTGCTACTTCAGAATTGAAAAATTCCTAGCTTACGATAGCAGTTTAATACTCTACTAGTTTATATACATAAAACTCAATTTTAATCAATAGTGCAAACCATGCATTCTACAAACCAAAAAAAACCAGCCTCGAATTGAGGCTGGTTCTTAGTTTCAATACTTTGGTTTTTGGTTAATTCTATACAACCAACTAAATATTGAGTAGATGTAAATTAACTAGACTCACCGCTGTCAAATTCAACAGTGTTGCCATCGTCAGGTACATCCTGCTGCAAAATACATTGTACTTCGTTCGCAGCGACCGCCGGCTGGCAGTTGTTGATGGTTCCAGACACAGTACGTGTGTACAAGTTGATAGGTTTGAACGCACCTGCTGTGCTCGCTCCAACTGGAACACCAACTGGAGTGTAGTCATCTTCGGTAAGAGGATAGTCAGCAAATTCCAACGCGCCTGTTGCAGCACATGCCGAGCCAGGAACTAATACGCCGCCAAAACCCCAAGGATGAGCAAAGCCAACACTGGCCTCGTTCACAGCGATGATACCTGAACTTGCGTTAATACCTGCGCATAACGCTTCACACTGTGCTTGCGAACCAGTTGAGTTGGTCACACCAAGGTTGGTGTCCCAGGTAACGTCACAGCTACCTACACCGATATTGCAAGACAATGTATTCCAGTATGGATAACGATTTACCGCCGCATTGAACAGCGAAGGCTCTACACCGTCGATTTTAACATGGTTCCACTGACGCTCAGCATCGGTCCGGCGTTCAGATACATTCTCGGTTGAAAAAATACCCAGCGCCAAACGACCATTGCGAGAATGTTCTGACAAACATTCACGTACATCGCCAGTACCTCGTCCGGCAAATACTCGATCGGTACCGTTACAGATAGCGGCATCGTCACCATTACATCCATCGATGAAGCAAGAACCATCGGTAGGGCCTGCAATCAAACGAACGTCGTTGGCACAACGGTTTTCGGTGAAATTAATTTCAAACGAAGCTTCCGTTCCGGAATCACGACGACGACGTACGAAGTAAGCAGTCGTATCGGTAGATACAGTCGCCAATGGCAGATACGCAGTATTAGGATTGCTATCTGTCCAGTGTGGAATCGCAGTACGCGTAATATTAATCGCCGGTATTGCTCCATTTACAGCTGTAGTCGTAGCGTTGAAGTCCTGCGTACCATCTGTCGTGTCTCCATCAGGATCGTTCGGATCATCCAGTACATTAAACCAGTCGGTTAATGCACCCGTCATCACTGAACGAATATCCTTTGACTTCAAACTTGGCTGACAGATTCGCAGCATCCCTACGTATGTCTTAGGCGTAGGATCAGTTGCTCCATCCACGGTAAGTGAAGGGTTGGCGGGATCAATATAGCAGTTATCAATGATGTCGTTATAGTGAGCGCCTGCAGGTACAACACCCGTAGCACAAAATCCTGCATCGGGTGTTGGATTTTCACCGGTAGCGGGCCATGCGTCACCTGAGTATAACGCAGCCAAAGCAGCATTATCATCACCAGTCCAATCTACAATCGGATCACTGTTATCACCGACGCGAACATTTTTTGGATCACAGAAATCCAGTCCGCCTTGCGAAGGAGAAGTACCGCCACCTAGCGGATTTGCATCACCCGTGGTTTCGTTGCCGGCTTGACCGTATTGATTTTCTTGCAGCATGATGTACAGAGAATCCGATACTGGCATGCCCCAAACGATGTCGGCACCAGGTAAGGTTGCCGCAAACGGGAACGCAGCTTCACCGCCAGCCAGGTTGTAATCGATAAACTTATTAGGCTCAACGTCTGAAATACCTAATGACGGGTTAGAGATCAGGTTGGTTCCGTCACAGCCCGAATGAACTCTAAAAGTTGGTGCCAC
>JANQOT010000206.1 GCA_028285655.1 Gammaproteobacteria bacterium
GCTGTGGTGCGTGATGCAACGGCAGGTGCCAAGGTGCCCGAAGGCGACGGCTATCTCGCAGCGCTGGTCAATTTCCGCATGATAGCGAATGCAGTTTGGTGGACCGACGATGCTGTTAAGCGAATCTCGCAAGGAGCTTGAGACACCGAATACATTTTTAAATCAATTCAATATGCAGGTCGCGTCGAGATTCGGCGCGACCTTAAATTTTTTTAAGAGAACGATTAACTTTAATTTGTACGCCTCATCCCTGAGGCGTTCTCTCATTCGTATATCCATATACTCACTTCCATGTGCTCACCATGACGCGTTCTCTCATTCGTATATCCATATACTCACTTCCATGCGCTCACATCCCTGTATTCAAGTGTTCGATAATTAATCAGTGAAATAAGAAAATTCTGTTTTTAAACCACTTAGGAAGACTTCCTTAACAACCACATTAATTAGTTTAGCTTATTGCTGTCGAATTGTTGATTAAGTCATTTTATTACGCGTTTTTAGCGTAAATATAATTGTTTTACGTCGGCAAGGATCTGTTGACAAATGGCAGGAATGACTACACAGTAAGGCTTGGCTTGTAATGTTTCGAGCTATCCCATAACCATAATAAATCGCTAAAAAGTACTCTTTATTAGAGGAACGGAGAGGCATAGCTTTTGTATTAGGGTGATGCAAGACGGCGCGTTGTCACGTGAGTGAATGTGCTTGCATTGGGTAGATTGAAATTCAACTTACAGGTTGTTCGTAATTCTAAAATGGTCAGTAAAATCCTGGTAGTCGATGACTCTAAGTCCGACCTTGAGAATCTAAAATCCATTGTTGTTAATGAAGGGTACCAGGTCGTCACCGCGACCAATGGTGAAGAAGCCGTCATCAAGGCGAAAAAAATCCAGCCTGATTTAATCCTGATGGACATTATCATGGACGAAAAAGACGGGTTTGAAGCCTGCCGCGAAATCGTCGCTGATAAATCCACCAAAAACATTCCCATTATCTTTGTCACCGGGAAGTGTGAAAAAGTCGATCGTGTATGGGCCGAATTGCAGGGGGGTAAAGGCCTGGTGGGGAAACCCTACACTCCTGAACAGATTGTCAGCCAGATTAATCGCTACGCATGAGTAATCTAGTACACGCCGGCAGCAGACAACTTGATCAACCTAATAAGCGGCGCACCTGGCTGGAAAAGCACGGCGAGTTAATCGCCAAACTGCAAAATGATTTTCAATTACCGCAAGTCGCCGAGCAATCCACTACCAGTACCCGTTTTCACACGTTTACCATCGGCAGCCTGAATTTTCTGATTTCCAATACGCTGTCGCCTGAAATTCTAGAAGAGACCAACATTCATCCGCTGTTGCTGACGCCGCCATGGGTGCTGGGCACCTGTAATGTGCGCGGCGACATTATTTCCGTGTTCGATCTCAAGCAAGTGTTCGACCAGGAAGCCGGCCTGTTAAATACTTCCAGACCCAGAGTTTTGGTGATTAATGAACAGGACTATACGCTGGGCTTGCGGCTGGATGAATTACCCACGCCGATCGATTTAAAACACGAAGAGCAAATCAGGAATTTTTCAAATTTGCCCGATTCAATAACGACCTTTGTCAAAGCAGCCTATAAGCGCGAAGACGAACTCTGGCTGCAAATAAACTTTTCTTCACTTTTTCTCTCGCTAGAGAATTAATACATAGCAAAGCAAGGTATAAAAATATGTTTGGTTTACATCGCTTGTTGAACATCAATATTACGAAAAAGCTTTCTTTACTGTTTGCCCTGGTGGTGCTGGGTTTTATCGGTATCGGCCTGACCTACTGGATGGTGATTAGTAACGAACGCAACGCAACCGAACGGTCTAATCTGTTTATCAAGTACGGGCAACTAGTAAGCGATGCGCAGAAAAACTATTTTAAAGTCAGGCGCTATGAAAATGATTTTCTGTTGAGTATTTCGGCGTCCACCGGGCAGACCTATAACAACGTGCCGCTGGAAGAGCACGGCAAATACCTGGCGCTGCTGGAGGCTGATATGGAAAACCTGCGTGCACTCAGCCAGACGATCGATGCGAAATCTGCAGAACAACTCAGCATTGAAGAGGTAGAACTTCCTTCCGAATATCAATCGGAGCTGGTGGCACAGGCTTCCACCGTCATTAAAGATTATAAAGCCTCTTTTTCCGATATCGTGAATTTTAACCAGGTGGTCGGCTTTAACGAGAATGAAGGTCTGCGTCTTAAAGCAAAGCTACTGCTGGACGACATTGAAAACGAAATCAGTGCGATCAGGGCGAGCAGGCTGCAATCCGTAATTTCCAAAATACGCACCCATGAAAAGCATATTATTCAGTCGATCGATTTAACCGAAGCGTTTGAAGAGCTCAAGAATCAGTTCCAGACCTATCATTATTACATCGAGCGGGTCGCCGGTGTTTCCGACACCACCAGAACCAAGTTAAAAAACAATATGAACAACTACCTTGAAACGGTGGGAGAGATTGTTGCCAATAAACGTAATGCCAATGAATACACGGAGCTTTATGATTTCATGCTGGGCCCCTTGTTTGATGAAATGGGGCAGTCATCGGAGCTGAGTATTTTACAGAACCAGGCGTCGCAGGCGAAAACCACGAACTACATTACGGCGTTTGTCGCCCTGTCCCTGATTGCGATTGCCTCGTTAATATCGTTAATGTTGTATTTGTTCGGCCGCACCATTACCAAGCCGATTAACACCCTTACCGAAACCATTCATGAAGTAAACCAGGGTAATCTGGCGGCGCGAACCGGACTGGAGCGTGCCGACGAGCTGGGCGTGCTTTCTTCTGCCTTCGATCGTCTGCTGGATGAAAAAGTAACGCAGTTGTCGAACTCGGAAAAAACCAGTAGCGAATTAAACGACTCGATCATTTCGCTGCTAACTTCGGTATCTCAGATTAGTAACAAAGATTTCACGGTCAAAGCGCCGGTGCATGAAAATGTAACCGGTGCGCTGGGTGATTCTCTCAATGTACTCACCAAAGAAACCTCCAGCGCGCTAAGCGGCGTCAAGGAAATCTCGGTGCGGGTAGTGGCGGAATCCAGCAGGGTGCAAAGACAATCCAAGTTTGTCATGGCGGTGGCCGAAAAAGAACGAAAGCTGGTCGAGGATATTATTGCCGAGTTGCGTAAGACCTCCAAAGAGATGAACCAGATATCCATCGATGCGACCGATGCCAATAAACGCGCCGATCATGCATTGACGAATACTCATGCGGCGCTGGATATCGTGAATCGTTCCATCGACGGCATTAACGGCATCCGCGACACCATCAGGGACACTGAAAAACGTATTAAACGTCTGGGTGAGCGATCGCTGGAAATTACCAATATTGTCAACTTGATTAACGATATCGCCGAACGAACCCACATTCTGGCGTTGAACGCCAGTATGCGCGCAGGTTCTGCGGATGAAAAAGGGCATGGCTTTGCCGTCGTCGCCGAGGAGGTGCAACGATTGGCGGAAAGTGCCAGAGAGGCAACCTCGGAAATCGATTCTTTAACCAATAATATTCGCATCGAAACCAAGGATGCGGTTACGGCGATGAATACCGTGATTTCGCAGGTCGCCGAAGGCACCGCGGCGGCGGAACAGGCGGGCCTGGCGATGCGGGAAACACAATCGTCTACCGAGAATCTGGTGAATGCAGTGAATGTGATTACCAAACGATCCATGGTGCAGGCGCAGGCGAATCTTCGACTGGTGCATAATTCCAACGATGTATTGAACAGCACACGGCAAACCGACCAATACTTGCGTCAGCAGATGACCAATACCAATAACCTGGTGCGTTATTCCAATATGCTGTTGACCACGGTGGGTATATTCAAACTTCCCGTGGTCGATACCGAGAATAAATTTGAAGTCCTGATGAACGAGGAAAACAGAAAAAGAACCCTTGAGTCGGATCTTGGCGTTGAAATCAATCAACAAAAAGCGCGCCAACAGGATAAAGACCAATCCTTTGTAGTTGCATAAGTAATTTACGTTATGACCTCTGATGTTTATGCGGCAGGTGCTCCATCCGCCGAACAACATAAAACGCGCAATGCGTGTAAACAGCAAGAGTTAATCGATGCTCTGCAGGAAGAGCTGGATGCTTTTATCGCAAGGCATGCAGTCGATGCTGCTCGCTCGGAAGATAAAAAACACATAAAAAAAGTTCTGGAAGTCCAGCATGGTTTCGCAAGTCGATTGGGCAGTGCTGCCAAAATTATCGGCTTAAAAGGATTGCACAGGTTTTGCGGGTATATTCAGGACAGAATCGTGCGTATTCAACGCGACAAATCCTATTTTGACTTTGAACCGCTCTTGCTTGAGTGGCCGAACGCGATTAGCGCCTACCTTGACAGCCCGTTCGACCCTTCCAGTATCGAGGAGGTGATCGATTTTCTAAACCAGTGCTCGAGCTCGGAAAGCCTTGGCAACGAAGACCAGTTAAGCCTCAAAAAAGATTTTATAAATTCCAGAATTGAATTCAGCGAAGAGCATGAACACGACCGAATTTATAAAGCCACGCCTGCACATGTAACCCTGAGTATTCCGGAAGAAGTCAGCTCGGACATACTGGAGAGTTTTCTCGTTGATTTGCCGAACCAGATCGAGCTGCTGGTAGACGCGATACGCAGATTGCGCAGCGATAATTATATTCATGAGCTGAAGGTGGCCGAAAGGATTACGCATACATTGAAAGGCGTGGGCAATACCGTCGGCATCGACGGCATCACCAATATGTCCCATTATCTGGAGGAAATTTTTTCTGCATGCATAAGGGCAAAGGAACGACCTTCGACCGATTTGTACCACACCATTGAAAATGCCGTGGATAGTTTGCAGGAAATGTCTGAATATTTAAGCGGCACCAGCCAGCCCCCCGAGGAGTCGCTGCAAATCTTTCAGGATTTGGTGGATTGGTCCAATAAAATTTATACCCAGGGATTTATTCGTTCGGCAAAACAGGATGCCGAAGATCCGGAGGCGGAAAATTCCTTCAACGTGCATGAACAAAGCGATGCAAAAGTGGATTCGGTTATTTCGCAACACCAGGACGAGCAACATCCAAATCTGTCTTTTCGTGTTTCTGCCAGATTAATTGACGACTTGCTTAACCGAACCAGCGATACCATTGTTTCAGGCGGGCAAATCAATGATTTGATTTCGCAGCTAAAAGCCTCTGTTAGCAGCTTGGTGGCGGCCAACAAACGCGTAAAACTACAGGCGCAAGAGCTGGAAGCTTTTATTGCAAAAAATAATATGCAAAGTGCCGGCGAGACTAAAAGCACCAATTCTGCATTTGACTCGCTGGAACTGGAACAATTTAACGAGATGCATACTTATTTCAACCAGTTGCTGGAATCGGTCGATGATGCGCTCACCCATTCAAGTGAATTTTCCAGTAAAACGTTAAAGTTGCAACGGTATTCCACGCAGCAAGTCAGAAATCTGCACGAAAATAAAGACGCTATTTTGCAGGCCAGACTGGTTTCGGTGAAGAGTATCGCGCCGCGGTTGAGGCATTCGGTAAGACGCGCGTGCAAAACAATGAACAAGCTGGCTGAACTGGAAATCTACGGTGAAGATACGCTGATGGAAAGTGAAACGATTCATCAGCTTACCGACCCGATCATGCACTTGCTGCGGAATGCGATCGATCATGGTATTGAAACGCCTGAACAACGTATTGCCCAGGGTAAAAACAAAACAGGTATCATTAAATTACATTTCAGCAAAGGCCGGAATACGATCCATGTGACCTGCGAAGACAACGGTCGCGGACTGGACATGCAGCGTATTAAATCCAAGGCAGTAGCACAGAATCTGCACCCCGAGAACACTTCTTTTGACAGCGACCACGCGACCAATATGATTTTCCAGCATGGATTTTCAACCAAAGACCGCGTTTCGCATATGTCGGGACGCGGCGTCGGCCTGACGTCGGTGTACAACAAAATGCGCGAATTAAAGGGCAATATCCATGTCAATGACCGTAGAAAAGAGGGTGTGCAAGTCGAGTTGACGGTACCCACTTACGTAAATTCCTTGCGCGCGTTGATCGTGCAATGCGCAGGACTGAAAATTGCGATATCAAACAGAGGCGTGAACGAAATTTTGTATCCGGGTGCGGGAAAGATTATTTCCGTTTCGGGAAAATTTTATTATGAACACCTGAAGCAACGTTACCCTGTGTATGAACTGCCGTATCTGCTGCGTCAATCTGAAGTAAATCATCCGGCAGGCGATAAAGTGGTATTGCTCATTTCGGATAATGTAAATAAAACCACTGCGGTGGTGGTCGACAAGATCTATGAAACCCGCGATATTATTATCAAACCTATCAGCAAGCTCATTCCAAAAGTGTCCGGATTGCAGGGCTCCACGATTTTTGGCGACGGCGACATTATTACCGTCATCGATGCTGTCGATCTGCTCGACAATATAAACAACTCACGCGAATGGTTACCGCAACGAGAACCGGTTAAAGAAGTCGTCGCACAGGAAAATTATGCGCTGGTGGTGGAAGATTCCATCAGTTCCCGCAAAGCACTGGCGCAGTTTTTACAGGATCTGGGTTTTGTCGTGCGCACTGCAAAAGACGGTGTCGAAGCGCTGAATCAGATCCAGGATCAAACACCGTCACTGGTGATTACCGATCTGGAAATGCCGAGAATGAACGGGCTGGAGTTATGCGATCATTTACGGTCAAATAAAGAAACGATTCATCTGCCGATCGTAATGTTAACTTCGAAAACCTCAATTAAACACAAGCAGGAAGCTGCACGCCTGGGAGTATCGGCATTTGTCACCAAGCCTTACGAGGAAGATGAGTTGCTGGAAATCATTAATACGTTCAAGATTATTCCGCATGTCGTGCCCTGATATAGCCGTTAAAGAAAACAAAAGGAAGCATTGTGGCTGAAGTTTTTGATTTATCGTTTGAGCTCGAGTCAGAAAATGTTCGACGGTTAGCCAATAATGTCAGCGATCTGGAAATACCCGGTTATGAAATCGTCGGCATTTGCGGAAGTGGTGCAACCGCAAATGTTTATGTAGCGATTCAAAAATCCTTGAGTCGCCAGGTGGCGTTAAAAGTTATGCATCCGCAGTTGGCGATGGATGACGATCGAGTGAGTCGCTTTACCCAGGAAGGCTGTATTAATGCCAATCTTTCGCATTCAAATATAGTGCCTATCCATAATATTGGCGGTTCTGAGGACTATCAGTATATTGCAATGGAATATCTGCCCTGGGGAAACTTGCGACGACATATCAGCGTGAACAACAGCCTGGAATGGATCGTAAATGTGGTTAAACAAATTGCGCATGCCTTGTCGTATTCGCACGAACACGGATTTATTCATCAGGATATCAAGCCGGAGAATATTTTGTTCCGCGATGAACACACGGCGGTGTTGTCTGATTTTGGCATTGCAAAGGAACTGGATTACCGCAATGAACTGGATTCGACGCCGGTGCAG
>JANQOT010000218.1 GCA_028285655.1 Gammaproteobacteria bacterium
AGCAACAGTTATCGCACGGTAATATCGTATTACTGCCTCCGCTGGGTTACTCGCCCAGCGGCGAATGTTTCTACGTCGATGCATACAATGTAGCGTCTACCGTAGCGGCCAGCCTGCCATCCGAGAAACTGATATTTTTAATGAACGAGAAAACCCTGCAGGACAGCCATAAGCAGCGCATTAAATTCCTGACGCTGGAAAACGCACAGCGATTAATTCAGCGGCGTAAATCCTTAAACGCGCAAGTACGCCAGTTTATTCAAATGGCGATTAACGCCTGCCTGAACCGTGTGCAACGGGTACATTTGCTGAGTACGCAAACAGAAGGTGTGTTATTGCGAGAACTGTTCAGTCACGAAGGGGCCGGCACATTAATTACCGCCGAGCACTACGATGATATTCGCCCTGCGACAATCGAAGATGTGGGCGGTATCGTTTCGTTAATCAAACCGCTGGAACAACAAAAAGTGCTGGTGCCCCGCACACGCGAACAAATCGAACTGGAAATCGGCAGTTACGATATTATTGAACGCGACGGGTTTATTGTCGCTTGCGGCGCTTTACACGCGTTCAGTAACCAGGCTGCAGGAGAAATCGCCTGCCTGGCAGTGCATCCGGATTTTCAGAAAGAAGGGCATGGTGCGCGACTGCTGCAACATCTGGAGCAAAAAGCCTGGTCGCAGGGCCTGGACAAACTGTTTGTGCTTACCACCTGCGCATTGCACTGGTTTCGCGAACAGGGTTACTGTAAATCTGATGTACAGCATTTGCCGGTTGCAAAACGAAACACGTACAATTATCAGAGGAACTCACGAGTTTTTTTAAAGTCTTCTCAATAAACGCTGTAAGAAAAATTAATCAGTAAGGTTCTTATAGTTATCATTACGTTAGGAGAATTAAAATGTACAGAATTTTATTGGTAACCGCACTGGCACTAAGTTATTCATCGGTTACGCATGCGCTGGGTGGCGGTGGTTTCAGTCTGGAAGAAGGTTGGTTCAACCAGGCCGATATCAGCAGAAATCAGCAAATCACCCCGACCGAAGCCAAGCGTCTGAAAAACTTTAACCTGGGTGATCCGCAAGTTTTCGCCAAGTACGACAAGAGCGGCGAAGGCGTGATTACTTACCTGGAATTTGTCGAGTACGTGCGCCTGCGCTCCCACGACGAGTAAACGCTAAAGTTCTTTCGACCGAAGCACAATCTGTTTTTCGATCTGCATATCTTCAAAGGTGTAGGGGATACCACCTACACCTAAACCCGATTGACGTAAGCCGGCAAACGGCATCCAGTCGACACGAAAGGCAGTGTGGTCGTTTAGCATAACGGTTGCAGCATCCAGGCGACGACTGCAACGTAATCCAAAGTCCAGATCTTTCGTCAACACCGAGGCCTGAAACGCAAACGGCAAACTGTTGGCTTGCGCAATGGCATGGTCGACGTTGTCGTAACTGTATACGCATACCACAGGTCCAAAAATTTCCTGCGTACTAACCAATGCAGATTCCGGCGGGTCCAGTAGCACAGTACATGCATAGGTTGATTGCGACAGTGTTTCACCTCCGCAAATTTTATCGGCACCTTCAGCGATTGCCTGCGTAACCCAATCGGCGACCCGCTCCACTTCGCGCGGACGAATCAACGGGCCGACTTCGGTTTTTTCCGCAGTTGGATCTCCAATTACATAGGGTTGCGCAATACTCGCCAGCCGATCTGCCACTTCGGCCGCTATTGCGCGTGGTGCAAATACTCGTTGCACCGAAACGCATACCTGACCGGCATGATAAAAACCCCCTTTGGCCAATAACGGTAGCGTATCATCAAGATCCGCGGTCTGATCGATGATTACGGGGGCTGCACCACCATGCTCCAGTGCACAGCGCGCACCCGGCGTTAACTTGGAACGCAACATCCAACCGACTTTACCGCTGCCGATAAAGGAAAAAAATCCGACTCGAGCATCGGTCACCAGTTGTTCCGCCACCGCTAAATCATTCACCACACAGGCCTGGCAATACTCTTCCGGCATACCCGCCTCGCGCAACAAATTGACAAAACGAAAACAGGACAACGGTGTATCTTCGGCCGGTTTTACAATTACGGGACAACCGGAAGCGATGGCAGGACCCACTTGATGCACAATTAAATTCAGCGGGTGGTTAAAGGCGCTGACGGCCACGACGACTCCGATCGGTTCCTTGCGGGTAAATGCCAGACGATTGGTCGACGCGGCATTTAATCCCATCGGAATTTCACGACCGCTTTCGGTACGCAACACTTCGATACAGTTTTTCACGCCGTCGATTGCACGCGCCACTTCCACTCGCGAATCGATCAAGGGCTTGCCGCCTTCACGCGCCGCTTCCAGTGCCAGCGTTTCGGCCTGTTGCTCCATTAACGCAGCGGTTTTTTCCAGTACTTCTATGCGTTGCGGAATCGGCAACCAGCGATCGCGGTTGCGAAAAATTGCATACGCAGTTTCCAGTGCACGGTCGACATCTTCGGCGGACGCGGCCGGCACTTCCGTAATCGAGGATAAATCCCATGGTGCCACCACTTTAATATGCTCGCCGTTACCGCGCGCACCGGGAATCATAATAGAAAAGTTTTCAGCCATGATTACTCCGGCACTTCGCCGGTCACCAGACCGCTTAGTTCCTCGGTCAGCTTCATGTTTTCGGAATAATCCACCGGGCAGTCGATCAGAACGACGGTGTCGTCTTTTATCGCCTGCTGCAAGGTCGGCACTAATTGATCGGCACTTTCAACCTTATAACCCTTGGCGCCGAAACTTTCGGCATATTTCACAAAGTCGGGATTGGTGAAATCGATATGACTGGGACGCCCCAGTTTGCGTAGCTGATGCCATTTGATCAAGCCGTACTCGCTGTCGGTCCAGATTAAAATCACTATCGCGACACCGATGCGCAACGCAGTCTCGATTTCCTGCGAGTTCATCATAAATCCGGCATCACCGGTTACGGTCAATGCCGTTGCTTTCGGGTTAACCAGCTTTGCCGCGATTGCGCCGGGCACGCCGATTCCCATCGAGGCAAAACCATTGGAAATAATACATGTATTGGGCGCCTCGGCCTGATACATGCGCGCCATCCACATTTTATGCGCGCCTACATCTGAAATAACCACATCTTCCGGATTTAATACTTTGCGCAAATCGCAAATGATTTTTTGCGGCTTCATGGGAAAGTTTGTGTCGTCGGCGTGTTCGTTCAATTCGCTGACAATGGTTTCACGCAGTTCTTTGGTATATTCGCCGACATGTGGCTGGGTAATTTTGCCGATCTCGTCCAGCGCGGATTTAATATCGCCGATCACACCGGCTTCCAGAATATAATGTTCGTCGACTTCGGCCGGGCTCATATCGATGTGAATAATTTTCTTGTCTTTATACTTGTGCCAGGTATGCGGATGAAACTCGACCATATCGAATCCCACGCAGATAATGACATCCGATTTTTCAAATCCGCAGGCGACATAGTCTTTCGCCTGCAAGCCTACCGTTCCCAGCGAAAGTTCATGCGAAAACGGCATCGCACCCTTGGCCATGAATGTGGTCGCGACCGGAATATTGAGTTTTTCCGCAAACGCAACCAGATGAGCCGAAGCCATATTGCGTATCACGCCGTTGCCCGCCATGACGATCGGATATTTTGCATTACTGATAACATCCGCCGCCTGCTGTATTTTTTCCATCGGAGGAACCGGCGGGTTGGGGGCCTGCACTCGCAGTGGCTGGT
>JANQOT010000225.1 GCA_028285655.1 Gammaproteobacteria bacterium
ATCATTACCTCTGTCGACCTATCTTCACGAAACACATGGTTATTAGTGATTCCTGTTATTGGTGCAATTGCCATGGCATTCCCTATAGAAATACGGCAGCAGCTTTATTTGCACCTTGATCTAAGTCGGCAAGGCGAATTTTGGCGACTGATTTCAGGGCATTTCGTGTATGTATCTTGGTTACATTGGCTTTTGAATTCGCTGGGAATATTATTATTTTGGTTATTTTTCCCCGAATCTCGCCAACCAAAGATTTGGCTACCAGCAATCTCTTTTATCCTGGTCGTGGTAAGCGCTGGTCTGATGGGACTTAGTGTGAATCTGGTCTGGTACGCAGGATTCTCAGGCATTCTTATTGGGCTGTTTGCATTTGGTGCCATCGTCAGTTTTTACAAAGCGCCAAGATTCTCCGCTGCTTTGCTATTATTAATTGCAATCTATGTATTTGTACAAATTAGTAATGGCGAATTAGTTGAAGGCGGACTGGAATCGGTGCGAACTTCATCCTACGCACACGCAATAGGATTCATTGCAGGAGTGCTTTATGGGTTACTGACGACGTTATTTGTCAGCGTTACAAAGAAAAACAAATAGTACGCACGTGAAGTGCTAACAGGAATGTAATAGATTTACAGAAATACTACTGGGTGAAGCTACACCATGCAGGGCTTTCTACGATGATAGTACTTAACGTCTTTGAAACTGACATCTTCAGCACCGCCACCACCCATGTATAGCTCCTGTACGGCATCAGATTCCGATAACTCCTTAGCGGTACCCTTAAGTACTACTCGACCATTTTCAATAATGTAACCAACCTTGGCATATTTCAACGCTACGTTGGCATTTTGCTCCGACACCAGAAAGCTCACACCGTCTTCTTCATTAAGCGTCTTCACAATTTCAAAAATTTCTTCGATTAACTGTGGCGCCAATCCCATGGAAGGTTCGTCCAGCAAAATCAAATTAGGCCGCGCCATCATGGCACGTCCCATTGCTACCATTTGCTGCTCACCTCCGGAACATAGTCCGCCCAGATTTTTGCGACGAACTTTGATTCGTTCGAATCGATCATAAACATATTCTAAATCTTGCTTAACAGATTTGTTATCTGCATTGCGAATAAATGACCCCGTCAGCAGGTTTTCTTCTACAGTTAAGTGACCAAAAATATGTCGTCCTTCCAGAACTTGCACAACTCCCATTTTCACCATTTCATATGGATTCAAGCCGGCAATATCCTGTCCGTTATATTCGATTACTCCCTTACTGACCTCGCCACGCTCGGCTTCCAGTAATCTGGATACCGCTTTACAAGTGGTTGTTTTACCAGCACCGTTGGCACCCAAAAGAGAAACAATTTCCCCCTTATGCACCTCAAGTGAAACACCATGTAATGCTGCGATAACACGCGCATACAAAACCTCGATGTTTTTAATCGCCAGTATAGGTTGGTCTGAACTCATCTGTTTAACCTTACTTAATTTAAATTCAACCGGGCCTCGTTAAAGACCCGGTTGAAACCGATTTGATTATAAATCGAAATCGTCGTCGTTGTTGTTCGCGTCACATGGACGGCGCTCAATGTTGTT
>JANQOT010000232.1 GCA_028285655.1 Gammaproteobacteria bacterium
CGCAAAATCCTCGTTCCAGTCGTCAAGGTTATTGAGAAAACCCTGTTCGTTGGTTGCTACGGTTTTGCTGTTGATATTGAGATTCATAGAGCACCCCCATTGCCGATGAATGTTGAATTAATAAATTAAATAGGGGTTTGGTCTCTATTCAATTTATTTGATGCACGCGACTTCCCTGACGCGTTATCTCTCTCGTACGTCCATGTACTCGCCCCTTTCTGAAGAATAGCTTAATTATAGAACAAATCCTGCCCAATAATCAGGGGAAAAACCGGATCGATGGTCAGTTCATTCCAGTTTTCCGGGTTATCCACGACGCATACTTTACTGATGACGCCATGTGTTCGCCGGATCACCCTATAATTACCGAACATCCAAATAATGTATTCACGGTGAATATAAATTTTCAACTACTTGGTCGGCTTTGCCTGGCCGGTCCGATGTTCTTGAGCTTCGTGCAAGCGGAGGAAGCGGTAACCCGCTTGCCTGAGCTAGTGGTTGAAGAAACAAAGCTGAATGAAGCGTTAACCACGCCTTCGGTCGAGAAGGCACAAAAACGGCTGCAACAGATTCCGGGTGGCGTGAGTATAGTGCCCGAAAAAACGATTCGCAGCGGCGTCACTTCCAATTTGCAGGAAGCCTTATCGCTTGCACCGGGCGTGTGGACGCGCAGCCGCTTTGGGTCGGATGAGGTGCGCTTGTCGATTCGCGGTTCGGGGATTTCGCAGGATTTTAATACCCGCGGAGTGCGTTTGTTGCGTGACGGCTTGCCGGTAAGCGAAGCCGACGGCAATGTGCGGCCGCAGTTGATCGAGCCTTTGAATGCTTCTTATATCGAAGTGTACCGCGGTGCCAGTGCGCTGGAATACGGTAGTGCATTACTGGGTGGTGCGATTAATCTGGTGAGTCCCAATGCGCGTACGCGCGAATCGTATCCGCTACGATTTGAGTTCGGCGCGGATGAGTATTTGCGCGGGCAGGTAGCGCATGGCCGGGTATTGAACAACGGGTTTGATGTTTACGGTTCGCTTACCGGAATTGAGCAAAACGGGTTTCGCGCCAGCAGTGAACAGGAGACGGTGCGTTTTTACAGTAACGTGGGTAAGCGCTGGAGCGATGTTGCCGAAACGCGTTTTCATCTTGATCTGCAGGATAATAATATCGAGCTGCCCGGCTCCTTGACCAAGCAGCAACTGGAAACCGACCCGACTCAGGCCAACGCCGGGTCTTTATTACGTAATTCGCAACGCGATATCAATATGGTTCGCCTTGGTGTGCAGCATAGTGTGTTACTGCATCACGGTACTGCCGACTTTGGCGTCAGTTATCAGCATCTGGATACGCGCATTCCATTGTCGTTTGCGTTTCTGGAAGCGGACCAGAACGATGTCAGTGTCAGCAGCCGTATCACGCAAAACAGAATGTGGGGTAATACTCTGCATAATCTTGTATTCGGTGGTCTGGCGGTGTGGGGCGATAATGAAGGTGATCGCTTTCGCTATGCTTTTGCGGATGTCAAAGGTAGCCAGAGTCGCGATGATGACGACCGCGCCTGGGGTCTGGAGCTGTTTGCGCAAGACCGGTTTGCGTTAAATAAAAATACTGATTTGATTTTCGGCGCACAGTTGATTCATGCCTCGCGTAAAACATCGGAAACCCCGATTTCGCTGTCGGGTCTGGAAGGGAATGGCGTTAACCGTTCCGAATACTACACCGGCGTCAATCCGCGCATTGGTTTTACCCATCAATTGAATAACAAGCTGCAATTTTTTGGTAACGTCAGCCGCAGTTTTGAACCGCCGACAGTAACGGAGTTTTCTGCCTTACTCGATGACGGTTCGTTTGAAATACTGGATGCGCAAAAAGCCACGACCTTTGAACTGGGCGTACGCGGAACGCTTGCAAATTTAACTATCGACCTGGCCGCATATTACTCGCGCATACAGGACGAAATTCTAAGCCAGGAAGATCCCTCTTTGCCTTCCGGTTCAAATGAAACCGTGTTCAGCAATGCCAATTCGACTAAACACAACGGGCTTGAGCTGGGCGTGCAAGGTGAACTTGCGCCGCGTCTGAAACTCAACATGGCTTACACCTACAATAATTTCAAGTTCGATGACGATGATTTGTTCGGCAGCAACGAGCTGCCCGGTATTCCGCAACATTTCCTGCGCGCGGAAGTCATGCTTGAAACACCATCGGGATTTTACTTCGGGCCCACGCTGGATTATTCCAGCGACTGGTACGTCGACTTTGCCAATTCCTTTAAAGCCAATGCCTACACCTTGTTAGGTGCAAAACTTGCTTATGCAATTAATAATGATGTTCGACTATTCGTCCAGGCGGTAAACCTTACCGACAAGGAATACGCTTCCAACACCGCCATCGCGGCGTTTGCCGACGAGAGCAGCAGTTTGTTTAATCCCGGTCTGGAGCGCAGTATTTTTTTCGGACTGGAGTTAAATATGCCTAAATGAGACTGATCTGACAGCTTTTGAGAAAGCAAATAATCCTTTTAAAACATGCACTTAGCAGCAAACCGACGATCTGTGTAAACCGAATCCATCATTGTACGTTTTGAGTACTAACAACAAGCGAATAAGCGCTATGGAGGATGGATATGAAGAAGTTACTCGGAAGTATCATCGTAGGGTTTGTTGCGATCGGCGTTACATCAAACGCACAGGCCAGCGGCAGCATTTTCGGCAAAATCGGATATCATGATTATCCGTGGAGTATTGTCGTCGGCTATAAAGACTACGGGCATGGCTATTCGCGGCCGCATTACGTAGAGCATCATCATTACTACCACAAGCCGAGAAAACATTACCACAAGCATTACCATATACATCATCATTATCATCACGGTTACAAACACTACCGAAAGCATAAGCGCTATTACGGGCATCATGACTACAAGCATTACCGAAAGCATAAGCGCCATTACGATCATCATGCGTACAAACATGATCGAAAGCACAAGCGTCATTATGACCGTCATGCGTACAAACATGATCGGTATGAAAATAAACACAAGCGTTATCATCGTCGCGATCACGATGCGCATCATGGTTATGTAGCGAGAAATGAAAGACGCCATCGGCATGAACATCGAGGCGGTCATGGCCGTGGT
>JANQOT010000250.1 GCA_028285655.1 Gammaproteobacteria bacterium
CTTCCAAATTACGCGGTAGTTGTATGTAGCCGCTACCTTCAAATATATATTTGTAATCGTCCAGGTAAAAAACCTGCGCATCCATTTCCGCCAGCAACACATTAAATTTTTCGATGTTTGACTGGATTTTTCCTAAATCGGCAAATCCGATTTTGCGAATAAACGCATCCTCGAATCCCGCCTGTTTTAACTGCTGTAGTAATTCAGCCGCTTTTTGCCGGCTGGCAAACTCACCTACGGTAACTCTCGACAAATTCTCGTACGTCAGCACATGGACAACACCGAAACGGCTGACCGATTGTTTGGCTTCGGCTGCAAATTGTTTATAAGTTCCGATTTGAACGGCAAAGATATCGCTGGGTTCGGCAATTACCTGAAAAGGCAATGTCGCTAAAACAATCAAAAACAGAAAACGGTGAAAGACCATAATGCAATTACTACGCTCTAGTATCGGTGGTTAACTCTATAAAGAAGTGAATACACCACAGGCACAAATAATAAAGTTATAACCGTGGCAAAAGCGAGACCGAAAATAACCGCAATCGCAAGAGTCTCAAACATCGGATCGTGGGAAATCCAAAGCGGCAACATACCGCCGATAGTGGTGGCCGTGGTAACAAGAATCGGCCGCATGCGTTGCTTGGCAGCATCCACAATTGCAAAATGCATTTCCTTGCCTTCCTGCAGTTCTATTTGAATACGATCAATCAGCACAATTGCATTATTAATAATAATGCCGGCCAGCGAAATGACCCCCAGAATCGTCATAAATCCGAAAATGGAATCGGCGACGATGAGACCCACGGTCACACCAATCATACCCAGCGGAATCGTTGTCAGAATAATAGTGGTTTTTCTCAGGCTGTTAAATTGCCCTACCAGCAACAATAAAATAATCATACCCGCCAATGGCAATTTGGCAGCGATGGCGGCGTTGGCATCGCCGGAAGTTTCAGATTCACCGCCTTCTTCATAGTCAAAACCTCGCGGCCAGGTTTTTGCCTGTTCTTCTAAATACGGCGATAACGTTTTATTAATTTCAGTGGCCGTTATACCCGGTACTAGTTGTACGCCTATTGTTATCGTACGCACGCGATCTCTTCGGTACACAATCGGCGGCTGCCATTCGATTGTTACATCGGCGACTTGCTTCAGCGGAACGGAGTTTCCGGTAGTTTTAGAATAAATCGTCATTCCATCAAGCTTGGCGAGGTCTTCTCTATCGGCGGAAACGGAACGTAGCGTAATCGGAATCAATTCATCCTGTTCACGAAACTCCGTCAGTTCAATGCCTGACAAACCCGCCTGCAATGATACGGCTACATCCTCACTGGTAACACCGGCGCGGCGCGCACGGCTTTGGTCTACCGTGACAAGTAATTTCTTGGTTTGCAAGCCCCAGTCATCAACCACATCCACCACGCCCGGGGTATTAATTAATGTGTTTTTGATCGTTCCGGTAATTTCATACAATTTTTCAATATTGTTGCCCATGACACGCACTTCGATGGGGTAATCAATGGGCGAACCGTTCTCAAGCTTTTTCATTTTCACTTCAAGGTCAGGATACTTATGCCTTAAATAATTTTGGGTCTGCTCAATGATATCCGGAATATCCAAATAACTATTCGTATTAACAATCAACTGCGCTAGACGCGCATCGCGAGGATCAGGGTTTACCGTGAGCACATAACGCGGTGCTCCCAGGCCAATAAACGACACCCAGCTATGTATGCCGGCTTCGCCGGATTCCGGAGTCACTAAATGGTTGTCTCTGAAGTATTGTTCTATATCTGCCACGATTTCTGCAGTTTGCTCAATATCGGTACCACGCGGCATATTAAACTGAGCATTAATAATGGAGTCGGTTTTTGGCGGCATAAACACTTTCGGTACAAAGCCTAAACCTTTTATGGCAACTATGAATAAAAGGACAACCAGTCCTAAAAACAGAATGCGGTTATTCAGCGAAATTCTCAGCAATGAATCGTAACGCCGATCCAACATTCCTTGTTTGACTTCGCCATTGTTACTGTTTGCTTTTTTTACCTTTAAAAACAAAGTTGTCATAAGCGGTAAAAATGTCATCGCCAGCACCCATGACACTATTAAAGCTATGGTCACGACTTTGAATATATCTGCGGTATATTCCCCGACCGTGGATTCAGCCAGAAATATCGGTAAAAAAGCTGCCGCTGTCGTCAGCGAGGATATTAACAATGGCAATGCCAGTTCGTTACAAACCGCAATTGCCGCGCTAATAACTTTCTCACCTTGTTCCAATCGCACCAGCACGCCTTCGGCAATCACAATAGCGTTATCGACCAACAGACCCAATGCAATAATTAGCGCAGCCAGTGACACTTGATTAATCGTGATATTAAAAATACCCATTGCAACAAAAGTCAGCACCACCACAACCGGTACCATAGTGGCTACCAGCAAACCAGTA
Source organism: Gammaproteobacteria bacterium (assembly GCA_028285655.1). Taxonomy (GTDB): domain Bacteria; phylum Pseudomonadota; class Gammaproteobacteria; order UBA4575; family UBA4575; genus JANQOT01. The sequence continues at coordinate 2,453 of JANQOT010000250.1, forward strand.
CGCAAACCCAAGAACACCAGTAAAACTGCAATAATGATGCCTACTGCCTGCCCCAGATTTTTCATGAATTTAGAAACATCACGATTTACATAATCCGGTTGAAAAAACAGTTTTTGTATCTGAATTCCGTGCGGATACTGCGCTTCTATATAGGGAATTTCCTGATCCAGACGCGCGCCCAGGTCGACAATATTTCCGCCTTCGGTCATTGAAATGGAAATAATAATGGCCGGCTCCCCGTTGACCCTTGCGCGTTGCGTCGCCGGATCTTCATAATCGCGATATACCGTGGCAATATCTTCCAGATAAACAATGCCCCCCTCATTGGGTAACTGAATCACTGTTTTCTTCAGGTCTTCCAGGCTTTCAAAATTTCCGGAAGGTTCTAGTGTAATTCGCTCCGGACCGACTCGAATACTGCCACCTGAGGAAATAATGTTGAGCGAAGCTAAATCGGCATTTAGTTGTTGCGGCGACAAACCCAGTTCGGTTAAACGTGCATTA
>JANQOT010000179.1 GCA_028285655.1 Gammaproteobacteria bacterium
CAATCCTCATGCCTAGACTCAGCATCGATCACGACCTGCAGGCCCAACTCACGTTGCAGGGATTTCTGTACTCACTTCGCTATTTGCGAAATTTGCAAAATCTCACTAAAGATCGTCTGTGGCATCCATGCGGGGTGATTCAGATACCTCGCGATCAAATGCAATGGCAACGCATGCAGCAGATTACCGAACAGGAAAATATACCTGAAAATTTACTACACAGGGTATCCACTGCAGAAGCCGCCGCTCTGTCAGGCTGCGATGTTTCTCATCAGGGATGGCATTTTCCCAACGCAGGATGGGCGGTGCCAGGACAAGTCTGCACGACTTTGTTTACACAATACGATAACATTGAACTTATCGGCAGCCAGGAAATTACTGAATTAAAACAAGAGGGCGGGCTTTGGCATGCGTTAAATAACAGCCATTCCACTGTCGCCACGGCTGAGGTCGTTGTTATCGCCAATGCACTTTCTGTAAATAATTTCGAGCAAACTCGCTGGTGTCAATTAAACGCAAAAAGAGGGCAAATCACTCTAATCCCCACAGAACATTCTGCGTTGAATCCGCGCAAAGTAATCTGCGCCGATGCATACATCACTCCGATATTCGAAGATTGCATCGCTTTGGGTGCCAGTTTTATTGGTAATGACACTGGAACAGACATTCGCGACTCAGAGCATCAGGAAAATATCGCCAGAATCTGCAAAATAATGCCCGAATTTTCTCCACCACCTTTGCACGAGATTAAAGGGCGTGCAGCAATACGTGCAGTAAGTCCCGATCGTCTACCGGCAGTGGGCCCGGTGGCACAAGAACACCGCTTTCGACAGGACTTCACTCCAGCCGCTCTGGGCGCTAGTAATTCCCGCTATCCAATTCCTGAATACTTACCAGGCATGTATATGGCTACCGGTTTTGGATCACGCGGCCTGGCATGGATTCCAATTTGCGCAGAAGCACTTGCCTGCATGATCAATAATGAACCGTTACCATTCAATCAAAACATAGCAAACGCAATTCATCCTAACCGCTTCTTAATGAAGCGACTATTGAAAAGCGTACAATACAAGCAATGAAACTTCCGGTCGCAGTATTTCTTGGAGTATTGGTTTATCTCTCACTTTATTTTGGTGAAAAAGCTGTTCATTTTGCGTATTTCTATTTAACCCATGATTTCGCAACCAGCAATCTGCTGATGGTGAAATCTTCTTTTATGATTGCATTTGCCCAATTATTCGGTGGCGGGATCGCGGGTTATCTGAGCATGCGCGGATTGTTGGCGGGGTTCGCAACAGGCTTGATCGCGGGAATGAGTGTATTGATTTTTCAGCAATTTACCGGTGCAAACCCTCTATTTCAGGAATTTACACCTGCTATCTTGTTCGACGAAGTAATCTTAAAAGCCTGTATCTGTGCAGCAGCCGGAGCCGCCGGCCAATTAATTAAAATGCAAAAGAGTTAATCTGGAGCCTTGATCTAGTTTCGAACAATTGCAGCCTTGTTTCCATTTTCGTCGATATTGACGAAGGTAATATTCGTTTCAAACAAAACTTTACCGGCCAATGTTTCATCGTGAGCGGCGTACACTTTTACTTCATAAGAAACCGAAGAGTTTCCCAATCGAGTTTGCTTTACGGCAAATCTCAATATCGCACCCACTTCTATCCGATGTCGAAACTCGACATCGTCCAAAGCAATCGTTACAAAACGGTTCCCCGGGTAGTCTACATTTGCCGTGATGTAACCGACTTCATCGATCCATTTCAGCAATGTACCGCCGTATAAAGTACCGTAGTGATTCAGATGTTCAGAAATTACAAATTTATGATGGTCCATAATTTCGCACTATTGGGCGCCGGAAGAAACAAAGTTTACCAGAGTATGTTCCTCACCATGTAATTGTTCATCTATGATTTTTTCGATCACACGCCAATCGCCGCGCGCCAAACCAGCACCAATTCTGGGATAAGCAATTTTACAGCCTGCAAAATCACGCTTAATGGCCGTAAATACGTCTCGTATTGCTTCATAGTCGGCCAATACACCCTTGCCGCTCCAGTGATACTGCGTATAGGCATTGACTATGACAACCTGTTTACCGTTTCGGTGCACACTGGCGACTGAATACGTCCCCAGTTTTTCCTTGTCTCCCCGCGCGGTCGCCAAGTCAGCCTGGTAGGCTTCCGGAAAATGCTGTTGAATAGATCTGGCGATACCGCCGTTCATTTCGCAAAAACAATTGCACCCGTGCACAATAACTTCAAACGAACCTGTATTCGCGAGCAACAACAGATCACCATCGATTGTTTTCACAACTTCCTCGCACAAGTATTGCGCAGAAGCAAGATTTTACAATCAACTACGACTGAAAGGAATGCAAGCTAGAACGAAGTTTATTTCTGAGGAGTAAACCGGTATAGATAAATCGCCCGACAATCGTGGGCGGCAGGTAAATATAATCCACGATTCGAGAATCGACTTTCGCACCCCAACGCATCTTATAATCAGCCTCGCCGGTTCCCATATCAATACTTTCAAGATTACAAGCTATCGCATCTTCATACATGCATTGATCGACTATAATTCCCAGTCCGTATTTTTTATAATTCTTATCATAATGCCCACAAAAACTGTATCTACGGGAACCCGAATCGATACCGAAACTAAAAGCGATCGGCACCCCATCTAAAGTTATCGTCCAGACCACCGCACGGCTGCTGCCATCTACAGATTGCAGATATTGTTTCCAAAAATGACTGTTCTGACGAATACGCATTTCACCATCTTCACTGTCAGCCAACCAGGACCGCTCTTCAACACTGGCACATTGATCGATCACTTCTGACCAGACATCGTCACTACAACTGTTAAAGCGATGATATTCAATAGTTCCTAATTCTTTCATTTTTCTTTTTCTACGTTCGGCATCTTTGACAAACTTTCTACTCAGACTAGCTCTGAATTCATCCACTGAGTCTGGCAAGTTAATAACCAGTGTATTACCACGATCTATCTCATAACGCTTCCATCCCGCTTGCTGAAATGAGTCACGAATCATGCTGATCGCAATATCGTCTTCGACTGCGGGACCGATTCTTACAATGCAGTTACGATGATTGTTATTTAAAGTGTTAACAAAAACCTGTGAACAGTCAGCAGCAGATTCCGAAGAAAATAAAATTGATCGAAACGGATAATACATGCCCGCATTAGACAATATCTTAATGCCTGCCCTGGAATGTCGTACGTGTGGAAATGTCCCCTGTAATTGCTCCCGGTCATCAAACAGAGATAGATACTCTACTTGCGAGTGCGGGTGCTCATGGATCAGATGGTTGCGCTCCCAGGCAGAGTACCAGTCTTTATTTAAAAATTGCAGACTGGGCGATACATGCTTGGAGAAATGTTTCCAATGATGATCTTTTACTTCATCGATATATTTTTCAGACAGGGGAAGACTATAAGACATGTGCCATTTCGCCAATTAAGTCGTTAACTGATAGAAATATTAATGATTTTTAGCGGTATTTTTTGCGCGACATCGCACAAATCTGAACACAAATGAGAAGCGGTTGATGCAACCGGAAATGCTTTAGCGCCGGCATTTCATACTATTTTTCTGTGAATACGGCTTTTTATTTACGAATCGAATCTTTGATCTTCAATCCCGAGTACGCCAATTGGCCGACAATGGTAGGCGGAAGGTAAAGAATATCAACGATCCTGGAACCCGGCTTTGCTCCCCAGCGCGCTTTGTATTTGGCATTGCTGTCACCCATATCAAGTGTTTTTACGCCGGACTCAATCGCGTCTTCAAACATGCAATTATGCACAATTATTCCCGCACTATACTTTTTGTAGGCTTCATCATAATGGCTGGAAAATCCGTACCGGCAATCTCCGGAATCAATCGCAAAATCATAGGCGATTGGATTACCATCGACTTTTATCATCCATACAACAACTCGCTTGCTTGCGTCATTCGAACACAGGTAGTGTTTCCAGAAATCCGAATTTTCGGTAATACGCAGCTCTGCTTCCTCGTTGGTAGCCAGCCAGGAGCGTTTTTCAACGCTGGCGCATTGATCGATCACAGTCGACCATTCTTCTTCGCTGCAGTTGTTATATCGAACGAATTCTACATCACCCAGCTTGACTAGCTTGTTTCGAGCACGCCGCATATTGTCGGTAAATTTTTTACTCAGCAATTTTTTATACTCTTCCACGGAATCTGGTAAATGCAGCACATTTGTTCTGCCACGCTCCATCTGATAGCACTTCCATCCCAGACTTTGAAAAGCGTCGTTAATTTCTTTATTAACTAAATCATCTTCAACCGTCGGGCCGATACGAATAATGTTGTTTCGATGCGAAGCGTGCACTGTATCGACAAATGCTTGCGCACAATCGCTGATGCACTTTGATGAAAATAATATTGAACGAAACGGGTAGTACAATCCTGCAACGGATAATATTTTTAACCCTAATTTTGAAAACTCGACATAAGGAAACGTCCCATGCATATTGTCTTTATCGTCAAATAAAGAAATATATCTGATTTGCGAGTCCGGATTTATTTGCGGTAGGTATTTGCGTTCCCAGGTGGCGTACCAGTCTTTATTTAAAAACTGTAAATCAGGCGACACAATCTGAGCAAAGTTATCCCATTGATAACTGTAAATTTGCTCGATGTTCTTCCCCGACAACGAAATTCCGACTGACGACATACGCGTTTACGTCCCGCTAGTTCCACAACGATCTTGACCATAGCAATTAACGCGTGTTTTTTTTGAGCACCCGCCCACAAAATACGGCAGATTCCTCCATTAATTCAATCATTTAGCACTCTGCAATGAAGCAGCCTGAATTGATCGAACCGGGTGACAGGCTAGGGAGGGTTAAAGATTCCGGTCGAAATATACCGGTCGCCACGATCGCAAATAATTGTGACGATAATCGCATTTTGCACCTGATTAGAGAGAGTTAAGGCAGCCTGAACGGCTCCGCCCGAGGAAATACCGCAAAATATACCCTCTTCGTGTCCAAGTCGAACCGCCATATCGTCCGCCTGGGACCGCGATACATATAAAATCTGGTCAACTTTTGACTCGTCAAAAATGGCGGGCTCGTAAGCTTTGGCCCATTTTCGAATGCCCGGAATCTGTGAACCTTCTTCAGGATATACTCCAACAATCTGAATGGCAGGATTTTTTTCTTTCAGAAAGCGCGAGACCCCCATAATGGTGCCCGTAGTTCCCATCGAACTCACAAAATGAGTGATTTCTCCGTTGGTATCGCGCCAGATTTCCGGGCCGGTGGTTTTATAGTGCGCTGCCGGGTTATCGGCATTGGCAAATTGATCCAAT
>JANQOT010000184.1 GCA_028285655.1 Gammaproteobacteria bacterium
ACTTATTTTTTACATGGGCTCAACCAGCACCAGTTAAAAAACACGCAGTTTCCGCTGGGAGAACTTGAGAAAACACAAGTTCGACAAATTGCGGAAGACCTGAACCTGCATGTGCACACGAAAAAAGACAGTACCGGCATTTGTTTTATCGGCGAACGCAAGTTTCGTACATTTTTGCAGCAGTATATTGAACCTCAACCAGGCGATATTGTCGATCTGCAAGGCAATGTAGTCGGCCGGCACCAGGGCATTACATTTTTTACTATCGGGCAACGCCAGGGCTTGGGAATCGGCGGTATTGCTGCTGCCGAAGCAGAACCATGGTACGTCGTCGATAAACGCATTGACAGCAACCAACTGGTGGTCGCTCAAGGCAGCGATCATCCCGCACTTTTCAATCAAAGCTTGATCGTGGAAAACATGCACTGGATTCAACAGCCATCTTCTGATGAAATCACCGGTATACAGGCAAAAATTCGTTATCGCCAGCAGCCGCAACAGTGCACTGCGGTTCCGCTGGAATCAAACCGCTGGCGGCTGGAATTCGCGCAGCCGCAACGAGCGGTAACACCCGGTCAGTATGCTGTTTTGTATGATGATAAAATCTGTCTGGGTGGGGGCGTCATCAGCCGCCGTTTGTAACTAGTTTAATATATGAGCACGTACAACAGTAAAACCATCGCCCTGGCCGGCGCACAACAAGCCTTGTGTGCGGTGCAGGATATCGCCTGGAAAGGCAGCTATTCGCAGTCGGATTTCGATACCTGCCTGCAGAGCATTTTTGTGCGCGATCCGGAAAACTATGAAGGGGTATTCGGTAGCGTTCAAAATCTTCAGTCCGGCTTGCGTGCATTGCGTACCAGTTTTAAAGACAAGCGGAATAAAGAAGCAGTGGAACGAACCCGCTACATGGTCAGCCTGATGCTGTTGTCCAAAAAAGTACAACCGGAAAGTTCGGTGGCACAGCAGATCGCCACGACATTGAGTCTGCTGGAAGAAACCGCCGGCGATTTTGAAAATCAGCGCAACTACATCATCGAACGACTGGCACAGCTTTATCAAAATACGCTAAGCAAAATGACGCCGCGAATTATCGTCTACGGCAAACCGGAAATTTTGGACAATCAGGAAAATGCGGCCGCGATCCGCGCCCTGCTGCTGGCGGGTCTGCGCGCGATTATTTTGTGGTACCAGGCCGGCGGCAACCAGCTCAATTTGCTGACCGGCAAATCCCGCTATCTGCAACAAATCGATAAATTACTGGCGTAAACGCCGCGTCTCTACCGCCCAACCAAAAAATAGGCGATAATCCCGCGCCCACGGGAACATTAACGGCTAAACGAGGATTAGGAATGAGCAATAGCTTCGATACACGCACTACGCTTACTGTAAACGGCAAGGACTATGAAATTTTCCAATTAAGCAAAATCGACGGTGCTGAACGGTTACCCTATTCGATGAAAATACTGCTGGAAAATCTGTTGCGCCACGAAGACGGCAAGACCGTCGAGAAGAAAGATATCGAAGCCATTATCAACTGGGATCCTGCGGCCGAACCCGCTACTGAAATTGCCTACCGACCGGCGCGGGTATTAATGCAGGATTTTACCGGCGTCCCCGCAGTGGTCGATCTGGCGGCCATGCGCGACGCAATGAAAAATCTGGGTGGAGATCCCGACAAAATCAATCCTCTGCAACCGGCGGAGCTTGTGATCGACCATTCGGTGCAGGTCGATGAATATGGTTCCGATCAGGCCATGGACCTGAATGCACGTCTTGAATTTTCGCGCAATAAAGAGCGCTACAATTTTTTAAAGTGGGGACAAAAAGCCTTCTCCAACTTTAAAGTCGTACCACCGGATACCGGCATTGTTCACCAGGTCAATCTGGAATACCTGGCCAGGGTCGTATTTACGCAGGATAAAAACGGCGTCACCCAGGCTTACCCCGATACTCTGGTCGGCACTGATTCGCACACCACCATGATTAACGGCGTCGGTGTGCTGGGCTGGGGTGTAGGCGGCATCGAAGCGGAAGCTTCTATGCTGGGACAACCCATTTCCATGCTAATTCCAAAAGTGGTCGGCTTTGAACTGACCGGAGCATTAGCGGAAGGCGCCACCGCGACCGATCTGGTCCTCACCATTGTCGATATTCTGCGCGAGCACGGCGTGGTGGGTAAATTTGTCGAGTTCTACGGCGACGGGCTGGCAAAACTTCCGCTGGGCGACCGTGCCACCATCGCCAATATGGCTCCGGAATACGGCGCCACCTGCGGAATATTCCCGATCGATCAGGAGACCATTAATTATTTACACCTGTCCGGGCGCGACGCCGAGCAAGTCGCTTTGGTCGAAGCCTACGCCAAAGCGCAAGGCATGTGGCGCGAAGACAGTGCCGGCAAAGCGCAATACAGCGAACATCTCAGCCTGGATCTGGGCTCTATCGTACCCAGCCTGGCGGGCCCGAAACGCCCGCAGGATCGCGTGCCGCTAAGCGATTCCAAGCAAATGTTTGCCGACGCATTTCGATCAATCCAGGCCGAAGCCAAACTGCAGTCGAAAAGCCCGGTTCAAGTGGAATACAAGGGACAAACCTTTGATTTAAAAGATGGCGCCGTCGTTATCGCTGCCATCACCTCCTGCACCAATACGTCCAATCCTAGCGTCATGCTGGGCGCGGGTTTGGTCGCGAAAAAAGCAGCCGACCTGGGTTTGCGGGTAAAGCCCTGGGTTAAAACATCGCTGGCACCCGGCTCGCTGGTAGTGACTGAATACCTGCAGACCGCCGGCCTGCTCGATGACCTGGAAACACTCGGGTTTCATGTCGTCGGCTATGGATGCACTACCTGTATCGGTAACTCCGGACCATTGCCGGAACCTGTTTCCAAAGCGATCAATGAAAATGATTTGACCGCCGTGTCGGTGCTGTCCGGCAACCGAAATTTCGAAGGCCGCGTACATGCCGATGTGAGAATGAATTATCTTGCTTCTCCACCACTAGTGGTGGCATACGCTATTGCGGGACGCATGGACATCG
>JANQOT010000259.1 GCA_028285655.1 Gammaproteobacteria bacterium
TGACGCTGAGTCATTACGACGGTTTTCTATCCGACCCCTACAAACTGGTAACTCGACCGTTGTTACCCGGAGAAGTCGGCGGCATCGATAACCGCGATAACCGTCCCGATGACCGCACACAGTACATCTGGTCATTACAACTGCGAAGATGGTCGGAATTATTTAACGCCGCACTGCACGCCGATTACCGTTTTTATTACGACGATTGGGAAATCCGTTCGCATACATTGGATGTAGGATTTTTAAAGCATACCGACGCCGGCTGGAGTTTTGAATATTCGATGCGTTACTACAGTCAAACGCAGGCGGAATTTTACGAGCCCTTTTATCAGGTAACACGCTCTGACGGTTATTACTCCAGCGATTATCGACTATCGCCTTATGGCGCACTTTCGTTTCGGGTAAAACTTGCGGAAACGATCGGCGACTGGACAGTAAGCTTTTCTGCAGAACGTTACATCAGCGATAAATCTTATTCTTTACAAAGTGTCGACGTGGAAAACCCGGGGCTGGTCGACTTTACCCTGTTTACATTCGGAGTGGACTACGTTTTTTAAAGAGCTCATGGAAAAATATAATTTTCCTTTTCGTGCAATGGGTAGTCCCTGCGAATTTCAGCTTTACACTTCCGATAAAAATCTAGCCGAACAAGCGTGCAAAAAAGCACACAACGAAGTTATGCGGCTGGAAAAAAAATACTCACGTTACCGCGAAGACAGCGTCACCACCGCGATTAACAATGCTGCCGGCAGTCGCAAAGGTGTTAAAGTCGACAGTGAAACTGCTTTACTTCTCGACTACGCGAATACAGTGTACAAACAAAGCGACGGTTTGTTCGACATTACTTCCGGCGTCCTGCGTCGAGCATGGGATTTTCGCTCCAACCAGTTGCCAAGCCAGCAAAAAATCGAATCAAGTCTGGAGCTGGTCGGCTGGGAACAAGTGGAATGGCAACGCCCTTATATTATATTGAAGAAAGAAGGCATGGAACTGGACTTCGGCGGTTATGTAAAAGAGTATGCGGTCGATGCTGCGGCCACCAGTCTTCGGGAAAGCGGTATTAATGCAGGCATGGTCGATCTCGGCGGAGATCTGAAAGCATTGGGGCCGCACGCAGACGGTTCGCCCTGGCATATCGGTATTCGTCATCCGCGCGACCCGGAAAACGCCATCGCTAAAACCACCTTGTCGCAAGGCGCGGTCGCCAGCAGCGGCGATTACGAACGCTTCATGACCGTAGACGGCAAACGTTACCCGCATATTTTAAATCCGAAAACCGGTTGGCCGATTGAAAGTTTTAGCGGCGTTACCGTGATCGCCAGCGAATGTTTAATTGCCGGCAGTTGTTCCACCGTCGCCATGCTTAAAGGCGAAAGCGAAGGCAAAAAATGGCTGGATTCATTGCAACTGCCATACGTGTGCATCGACCAGGACATGAATATCAACGGCACCACCAACCTGGTCAACTAGTTCTATTTTTTGCTGCGAAAAATTATGGTGTGTATGCCATAATGCGCGCAATGCACAAATTAAAAACCTTTATTTTTATCTGCACCACTGCAACGGTTTGCGGATGCGCGAATCTGCAACCCAAACCATCCAGCGATGTCAGCCCTTTTAGCGCGCAGGGCTGGGGCGGGACTAGCTGCAACGAAATGTTGCACGACATTCATCCTAACACTGCCGGTACACATGCCGCGCAAAATATCGGATTGTATCAATCCTGGATCAGCGGATTTATTTCCGGTGTAAATTATACGCGCGACGACGCCTACGATGTTTCCGGTGCCACCAGCCCGAATGAGTCGTTTGAATGGGTTAGAAACTATTGTTTGCAATATCCGATCGATCCACTGCCGGTCGCACTGCATAAGTTAATTCAACAATGGAATGAGCAGGGAAAACTGCTTACCGAACCTGAGCCGTCAAGTTAGAACACGCTTAAAATTTTTGAATAAAACTTTTCAATTCACTTAACATTTCCTGCCGCACCTCATTTTCGACTATAGGAACTGAATAAAATACTCGGTCGACAATATCGTGAATGCCGCAAAACGCCAGCGTCCCTTCGGTAGTATTACGCGTAAGCTGATCGGCGTTTTTGCCGAAGTCTTCCCTGGTACCGCCGGTAGTCACAATTACAATTGCACGCTTGCCGGTTAACAATCCTTTGATTTCACCGTCCTCGAAACTAAACGCGAAACCGTTGGTAAATACCCGGTCGAACCAGCCTTTTAGAATTGCGGGACGATCAAACCACCACAGCGGATAAATAATCACAATCGTGTCGGCCCATTCCACATCCTGCTGGTATTGCACGATGTCGGCCGGTACATCCCCCTGGGTTTGCAATTCCAGCTGGCTTTCGTCCAGCACCGGATTGAAGTGTTCGGCATAAAGATCCCGTATGCGTACTGCATCGCCGCGCTGCTTAAACTCGGCATCGACCGTGTCCAGAATCGACTTGTTAAAGCTTTGCGGATTGGGATGCGCGTAGACGATTAAAACATTCATATTGGTAACATAGGTTTGAACTATTTGCCGCCGTGCTTTGGTGCCGGCGAATCCAGCTCACTATTTAACGAGTTTCTTCTTAAGCAACTCGTTTACTTGCTTCGGATTGGCTTTGCCCTTGGTCGCCTGCATCACTTTGCCGACGAAAAACCCGAACACTTTGTCTTTGCCGGATAAATACTGCTCGACCTGCTTGGGATTTTCTTCTACCACTTTGCTGACAATCGCATCGAGTTCACTGGTATCGGAAATTTGCCGCAGTCCTTTTTGTTCGATAATTTCGTCGGCGGACGACTCGCTGGTCCACATGGCCTGGAACACTTCTTTTGCGATCTTGCCGGAAATGGTGTTGTCGTCGATGCGGGTAATCAACAAACCTAGCCTGTTCGCGTCGACCGGGCTTTGTTCGATTCCGATCGCCGCCTGATTCAACGCGGCGGACACTTCACCCAATACCCAGTTGGCCGCCAGTTTGGCCTGGCCGTTTCCGTGTTTGACGACCTGTTCAAAATACGTCGCGATGTCTTTCGATACTGTGAGTTGTCGTGCATCGTCTTCACTCAAGCCGTATTCAGAGCAAAACCTTTGTTGTTTGGCATCGGGCAACTCCGGCAGCGCAGCGCGCAGTTCTTCGAGCAATTCCGCTTCGATTTTAACCGGTAACAAATCCGGGTCCGGAAAATAACGATAATCGTTGGCCTCTTCTTTACTGCGCATCGAACGCGTAGAGTCGTCGTCGGCATCGTATAAACGAGTTTCCTGCACCACTTCGCCGCCGCTTTCCAGCACGTCGATCTGGCGTTCGATTTCATAATTGATTGCCCTTTCGACAAAACGGAAAGAATTCAAATTTTTGGTTTCGGTGCGCGTACCGAATTCGGTTGCGCCCTGTTTACGCACAGAAACATTGGCATCGCAACGAAACGAGCCTTCCTGCATATTGCCATCGGAAATTTCCAGATAACGCACAATGGAATGAATTTTTTTCATGTACGCGACTGCTTCTTTGGCGGAACTCATTTCCGGCTCGGAAACAATTTCGATCAGCGGAGTACCGGCGCGGTTAAGATCAATACCAGTCATGCCCTCGAAGTCTTCGTGCAATGATTTACCGGCATCCTCTTCCAGATGCGCACGGGTAATACCAACTACTTTACGGCTACCGTCTTCCAGTACAATTTCCAGTTGCCCGTGCTCAACAATCGGCAATTCATATTGGCTGATTTGGTACCCTTTGGGCAAATCGGGATAAAAATAGTTTTTACGCGCGAAAATAGACTGATCGGCAATTTTTGCATTTATCGCCAGTCCGAACTGAATCGCCTTGCGCACCGCTGCGGCGTTTAATACCGGCAACACACCGGGTAAGCCCAGATCGACCGCGCAAGCCTGCGTGTTGGCCTGCGCACCATATGCCGTCGAGGCCGCCGAAAATATTTTACTGTGCGTGTTCAGTTGCACATGAATTTCCAGCCCGATTACTGTTTCCCAACTCATAACAACTACTCGTAAGTCGCCGGCACTTGCCGATGAAAATCGACTTGTTGTTGAAACTGATGCGCGACCCGCAACAAATTTTCTTCCCTAAAATAATTGCTCACTAGTTGCATTCCTACCGGCAACCCCTGATCAAAACCGACCGGTAATGAAATTCCGGGCAACCCGGCCAGGTTCACCCCGATGGTATAGATATCGGATAAATACATGGTCACCGGGTCGTTTACTTTCTCATTTAATTTAAATGCCGTAGTGGGAGAAGTCGGACTTAATACACAATCCACCTCCGCAAATGCTTTTTGATAATCTTCGCTGATCAAGCGTCGAATTTTCTGCGCCTTTAGATAATATGCATCGTAGTATCCGGCCGACAATGCATAGGTACCGATCATAATGCGCCGTTTCACCTCTTCGCCAAACCCCTCACTGCGTGATCGGCAATACATATCGCTCAGGTCTTTAGGATCGTCGCAACGATAGCCGTAACGTACGCCGTCGAATCTGGCCAGATTAGAGGAACACTCGGCCGGGGCAATAACGTAGTAGGCGGCAATCGCCAGTTCGGTATTGGGTAAAGAAATAGATTTAATTTCACAACCCAATTCTTTTAATACGCTGCAGGCTTGTTCGATTTTTTCCGCGATACTTGCATCCAGGCCGGCCTGAAAAAACTCTTTTGGCAACCCGACTTTAATACCCGCAATCGATTCTTCCAGTCCTGCCAGATAATCCGGCACGTCGATATCGACACTGGTGG
>JANQOT010000262.1 GCA_028285655.1 Gammaproteobacteria bacterium
AATAAGGTTACTGTCTTGCCAGTCGCGACATTACATACACCATTAAAACCACTTTGCAACGCGGCCAGATTGGTACGAGCTACATCATACACAAATATAAAATCTCTGGTCTGCAAACCGTCACCAAAAATCGTCAACGGTTTTTTGTTTTTGATTCGCTCGACAAACAATGCGATGACTCCTGCATATGGCGACTTGGGATCTTGTCGTGGCCCGTACACATTGAAATAACGCAATCCACAGGCAGACATACTATGCAACTGCCTAAACAGATCTGCGTATTGTTCATTTACTTTTTTCTCCAAGCCGTAAGGCGACTCCGGTACTAACGCCGACTGTTCGCGTAACGGTAATTCCACCGGGTTTCCATAGCCGGCGGCAGACGATGCATACACCAGACGTGAAACATTATTTTTTCGAATGGCCTCGATTACATTGACGAAACCAATAATATTCTGTTGTGCGGAAAAACTCGCGTCTTCTACCGAACTGACCACCGAGACCTGGGCGGCCAGATGAATACACTGATCCGCCTCTCGCATAGCACCCTCGACATCTGCGCTGCGGGTGATATCGCCCTCAATTACGTCCAGATTGGCGTGATGAATGGGCAGGTTATTTATTGACCCGTTGGAAAAATTATCCAGCACTCGAACATGAAACCCCTGATCCAGCAGCAGATCGACTGTGTGAGATCCGATAAATCCCGCACCGCCGGTTACCAATACCGTCTTCACAAGCTCTCCTCCCCCCTCTCAGATTTCGATATAATTGACGTTCTCTTTGGTGAATTTCACTGTGCAACGTAGCAGGATACTACGCCGCTGCAGTGTATACGATCTAGCCAGCGAGTGAGTTGAAATCCATAGCAGTTTAATGAGCAACTGCATATTTTGTCGACTATACGGAGCAAAAATGACGTTTGTTGTAACCGAACCCTGCATAAAATGTAAGTACACCGACTGTGTCGAAGTATGTCCGGTGGACTGTTTCCACGAAGGCCCCAATTTCCTGGTGATTGATCCCGAAGAATGCATCGATTGCGCCATGTGCGAACCCGAATGTCCCGTCAACGCCATTTTATCCGAAGACGATTTACCCGAAGACCAAATGGAATTTCTGGAAATCAATGCAGAACTGTCGCCTAACTGGCCGGTGATCACCGTACGGAAAGATCCTCCCGATGATGCCGGCGACTGGGAAGAAGTAAAAGACAAGCGCCAGTATATCGACCGTTGACCCCGCCCATTGAGTCTACCCGAATCTTCAGCTTCACTGCCGTTTAGATTTGTCGAATTTCGGCAACATTTAATTTCTACCGCAAGCGAAGAGATTATCGCGGCATTTGCATCAGAACCTTCTGGTTTAGCCCGAGCCAATATTTGGTGCGAATCAAGTGCTCACAGCCACGCAATGCGAAAAGCACTTATAAAGGCTGCTCAGAAAAACCATATTCCCGGCCTTTTGTTACCGCAAATTTTCACCTTGCAAGAATGGCTGTTTCAGCGCTTTCCTCCCGAACAGGCATTGATGAGCGAAGCGAA
>JANQOT010000067.1 GCA_028285655.1 Gammaproteobacteria bacterium
GTGGTCGTCGTATTTGAAACAACCATGTCTTTAAGAATATAAAGATCCAGTGCCCCGTAGGTTCGATAGAAAAGCGCAACTCCCGCTAAAAAACACAAACTTCCGACCAGGCTTACGAGCAAATACCGGAATGCGGCCTGATAAGCAGTCACGGAGTTGGCAATAACGACTAATGCGACGGCAGCCAAGCCGACTATTTCCAGCGTTACATACCAGTTAAACAAATCATTCGACAAAAACAGCGCATTTAGTCCTGCTAATAACATCATCCACAACGGCCAGAAATATGCCGATTGCTGCGTCGACGCGAAGAAACTTTTTGCATAGATAGTAATGGCAACTGCAATGAAGTTCGTCAGCAGCAACATCAGGGCCATAAAACCGTCAACCCGCCATTGTATGCCCAGTGGGCTGAGCCAGCCGCCCAGTGCGATTAATACAGGGTCTTGTTCAAATAATTGAAATACCAGAAAAATCGAAATAATTGCGATCAGGCTGGTGATTACCAGGCTGCTTGAATGCGCATACTTTCTAAAAGAAAACGAAAACAATGCCGCCAGTAATGGCGCAAAAACACTGGTAATTACGACACTCTGAATCATGAGGGTCTCTCTTTGTTTTCGGCAAGGTGTATTTTCAACAACAATGCCAACGCAAACGCTGTGGCACTTACCGCCACTACGATACCGGTAAGCACCAATGCATGTGGAACACTGTCAGTCGCGCCGTGCTGATAAGCGCCGGCAATAAACCACATAAAAACACCGACACCCATAATATTGACTGCCAGCAACCGGTGCAGAAGATTTGTGCGTATCACTAACGCGATAAATCCCATGCCAAAAAGAATCGCGCCGGTGATGAAATAAATGCTGTCGACGCTCATGATTTATTCGCCCCCTCGGTTGCCATTCGATCATGAGCAACTGAGACCGCCGGTTTCGTTTCAACACTTGAATGCGAAACACAAAACAATTCATAAAGAATAAATGCAATGGAAACTGCCGCGGCAGTCTCGATTGCAAGAATCCAGAACTTGGCCTGATCGGCCGGATACATCAAGACACTGCCGGTTAAAAGATAAGTGGCGATGGCGGCAAAAATAAATACACCCAGTCCGATCGACAGCAGTCCGTTATTGTGTAAGCGAAAAAGAAACTTGATGTTGGCCAGTTGCATGATGACCAGGGCGCCGGCCCAAATTGCGCCGGCCTGGAATGCGCCTCCGGGTTCGCTGGACCCGATCCACAACAGATATGCCCCCGCGATGATACTTAGCGGAACCACCAGGGCGAGTATGCCTTGCAAAAATATTGAGCTTTTTATATTGACTTGCACAATGGCAAAATCAATCGCAAGCGCACGAATAGCCAGCATGGTTAAAAACAGTACGGCAATTTCCAGCAATGTGTCGAAACTTCTGAAATTCAGTAACACTGCAGTTACCGGGTTACTCACACCGGATTGAGGCAGCGTTTCATTCACTAACGATGCCAGGCCGGCACTGCTGACGGAATTGAAAATCGAACCGACGACAAATGCAGTCAACAATAAACTTAGCAGGCTAATACTTAGGGGTAATACAATAGAACTTGCAGCTTCGCCGGTTTCCGGGGCTTTTACCCTTTGCAAGCGTTTCCAGGTAGCCAAAAACAAGGCACCCGTCAGGCCGGCGCCTATCGCGGCTTCGGCGATTGCCACGTCGGGAGCACCCAGCCGTATCCAGGCAAGCGAGACCAGCAGTCCAAACGCAATAAAATAAATAATAGAGCTTAGTATTTTGCGACTGAACAGGGAAAATGCCGCAATAATAATAATGATAGTTGCAATGCTGAGATCTATTACCGCTAACATTGCTCTTCTCGTAATCTGTTTGCTTGCGGTTTCGGGACTCTTTGTGCAATCAAGCAACTGAGTAAACTGCTGATCATGAGCACGAGCAGCCAGAGCAACATCAGCTTCAGGCTAATCATCCAGTTTTCAGTATTGATTGCGACGGCTAACGCGATACATGCCAATCCGACATTATCCGCTTTGGTCAATGCATGCAGCCGGCTGATTACATCGGGAAAACGTAGCAGCCCGATTGACCCGGCCAGGAAGAAAAACAAACCGAAACCAAATAACAACGCCGTCAAGATATCAAGTATCATCGCTTTCACCTCGACCGTCAGTTGCCGACAAGGTTTTAATAACACTTAGATAAGCTACTGTTGTGATAGGAGCCAGAAGCGCCAATACAAATGCGGTATTGATCAGTGCGTTGTTTTCTCCGAAATTGCTAAGCACGATCAATAGCGCAATGCCGGTGGTGCCGGTTAATTGCAGACTCAGCAGACGATCACCCTTGGTCGGTCCGCGCACGACACGCACCAGTCCGATGGCAAATGCCAGTATCAGTCCACAGGCAGCGATGATTAGCAGGGTATGCATTTTATTTTTCGCTCCGCGGGCCGGTCTGATTTAAGACGAAAATATTCTGAATATGCTGTTCGCAATGAATCAGCTCGTCTTCGATTTCATTTGAACTTACCAGCGAATGGATTAAGAGTGTGTTTTCATGGCGGTCCGCCATTAGCGTGCCGGGTAATAAACTTACTGTGCCGGAAAACAGAATTTGCGGCAGTCCTTCCGGAAGGCTGGTCTTGTAATGAATGTAAACCGGTTGCACGTTTGGTGTTACTCCAAACGCTCGTCTGGCAATATCAAATCCACCTTTAAAAGACTCTGCGACAAAATAAACAAAGAATCTCAGCGCCGAGATCAAGGAAATTGAATAAGGCGATCCGCCGGTTATTAGTTTGCCGGTATACGCTGCAAGAAAAATTGCCGGGACCCCGATTATCAAGCTCATCCAGGAAGCTTCGGTAAGCAAAAGCCACAGCAAACTAAAAATGATTAAACTAATAATCATTCGTTGATTTAATATTTCGTGAGTTCGCTGCTAAACCTTGATTAATCATCGCTGCTTATATTTAAATAAATTAACTCTCATGTTTTTTCGATGAGGTATTATGGTAGATCGCGTCTATAAAGAAAAATCGTATAAAGTGATTCTTTATATCGAGTAAACCGATGTATTGGGTGAAACTAATGGTGCGGTTTTTTTTCGAATAAAGTTAGCGCCTGACGATAACTCTTGCTCGGCTGCATTCCACGATAGATGCTGTAAAATCGCCCGCTGGATGCAGCGCTGTACAAAATGATGTCCAGTACAAATATGCGAGCTGCGGTATTGAAATCGTATTTTTAAATATTCTTCGGAAAAACCGAACTAATACGTGTTTTTAATCGAATTTTATTATTTTTTTGCGTGGATATAATGCTCTAGAAGTAGCGTTTTACCAAAAGTTTCGGAATATTAAAGCAATGAAATCGGGTGCCCACAATTCGGTGAAAATTATCTTCGCGACTGCGGCGTTGCTGTTGCTCGCTGCCTGCAGTTCAGAGCCGGAGTACGGTCCCAGCGACGGGATTAATGTGCACTCCGCCAAATCGCTTATTGTCGACGGCGAAGACATTGTGGTACTTGACGTGCGAACGCCCAAAGAGTTTGCCAAGGGACATATTGACGGCGCGGTCAATATTAATATTCATGACCCCGAATTTCACAAGTATGCGGCTAAACTGGACCGTGACAAGACCTACATTGTGCATTGCGCAGTCAACCCGCGAGGAGGTCGCGGGGACAAGTCGATTCATATTATGGGTGAACTCGGATTTCCCAAGCTGCTTAGCATGGATGGCGGGTTCAACGCCTGGAAGCGAGCAGGGTTGCCGATCAATCAGTCGTAATTATTTTGTAACAATTATGCCGCGTTGGTTAGCGGCAGATTTTCTTCTACGCCGCCTTGCCAGAGCATTTCATATCCCAGCTCGTATGACTCATTGGCATAATCAAGCAATTTCGTGAATTTCTCTTTAAATATGCGATCGGCATGCGATTTCTCATGCTGCTCGTAGGAATTCCAGTACGTCACGATGGCGATATGCTCGTCTGCCCGTGATTCTGATGCGACCGAGCCTTCGGCGGAAACAAATCCGGAAAATTTAAACACTTGTCCGCCAAGGAATCCGCCGTCGTCATTGCCGTAAGTATTTTTGACAACATTGCACATCTCGCCCAGAGCAAGTTCTACATCTTCGATTGCCACACCTTTTTTCAGTTTGACGACGTTGTAAAGCATGACGCAGCCAAATGGAACGGTTAGAGGACTAAACATATTTTTGTATCTCCATTAAAGATTCAATGATTATATTAAGTGCCAATATATAAACTTTTTATGCTAAAAAAAATTCGATTCTTTATGACGTTTATATCGATAAATTCGAAGCCAGGTCGGCTGTAACAACTATCGTTCTGGCTGCGGGCGAGGGCGCAACTGCGGGTTCCGGAATTCCCGGATCTTCGAATGACCGCTGCATTCAGGTTGATCCAAGCAAGCGATAAAAATGATGTAAATCAAGTTGTTGACTGCGTGTATGGAATAAACTGTCGGTTAGCGACAAATCAGGACATGTGGGTATGAAAACTGAATCAAAAATGGTGGATGTAATGCTTCATATTGATCCCGATACCGATCACGATGAGCGAGAATATCTACGCGACATGATACTAAAACACGATGGCGTCGATGCTGCAGCCTATCACGACGACAAACCGCATTTGATGATCATTGAATACGATCCGGACGAAGTCACTTCGCAACAGCTTTTAGGAATTGTGCGCAAGCGTGGCATACGCGCGGAGTTGGTAGGGCTTTGAAACAGAAGTTTTATAAGTAATAAGAAGAAATTCTTCTGTTTACGTATTCCAGTACGTATGCATCGATTTCTCCGTTTTTATCCTGTACTCCGGCATTCTTCAGCAATTCATCTGTAATGTGAGAGCTCTCATGGAGTAAAGTGTTTTTCAATTCCTTCTTTGGGCAGGCGATACACACGGCAATAAAAAACCGACCTTGCCGGTCTTCATACCCTCCAGTAATACCGTAAATATTTTCTTCCGGCTGAAAGTCGGGTACGTGTTTTTGCAGGTAGTTATTAAACTCGTCGGGATCCTTGAACATATAAACTTTGGTCTCGAAAATTGGAATCTTAATCCATTTCATCTGAGTTCATTCAAAGATCATTAGGTAGCAGTAATTTCCGTACAATACATCAATTCAGGCTGAATATGGAGCGGCTTTGCCAAATGAACATATATTAGCTGCGAATGCGGATGCCCAGTTGATGTAGATCAAGCAAAGCCAACGGGCGTATTGATATCGTTAAAAATGCTGTATTTCGTCGCTTTCATCTTGCAAATGTCAATCTGGATGGCCAAATCGAATATCAGGGCACCTTGTTTATTGATCTATATCATTTGAGTCATTTTGACTAATGAGAGAATACGCGCATCAAGTTTAAAAAAGTGAGTGTGCGCCATGTATAAAAAGTGGAATATTATGCTGTTGACGGGATTGTTGGCATATTCGGCTATGTCGATGCCGGTCGTTGCGGACGTGGAAGATATTATCGAAAGACAGAAGCAGTCAAAGAAAATCGACCAGGCAGGCGAAGATGTTCAGCACCAAACACTAAGAGGGTCCTACGACGGAATTCAGTTGGGGCAAGAAGAGTTTTTAAAAACCTGTGCCATCTGTCACGGAAAAAGCGGCAAAGGAGACGGCTTATTTAGCCCCCAGTTAAAGCAAAAACCCAGCGACCTTACTAAAATCAGTAAAAACAACAATGGCGTATTTCCCGCGCTGGAAGTTTATAAAGTGATCGACGGAAGAGAAGTGGACGAGTTCGCGCATGGAACCAGTGTCATGCCGGTCTGGGGAATGCGTTACAGCGCCGAGAGCTGGTTCGATGTAAGCGCGCAACATGCAGAGACGGTGGCCCGAGGAAAAATTTTCGAACTGATTTTATATCTCAATTCCATTCAGGAGAACTAGCGTAAGACCAGAATTTAGCCACCACTGAATAAAATGAAAATCTGGGAGTCTACCGCGCACCACGTGGTGCTGGCGCTGACGAAGCATCCTGTCTGGGCGGTGAGTATCACTGTGCTCACAGTACTCTTCATGGCGTGGCCGGCGACCTGGTTATCGATCGATGCATCGCCCGATTCGCTGTTGCTGGAAAATGATCCGGATTTAAAGTTTTATCGCGAGGTGCATTCGATATACGGAACCGACGAGTTTGTCATTGTCGCAGTCGATTACGGTCAATCGATATTAACGCCTGCTTCGATAAACCAGATCGACGCAATCACGCAACGCTTGCAGCGTATCGAGGGAATTTCCCAGGTAGTCAATATTAGCAATGTTCCGCTGGTCTATCAGTTGCTGAATCGTGATCAGGACGACGAACTGGAATTTATCAGTTTGTTGTCGAAAGATGTCGATCTTGATCTGGCGCGGCAGGAATTTCTGAACAATCCGCTATACGAAAGAAATCTGGCAGATGAAAACCTGCGCATCGCCGCCTTTAAAATAGATTTTCCCGTAAATCCCGAATACCAGCAGTTATTTGACCGTCGTTATGCATTACAGGACAAACGCATAGAAGCATCTTTGTCGCGAGCTGATAAAACCGAGCTGAAAACGATTAACCGTAAACTTGACCGTCTCAGGAATAAAGACAGTCAAAAATATAAAAATGTATTAAATGAAATAAAGAATATCTTAGCCGAACTTGATTTAACACAGAATTCCTACATTAGCGGCACGCCATTGATTGCAACCGATATGAAACGATTTGTGTTGCAGGATATTAAAACCTTTGGCGTGGCGGCACTGTTGTTCATGATTCTTATACTGCTGATTATATTTCACCGGCCGGCCTGGGTTGTGATCACCATTGTTTGTGCATTTTTAAATGTTGCAGTGGTATCCGGGATTATCGGTTTATTGGGGTTTAATCTAACCGTCGTTTCTTCCAACTACGTGGCTATTCTGTTGATTTTTTCCTTGGCGATCGGAATTCATGTCGTTATTCGATATCAGGAAGAGGAGGCACAGGTTTCCGGAGATTTCGATGAAGATTTGAGCATCGCCATACAACATATAAGTACTCCCTGCCTGTATATGGTGCTGACGTCGACGATTGCATTTTTATCGTTACTGATAAGTGATGTAAAGCCGGTTATTGTTTTCGGCTATATCATGGTGATCGGCCTTTGTGGCGCCTATATTGTATCTTTTACCATTCTGCCTTTACTGATTCATTTATTAAGACCGGCATCAAGGCCCGCGCATAAACATTACTCGCATACCGCCCTGGATAAATTTTTACACGCGGTGATCGATAACAGGTGGAGCGTTACCATTTTGTTATTTGCGTTATTGTTGATCGCATTGATCGGTATTAATAGAATCACCGTAGAAAACCGGTTTATTGATTACTTTAAAGACACTACGGCGATACACACTGGCTTGCTGCTGATTGATCAAAAGCTGGGGGGCACTGTACCGATTGAAGTGATTCTGGATGCGCCGGTGGAAGAAGAAAGCGAAGAACCAGAAGAAGATTCGGAGTTTGACGATTACCTGGCCGAGCTGGAAGAATCCGAAGGCGGATTTACCGCGGAAAGTTACTGGTACAACAAGCGTGGTATCGACAAAATTACACGTATCCATACTTATCTCGAAAGTCTGCCGCAGATCGGCAAAGTACTTTCGCTTTCAAGCACCGAGCATATTTTCGAATATCTGGCAGAAGAAAAAGAGTTGGACGATTTTCAGCTTTCGGTAATCTATTCAAGGCTGCCGGAAAATATCAAGGACATACTCATTAATCCCTATCTTGCGAACGAAGGGGATCAGGCTCGAATTGTCGCCAGACTTAAAGATTCGGATCGCACATTGGTGCGTAACGATTTGATCAAGCAGATCAACACAGATTTAATCGACTTTACCGATCGATACAAAACGGATATTCGTCTGACCGGTATCGGTGTACTTTATAATAATGTGCTGCAGAGTCTTTATCGATCGCAGATTCTTACCATCGGCGTCGTGTTTATCAGTATTTTTCTGGTGTTATCTCTTTTGTTTAAAAGCATAAAATACGCGTTTATTGCGATTCTGCCCAATATGTTTACGGCTTTGGTAATTTTGGGATTGATGGGGTTAAGCGGTATTCCTTTAAATATCATGACCATCACCATTGCTGCAATTACCATCGGTATCGGCGTGGACGATGCGATTCACTATATTCACCGTTATAAGCGAGAACTCGCCGCCGGGAAAAATCCATTTGAATCGATATGGACTTCTCAGGTTACGGTCGGAAAAGCATTATGGTTTACTTCCATTACGATTGCTTCGGGATTCATTCTGCTGATTTTTTCAAATTTCACGCCTTCAATTTACTTCGGACTGTTTACTTGTCTTGCAATGCTGTTATCGATTCTGGCGACGTTCACAATTGTGCCGCTGGCACTTTCCAGTTTTCAGCCAAAAGCAGTCGCGACGAACACAGTTTATCAAAAGTAAACGACAGCAAGATGTATTATTATACTAATTCACTAGATAAACCTGATTGCAATTAACCATGTCCGCGACTGCTGAATCAACAAGTAACACTACGGTTTTATGTACACAAAACGTTGAAAAAGTGTATCAGACCGGCGAAGTAAAAATTTATGCGCTACGCGGCGTGAATGTTGAATTCTATGAGTCGGAATTTGTGGTGTTGCTGGGAGCGTCGGGCAGTGGAAAATCAACTTTGCTCAATATTATCGGCGGGCTGGCCACACCGTCTTCCGGCAAGGTTTTCTACCGGCAGGAAGAGTTGACTCAATACACCATGAGCAAGCTAACGCTTTTCAGGCGGCAGAATGTCGGTTTTGTGTTTCAGTTCTACAACCTGATTCCCAGCCTGACGGCGCTTGAGAATGTATCGCTGGTAACGGAAATCGCACAGAATCCGATGAACCCAAAAGACGCATTGGCACTGGTCGGTCTGGAAGACAGAATGGATCACTTTCCGGCACAAATGTCGGGCGGTGAACAACAACGGGTTGCTATTGCGCGCGCGATTGCAAAAAAACCTGCCATATTGTTATGCGATGAACCCACCGGAGCGCTGGACAGTCAAACCGGCACTATGGTGCTCGATGCAATCGATACGGTGAATCGTGAAGTCGGCACCACCACCATTTTGATCACCCACAATGTAATCGTGGGCGAAATGGCCGATCGTTCCATCACGCTGGTCGACGGGCAGGTTTCTTCCGTGGTCAGTAACGAACACCGCCGTTCGGCCAGCGAACTGCAATGGTAATGCAGGCATTAAATAAAAAACTGTTGCGCGATTTGTGGAAAATTCGCGGCCAGGCGTTTGCCATTGCATTGGTCGTCGGTTCCGGGGTTGCGGTAATGGTGATGTCCCTGAGTTCGCTTGATTCAATAAAAGAAACCGCCGCTGCCTACTACGATCGGTACCGCTTCGGGCATGTATTTGCGAATTTGGAACGGGCACCCAAGCACGTAGTCAATCGAATCGAACAGATTCCGGGTGTGCAAACGGTACAAACACGCATCAGCAAACTGGTCACACTGTCGATCGAGGGTTTTGAGGAACCCGTCATCGGCCAGATCAACTCCATACCGGAGTGGGGCGAGCCGCTGTTAAATTTGATTGCGCTGCAAAAAGGCCGGCTGGTGGCGCCGGGAAATAATGATGAAGTCGTCATCAGCGAAAGCTTTGCCGAAGCGCATGCATTAAACGTCGGCGACACCCTGAAAGCAGTATTGAACGGCAATCAGCGCACATTGAAAATCATCGGGCTGGGGCTTTCGCCGGAATTTGTATATTCGATCGGTCCGGGCGCACTCATGCCCGACGACCATCGTTATGGTGTGTTATGGATGGGCTACGACACACTGGCCGCGGCATTCGATCTGGAAGAATCGTTTAACTATGTTTCGGTGGCGTTGCTGCGCAATACCAACCCCAAAGATGTCATTGATCAACTGGATTCGATTTTAGAACGTTACGGCAGCATCGGCGCAATCAGTCGCCAGGACCAGATTTCCAACTGGTTTTTGGAAAATGAAATCAAGCAAATGCGCAATATGGCGGAAACATTGCCAGTAATATTCATTCTGGTTGCGGCATTTTTAACGCAAATGGTGCTGGCGCGTTTAATATCCATCGAACGCAGTGAAATCGGCTTGTTAAAAGCGTTTGGCTACAGCGGTTTCAGAATCGGCTTGCATTATTTTCTAATGGTAATCCTGATTACCTTCTTAGGGATTGCACTGGGCTGGGGTGTCGGACTGTGGCTGGGAAAAATCAACACCGAAATTTATGCAGCGTTCTTCAAGTTTCCCTTTCTGTTTTTTCAACCCAGTATTTCCACTTTTGTCGTCAGTGCGCTGATCACCCTTGCCGCCGTGCTGATTGGTACCAGCCGCGCCGTGCGCAAAGCGAGTGCATTGCCCCCGGCGGAAGCGATGCGGCCTCCCGCACCGCCGGTATTTAAGCGCCATACTTCAAGAGAAAATCGAATTTTTTCCTGGCTGGATCAACCCTCACGCATTATTTTGCGGCAGATTGTTCGCTGGCCGTTACGATCCTTGTTTACCTGTTTTGGAATCGCATTGTCGGTCGGTGTGCTGGTGATGTCTTTTCAGTGGGCCGATTCGATATCGTCGATTATCGACACTTACTTTTATAAAGCGCAACGCCAGGATGTGACCTTGATGCTGAGCGATACCGAAGATCATACTGTGATCAACGAGGTAAAGCATTTGCCGGGTGTATTGCAGACCGAACCCGCAAGAATGATCAGTGCGGAATTTACCTCCGGGCACAAATTTCATCGCGGTTCTGT
>JANQOT010000019.1 GCA_028285655.1 Gammaproteobacteria bacterium
CTGGCTCGACATTTTGTTGCGTTGTCACCGTCGGTATATCCGGAGCCACAGTTGCGGCATTATTTTGTGTGACCAATTCAACATTTGCTGATTGCTGTTCCGATTGCTTCGCAGCAAACATATCGGGATTTTTTTCATGCAAAAATATCAATACGGTTGCCGCTACCAGCAACCCCGCAATCGACAACGCTGCCGTCATTGCCCAGTTGATTCCGACGCTTCGGTGCTTGACTCGCGTACCCAGCGATTCACGCGCCGCTTTCTGAATGATTTCGTTGGTAATTTTCTTTTTACGGTTGACATAAGCGCCCAATAAGGCACGATCGCACAACACATTAACAAGACGCGGCACACCTCCGGTTAGCTTATAAATTCTTTTTATATTTGAATTGCTAAATAACTGCTGGTCTCCATCGCCTACTTTCACACGATGTTTTACATATTCTTTCACCTGCTTGAGATTGAGCGGTCCCAAGTGAAAACGTGCGGTGATCCGCTGGTTAAGCTGTTCAAGCCTGGGTGAATTCAAGCGATCCCTCAGCTCCGGCTGTCCAATTAAAATAATCTGTAATAGTTTTTGTTCATCTGTTTCCAGATTGGTCAGCACACGGATATGTTCTAATGCGTCATCACTTAAATTCTGGGCCTCATCGATTATCAGAATGGTATTGCGGCCTTCGGCATGCGTTTTAATTAAGTGTTCGTTTAAATTATTTATATAGGTTTTCGGAGACGGGTGTATTTTCGAATAACTGATTTTTAGTTCATCGCAAATCGATGCCAGTAAATCATTCGGATTTAACTTCGGATTTATGATTAAAGCGATATCGGTTTCTTCGGGTATTTCCAGAAACAGACTTCTGCAGATCGTGGTTTTACCGGTACCTATTTCCCCCGTAATCAAAACAAACCCGCCCGGGCGGGTGACCCCGTACAATAAATGCGCCAAAGCCTCTTGGTGCTGAGGGCTTAAGTACAAATACTTTGGATTAGGCGCTATTGAAAACGCGCTTTCATCTATACTGAAAAAATTTCCGTACACTTTACTGGACTAATCGAGTAGCTGATATACACAAGGCATCAGGGCATATACTAAAGAAATCACTGGAGAAATATAAACTTTGCATGATTATAAACCCCGGGTTAGAACAGTGAAATTATATACACTGGATCATAGTTAATTTGTGACAGGATATTAATCACATTTGCAGGCTATCCGACAATGTGACGACCGTCAAAGTAGAATTTTGAACTCAGTTTAAGAATCAGACTAGTAGTTTTTAGTCAGATCCATACCCCGGTATAAATGCGACACTTCGTCGGCGAAGCCGTTGAACGGCAAAGTATCTCGTTTGAAGAACTCACCTATACGGCGTTCACGTTTTTGACTCCAGCGAGGATGCGGAACCGTGGGGTTTACATTGGAATAAAAACCGTATTCATTGGGGGCAGAAGTATTCCAAGCGGTGCTGGGTTGATGCTCCGTGAAGCGTATCTTGACGATCGACTTTATGCTTTTAAAACCGTATTTCCATGGCACCACCAGACGAATCGGCGCACCGTTTTGGTTGGGCAGTTCTTTTCCGTACAGACCCACTGCCAGAATGGCCAGCGGATGCATGGCTTCGTCGATACGCAATCCTTCTTTATAGGGCCAATCCAGTACACGTCGTGACTGACCTGGTAAATTTTCCGGGTCATCAATGGAATGAAATTCGACATATTTTGCGCTGGACATGGGTTCAATGCTCTTCAATATATTACCCAACTCAACGCCCACCCACGGAATGACCATCGACCACGCCTCAACACAACGTAGCGGATAAACGCGTTCCTCAAGTTGATACGGGCTGACAAAATCCTCCAGATGATATTGTCCCGGTTTATTACACTTCCCTTCCACAGTAATTGACCAGGGCGATGTTTTTAAACGATCTGCATTTATTTTGGGGTCTTTTTTACCATTACCCAGTTCGTAAAAATTATTGTATGTGGTGATCGCTTCGTAGGAAGTTTTCTTTTGCTTGACCGAGTACTTGCTTTTAACAACAGCACTAAAGTCTATCGAGGCATTCGAATTGCCAGGGATCATCAAACCGGGTATTAGCGCACCGGCTGCCACTGCTGTCGATGCCCTTATAAAATCGCGCCGACGCCGATAGACCAATTCTCCAGTAGTGTCATTCTCGGTAACGTCGTGCTTTCTTCTAATCTTTATTAACATGCACACGCAAGCTATTTAGACAGAAGGTTAGCGTAACGTAATTTCATAATAATTTACAGCCTGTGGCGAAGGCTAATCAGGCATCACGGTCCGGAATAATCCGCGAATAGACTATTGATCCGTTCGGTCAGCCGATCGGCGCAAGTTGCTGCACTTTTTCCAGCAATAAGTCTTCTTGATAGGGTTTTGATAAATATTCATTTACGCCGATAGCTTTTGCTTCCTGGCGATGTTTCTCGGTAGTACGCGAGGTAATCATGATAATTGGAATATCTTTCGTATCCTCGTTAGAACGCATATGCGATGTTAATTCCAACCCGTTCATACGCGGCATTTCGAGATCGGTAAGCACAATACTTGGATGGTGTTTGCTAATTACTTCGATGGCTTCAACACCATCCTTGGCGGTATGAACTTCATAGTTCAGATCCTGCATGAATTCCGCCAAAGATTTACGCGTACTTATTGAATCCTCCACAATCAACGCTACTACCCGCGGAATATTGGATTCTTCTTCAAGTAGTCGCGCATCTCCGATATTTTTGTATACGTTTTCCTGCGACAATAAGTCAATCACGTCTACCACAGTCGCTATTTCACCGTTACCCAACACAGTAGCGCCGATAATTCCAAGTATTTTCGGCAAATAACGGCTAAACGGCTTAATAACGATATCGTTCGTACTGATTACTCGATCGACCAGAACTACTTTTTGCTCACCGATTTCGTTGACCAGAAATGCCGTATAGTTTTGGTTAGACACATCTTTATTGATGGAAACCCCGAGCAATTCTTCGATATGAACTGCCGGATACGCTTCTTCCTCTACTTTCAAGTATAAATTACCGTCTTGTTCAAACAGATTCGTCGCCTGTGCCTGCAAGATTTCCTCGACACCGTGAGTGGAAACCGCAACTGTACGCGTATTTACTTTCACCAATAATGCGTGTACCGAAAGCAAAGATACCGGGAACGCAAGTTCGATGCTGGTGCTTAAACCAGGCTGCGAACTGACTGCAATCGAACCATTTAGCTCTTTAATACTGGAGTAGACGACATCCATGCCCACACCGCGACCAGATAATTGGGTAACCTCGGTGCGTGTAGACAAACCGTGGCGCATAATTAACTGATAGATTTCATCTTCGGAGAGGTTTTCATCCGCATCTATTATTTGTTTCTCAATCGCTTTCGCTCGAATTAAATCGGCGTTGAGACCTCGGCCATCGTCCACACAGGTAACCACAATTCGGTCACCCTCCTGCTCGAAGGATAATTCAATTTGTCCCCGCACATTCTTTCCGTCTGCAATTCTGTCTTGTTCGAGTTCGATACCGTGATCAACCGAATTACGCAATAAATGCATCAACGGATCGATCAGATTATTGAGAATTTTGCTATCGACCAGCGTGTCGTTTCCGGTAACCACCAAGTCAACTGCTTTGCCGCTGATTTTTGCAGCTTGTCTTACACCACGTTTTAAACGCGGCACAATAGAATCCACCGGTACCATACGAGTCGTCAACACCGCATGCTGATACTCTTTTTGTGCACGCAGTTGTGCCGCTACAGATGCTTCCAATTGCATAATACGGTCTTCCAGTTGCTTGACCAGCTCTACGGAATCCTCAGTCGCCTCCATCAATCTTCGCGAAAAAGTATGCAGCTCGTTATATTGGTCCATTTCCAGCGGATCAAACTTTTTGTCTTGCTCTTTGTTCAGCTGTTTTCCGGCAATTCCCTGTACATCTATCAAGTGTTCTAACTGTTGGGACAGCGACAAAACACTGTCTTTATTGATTTTCATATCTCGCAACTGCGCCATCGCGTGATCGATCTGTTCCTGCATTTGTGAAGCAGTAATAATACTTTCGCCGGACTGTTTTAATAATTCATCAATAATATTTGCAGGAACCCGCAGCGAAGCATCGGCGGAGACTTTTGCTTTATCTTTTAACTTGTTTACGGTGACCGGAGCCGGCCTTGAAACCGGTTTAGCTTCGACATCTTTGGCGGAAGATTCCGCTTCCGGCGGAGGCCCAAATTCGTCAATGTAGTTCGCCCAATCCAGAATTGTTTGTAACGTATTGACGGCATCTTTGGGTTCATCTCCAGTACCCAATAGACATTCACTCATTTGTTCGAGACAATCGGCCGCTTCAACCAAAGCTGTATGCAATTGTGCATTTGGTTTGGCCCGGGCTTTTAGCAACGCTTGTAAAATATCTTCCAGATTATGCGTAAGGGTCGCTACTCCTTTAATACCTACTGTGTTTGCTGCACCTTTGATGGTATGGGCAATTCGCTGCGTGATTTCCAGTTGTTGCAGAAATTCATCTTGCACCAACTCTTGCACCGCCGTTGAAAATTCTTCCGTTTGTCGAGGAAGTTCCTGCAACATTCCATCCAGTAGCTCCATCTGAACATCATTCGGCACGGCCACACTGACATCTTCCGCAGAAGCTACCTTTATTCGACGGTCCTCTTCGGAAACTTCTACCTTTATCGTTGAATTTGCAAAATCATTCAGTAAAGAATTTTTAACTTCCTTACTAATTGGGGTTATCCAGTCCGGGTCCGCAATATAATCTACAATTTGTTGTTGGCAATCCGGCGAATAAATATCGGAAAGATATTTCAATATTGCTATCGGCCATTGCAGTATTTTATCTTTGGTTAATACAATCTGATCAATTCCGCCACTGCTAAGCTGGTGGAAATGTGTTTGCAGTAACTCGGATATTTTATGCAGCGCAGTCAAGCCCACCATATCGGCTGCCGAACCCATGCGTTCTACCTGTTCGCCGTACAATGAAAGCACATCGCGCACCGCGTCTTCATTCACGGGTTGCGCATCAAATACTGACACTACTTCCTGCTGTTGTTCAATAGTGTCCTGAACCTCTGCCACAATCAGACTGAGCAGTTCTTTTTGTTCGTCGCTCCATGCGCTGTCGTTAATCGACGGCGGCTCCACTTTGATGTTTGCTTGTTCCGTATGCGCATCCTTCGTCGGCTGCTCTTCGGCATCATCATTCTTCTCGATAAGTTCTTCCTCGAGTTCCTGTATGTCACTCTGCGGAACCTCGGGATCAGCCTGAATTAATTCGTCTTTCTTTTCACCAGAGGAGACCTGCTCTTCGCGAACCTGCTCTTCGTGTACCTGCTCTTCCTGTTCGCCGATAATGGTTAAATCGCGCTCAAACTCTTGTTCATAGTCATCCGTTTCTACGGACTCATCTGCAGGAGTAAATAAATCCTCTTCAATCGCATTCGGCTCCGTTTGTTCTTCTTGTTGTCTGTCCTCCTCAGTAGAAGAATCGTTTAATCCAACAAATTTAATTTGCTCCATTTCATGCCGGGTTTCCTGTGCGGCTTGATCAAGATCTTTATCAAATGCTTCATCGTAGTTGTCTGCCTCGGCATCGCTATCGTCGTTTTCGTCCGAAGGAGAAAATAGTTCATCTTCTATCGATAGCGAATCATCTGCCGGTGTTTCTTCGTCAGGAATGTTTGCAGATAACGTCTCCTCACTTGCCTCTTCAACAGCCGGTCTGGATTTAAATAAATCACGCAGTTTTTGATTGGACTGCTCTATGTTGTCGTCGATTGCGTTATCAGATTCAAGGCTGTCTTCATCCTGTGCCACTGAGTCCGCGGTCTCCACATTCTCCGCTGGCGTAAACAGTTCATCCTGCAGTTGTTCGGCAGCATTCGCGGATGATTCAGTTAAGTCATCTGTTTCATCACCCTGATTATTCTGACTGGATTCAGACTGACCCGGAACAAACATCTCGGTCATCGCGTTTTCAACCGGATCAACAAATGGAGCGCTGGGTGTCGCGCCTGGCTCCTCATCTTCGGAGGCCGAATCAAAATAGGAAGATAAAGAATGCTCTTCAAGCTCATCATTATCTTCATAGAGTTGATCGATTAATGTATCGTCACTCATTAACTCCGACACATCTTTATACGAAGTTTCTATCGTAACGGAAAGATCGACTCCCGCCTGATCGTTTTCGTCACTACTCAAATCAAAAACTGCATCCAAGTCGGCGTCGTATTCATCAAGGTCGTCCAGCAAGTCTATTTCACCGACATTGTCTTCGGATTCATTTTCATCGGCTGCTGAATGCGATTCCGGGTTTTCGCTTGCTTCATCTTCAGTTTTTGATTCGCTTTCAACTACATCCTGCTCATCCTGATCCGCAGCAACATCTTCAAGCGTGGAAACTTTCGATTCTTTTAGGTCGATATGATCATCCGGAGGTGTAAACGGATTGCGTAAAACGGTATCCATGGTTAAGCGTGCGCTTCCACTCAACGGTAAGGGCCAGTTTTGTTTGCCCAGATTTTCCATCAGTGCATGGATTACTTGGTCGTTGCTTGGATTGCTGACATACGCCTTTACCAGACTTTTCCATTCGGTAATTAATCCAATTTCCTGCTCGGATAAAAAGGTACCGGCTAAAATATGATGATGAATATTTTCCCGCAGCTTGCCGCAAACCGCCTGCAAACCATGGTGATTTATATCCAGAGAAATCTGGTGTAGATTAATGATATGATCGTCGAGTTGCCTTAATGTAAAGCGATCATAGTTTTCACCGACTTCGACGAGCTGAGTCGCAATCGCATGCAGCTCAGAAAGCTCGGCAACAATCTCGGCAAGTTTATCGCCATCCAACTCGTTCATTTGCACTGACATATGTGAACCAATCCGTGGTCTTTCAGGTTAACGGAATCAGTTACTGCCAGAAGCTATGTTTAATTCATGCTCCAATTCATCAACTGGCGATGTTTCCACTACCGAACGATTTTCCTCCTCGCTGGGCAGCTTAAATACACTCACCGTTTCGACCAGATTCTTGGAGTATCTTCCTAATAATTCGGTATGAATTGATTGCTGTTTTAAATGTTTATCCGTATTTTGCGTACTGTTCACGATTTGCTTGGCGCGTTCCACCAACGAAACCGATTTTTTCGCTTGTGAACTTGAGCTTTGCGCGATCAGTTCCACCGCTTCTACCAGCTCTTTGGTCGATGCCTGGGTCATCAACATCGCGTTTCCTGCTTCTTCTGCAAGTTCGGTTCCCTTTGCTACCTGCGTAATCGCATTATTCATCGCGGTAACCGTATCCCCGGTCTCCAGCTTAATGTTATTTACCAGCGTACTGATTTCTTTGGTCGCCTCACGTGCGTTTTCTGCCAATCGCTGCACCTCATCCGCAACCACTGCAAATCCACGACCGGCTTCGCCTGCAGACGCCGCGTGCATACTTGCGTTCAACGCCAGAATGTGGGTACGCTCTGCGATACTGTTAATAAGATTGACCACACCGGTAATTTCTTGCGATCGCTCACCCAAGCGCTTAATTCGTTTCTCGGTTTCACTAATCGTGTCACGAATACTGTTAATACCCTGTACTGATTCGTTTACCGTACTTAACGCTACTTGTGTATTTTCCAACGCACGATCCGCCTGGTTATTGGCCTGTTGCGCGTCCCTGGAAATTTTTTGCATAGCACCCGATGCGATACGCAACTCATCCATCGCGGTTTCGGCTTGCTGGCGCTCTTTTTGTGCTTCATCCATGACCATGCTCGACTGATCCTTCACCTGGCTGGATACTTTTGCCACTTTCAAGGAAATGCCGCGCACTTCTTTCAGCGCATTACCTGTCTCCGACGCCAGCAGATTCAATGAATCTCCCACAGCTCCGGTTACGTCCTCAAACACTGGCACTTTAACCGTAAAATCTTTCTTACTTAATTGTGCTACAGACTTCAATAACTCCACAATTGATTCATTGAGTCGATCGTTTTCTCTTTCGGTATCGGATAATTGCGCAACTCGTTCGTCCAGCAATTTATCAAACGTCAGCGACAGCTCACCCAGCTCGTCTTTTCGCGCCATGCCGCTACGAGCATCGAGCTGGCCGTCGTTAACCTGATGAATAATATGTTGCAAAGACTGAATAGGCTTCACCAAACTACGTCCGAACATAAATAGAATTACCGAAACCAGCGCTGCCACACTGAGAATGGCGACAATAAAAATCGAAGCCAGTGTTTTGGATTCTTTAGTCAGTACAGTCTGGTTTGCACTAATTCGTTTTTGCGCTGATTGACCCATTTCATCGAAAATCGGACCCAGCATAAAATCGTATAATTCGGTGTATTCATTTGCCCGGCGCTTGTTGGCAACAATTTGATTCACATTTTCGACGTACTCATCTATATACGTCGTCAAGGTAA
Organism: Gammaproteobacteria bacterium; assembly: GCA_028285655.1. Taxonomy (GTDB): domain Bacteria; phylum Pseudomonadota; class Gammaproteobacteria; order UBA4575; family UBA4575; genus JANQOT01. Next base: position 8,483 of record JANQOT010000019.1, read on the forward strand.
TTTTTTCATCAACCGGCAAACTGGAAACACGCAGTTTATTCTTGAGCAATTTGGCTTCGTTCTTGAGCTCTTCATGCGCCTCGGTCAGATCAATTGACTGAATGATGTGCTTTTCGTATTCACGTAATTTAGTCAAAGAAGAAAACAGACTTGAATTGTTCATTCGGTCTATTCCCTTTTCCAGCAAGTTGGCACGATTCCGCACTTGTCCGCGCAAACCTTCAGTTTCTGTAAATCCGACCACTCTCTGGAATTTTACGATATCGCCAAATGAATCTTTATAGTTGGAAGCAACGTCTGACGCTTGCGCCACCAAATTGCGAACATAGTCTTCGGTATCTGCATTTTCGTCATCGGCCACTACTTTTTCAGTGTACTCATCGACCAGTGGCGCCAACATAGACAACTCGACCATCGCATCTTCAAGCGCCGTCATATGCTTTGCGTGGTTTTCCAGCGGAGCATCGTTATACGTTTGTCCGGTAGATGCTGAAATACTTAACGAGAAATCGGTTTCATAGCGACGCACTTTAAGATAGTTCGTATGTGCTTTATTTACCAGTTCCTCATATTTCACGAATGCAGAAGAACGCTCCCCGGCACGCTTACTGGAAACCAATTCCAGTCCGTAGGTAATACCCAGAACCAGAAATCCGAATAACACTGCCGAAAACAGTGCTACCAGCTTGCGCGAAATTTTAATGTTATCTAAATAACCGCTAAACATTACCTATTCTCCTTTAGAATTCTCTATAAAAAAACCTGAGCGCAATATTTATAGAGACTCAAATAAAGTTATATAATTAAACCCAAACCAATACTTTCCGTCTTGTTTATAGCAATAAGTGACATGCTCATTTATCTGACCATGTGATGACGGCATATCTTCCATACAGTCGAACTCTTCAAAGGCTAACGAAACAAGCATTTTTTCAATTTGTATCCCCACCATATTTTCGTTTTCGCCTAAAATCAGGACGCGCCTGCTGTTTTGCTTCTCAACTTCTATTTCAAACTTGTTATAGAGATCGTACACTGGCACCAGATTTCCACGCACGTTGCATAAGCCCACTACATATTGCGGCATTAATGGAATCGGCATGATTTCCGCATTTTCGACGACTTCACTATGCACCTGACTATCGAGCAATAAATTAAGTTTTCCCAACTTAAAGCCGTAAAACCTTTTTTTATTTTCCTCGGCCGCAACTGATTCATCATCGAGCGGAATCGCTAACGACTTTTCGTCCATATCAAACAAGGAAGTTGAGATATCATTTTTTGTTTGCATCGAACTTTCCATAAAATTCAGACTATATTAGCTATGCGCGTTAATCTGCTCGACAATTTGTTCTTCAGTGTAAGGTTTACCGATCAAACCTTTTCCGCCTTGTAATTCCGCCCACACTCGATCTGCTTTTTGGCATTTCGAAGAAACGAACACTACAGGAATATCTTTAGTATCTTTATCAGAAATTATCTCTCTGCACGCTTCGAAACCGTCTTTGTTATCCATGATTACATCCATGAAAATCATATCGGGCTTCATTTCTTTGGCCTTGTTCACCGCTTCCATTCCAGACGACGCCGTGATAACAGTGTGGCCGGCTTTTACAACAATTGATTTTAGATTTTGCAAATCTGCCGCCGAATCATCTACAACTAAAATTTTGTTAGACATTTTTTGCTCCTGCACTAAATTTACAAATCAATAATTTCTATTTCAGATATCCGGCAACTACTTTTTGAAACTCGTCATGCTCAACTGGCTTGGTAAGATAAGTATCACAACCCGCGAGCTTTCCTTTTACTCGATCAAATGGTGACGATTTGCTGGTCAACATAATTACAGGGATATGCTTTTTACTTTTATCCCGTTTTATTCTTTTACATACTTCGTAGCCATCCATTCCCGGCATAATTACATCCAGAAAAACCGAATCGTAACTATTATCTTCAAGCAAGTTCATTGCCTGTTCACCGCTGGATGCAAGCTCGACTTCATAATTCATCAAGGTAAGCTTCATATCCAAAGCCTTACGCACCGGCAAACTGTCATCGACCACTAATACCACTTGCTTGCGCGGACTGGGTTCCTGGCCACCTTTTTCGATTATCGATTCCAGCTCTTTTTTCGAAAAGTACGAGGTGTCTTTAACAATATCGGGGTCATCTTCTGCACTATCGACTGCCGCATCTTCGATGCGCAGCTCGGGGGTGTACTGGAGATCTTCTACCGTAATTTCATCGAGCATCTTCAACACACGCGTTGCAAAAAACGGTAACGGTGTGTATCGAAAACGATTATTTTTCGGTTTATTAGCCCCAACCAGCAAAGTCGGACATGAAGGATTGCCATTTGAGTCCAGGTGTGACGATCCCCACTCCCTGATGGCCTCCTTCTTTGATACATTTACAATGGTAATGTCGGTATTTGCAGCATTATCAGAATTTTTGAGCACATAGGTCCGCGTTCGGCCTTCTGTGATTTTGAATATTCTTTCTAATACGTACTTATCTTTCCCCTCAACACCATAAGTATCGACTACAAATGTTCTCTGGTGCATATCACGCCCATATCCTTACGTACATTAATTTCCCTATTATTTGACCCAGTAATTGTGTGGCCTGGTTATCCTAGCGCAGATTAAAGGCAGGAGCGCTTCAAGTGCTTGAAACTACCGATAAACGAGGAATAATTTTCGACAGGTAGGTCTAATCATTCAGAACCAAAAACAAGGGTGTGACCCACGTCCGGACGGGTCCGGATAGGGCTTTTGGCGGCCCAACCAGCAGGCACCGCACACCCGGGAATTCGAGCGCAAATGCAATCATTCACAGCAGATCTGTTGGCTAAAGAAGTCGGTAGGTTAATGTCAATAATCTATCTGCAGAGCGAGACGGCAAAGCAGATCGACATCGCGCAGTACCGCGTCGCCGGCAGGTATTAATAAGGCATCCCCGATGGTAATTGATTTGACAGACTGACCGGTCTGTTCGTATAGTTCCGCAATGGCCACGCAGCGAGACCTTCAGGCTGAAGATACGCGCAAAAAAATCATGCACGCCGCTTCAGAAGAAATTTACCGAGTGGGTTTTCAATCCGCATCGGTTGGCGAAATACTCCGCAAGCTCGGCATATCCAAGGGATGCTTTTATCATCATTTCCCCACCAAACAGGAACTCGGCTATGCCGTGCTGGAAGAAAATTTTGCCCAGTTTCAGGCAGAAATCTGGCAACCGGTATTTAACGATCCCAACCCTTTGCGCGCAGTAATCAAAATGCTAGGTAACGCCGGCAATATCATCGACAAAGAGCGCGTCAAATTGGGTTGCCCGATTAATAATCTCGCCCAGGAAATGTCGCCCATCGACGAAGGTTTCAGAACGCGAGTGGAAAAAATTTACCAACTATGGCGAACGCGTTTGACAGAATCATTATTACGCGCGCAAAAAGACGGTCATATGCGACGTAATGTGCAAGCCGGCGAAATAGCCGTATTGATTATGACAGTAATGCAGGGCGCCGTCGGTATTGCCAAAAACGCCCAGAATCACGCGATGTTCGCCGACTGCACCCGTGGCCTGACCCGTTATTTAAAAAGCCTGCAATTGAACAATTGAGTTTTTTTGAGCATTAACAGACCGAGCAGCCTGCTAACTAGTGTAATGCAATTCGAAGGAGAATTACTATGCGTGAAAAATTTCCTGTTCACACCCTTGAAACCGCGCCGGGCAATGCACGTCCATTGCTGGAAAATTCACTGACGGCCTGGGGCATGATTCCAAACCTGCACGCGGTACTTGCGGAAGCACCGCAAGTGCTTGAGGCATACCAGAAATTGCATGAATTATTTACCTGCACTTCTCTGTCATCGACAGAGAAACATATTGTATGGCTGACAATTAATGTCGAAAATGAATGTCACTATTGTGTTCCAGCGCATACAATGATGGCCAAAATGGAACAAGTCCCGGACGATGTCATATCGGCTATACGCAATCGAACACCCATCGATGACTCCAGGCTTGAAGCCCTGCACAAATTTACGACAAAAATTGTACAGAAACGGGGCAAAGTAAACGACGACGATATACAGAACTTTTATGCAGCCGGCTACACAAAACAAAATGTGCTGGAAGTGATTCTCGGAGTTTCACAAAAAGTATTAAGTAACTATAGTAACCATATTACCGGCGTACCTGTGGACCCACCGTTCAAAACGTTTATCTAACGAATTAAATACCCAGATTAACTCAAAAAGCACGGACAGGATGACAAATACAATTGATCAATTTGCGGTTAAATGGACCGAGTGGGTGCTTCGGCACCGATTTTTAACCATTGTTTTAACGTTGCTTGTGGTTGGCTTTATCGCCAGTCATGCACGAAATTTGGATTTTGCCACCAATTACCGGGTATTTTTTTCCGGTGAAAACCCCGACTTGGTTACATTTGAAGAATTTCAAAAGGTTTACACCAAAAATGATAATTTTTTGTTTGTAATTCAGCACAAGCAACCACGTAAATTTGACAATCAATTAGCCGAAGTTGCCGAACGCATCACTGAGGAGGGATGGAAAATTCCCTACTCCATTCGAGTGGATTCCATTCCAAATTTTCAGTACACCTGGGCTGACGGCGACGATTTAACAGTCGAAGACCTGATCAAGAACAGTCCATCCTTAAGCCCGCAGGAGTTGGATAGAAGAGTCGATACTGCACTGGCCGAACCTCTGTTGAAGAATAATTTAATTTCAGCAGATGCGGACACAACCGGTATCAACGTTATCTTGCAGTATCCGGAAAAAGATCTGGTCGAAGTGCCTACCGCAGCTGCGGCAGCACGAGCCATCGTTGCCGAGATTGAAAAAGATTACCCCGACATCAAGATCGTACTAAGCGGTCTATCGATGATGAATAATTCTTTTGCGGAATCTGCGCTGAAAGATATGGGCACACTGGTGCCGATTATGTATCTGGTGCTGATCATTGTGACTTTAATTGCGCTTCGGTCTGTGACAGCCACCATTGCAACATTAATTGTCATCGTCTTATCTTCAGTTGTCTCGGTAGGCTCCGGCGGAATAATGCACGTTCTGCTGACACCGATATCGTTATCCGCACCTACCATCGTGCTTACGCTGGCGATCGCCGACAGTATTCATGTTTTGGTTTCGATGCGCGAACTAATGGCAACCGGCATGGAAAAATCAAAGGCGCTGGTAGAAGCCATTCGCATTAACTTTCTTGCCATAAGCATTACCAGCCTGACCACTATTGTCGGCTTTATGGCCCTGAATTTTTCGGACTCACCTCCATTTCATCATCTGGGCAATATGACCGCTGCCGGAATCGCTGCTGCCTGGGTACTTTCAGTCACTATTTTACCGGCCACTGTTAGTTTGCTGCCGATGAAAGTTAAAGTAATTACGGAAGCAGCAACTAAAGGAAATGCTTATACAAAACTTGCAAACTTCGTCATTGCCAACCCATTAAAAATACTGCTTGGGACCGGAACATTTGCCGTGGTTTTTTCTTTCCTGGCATTCACCAATCAGCTAAATGATGTGTGGACCAAGTATTTCGATGAATCAATTCAGTTCAGAACCGACACTGATTTCGCGATCAAGCATCTCGGGAGCCTGTATCCGGTCGAGTTTTCTGTGGACGCAGACCGTCCCGGCGGCATAAGCGATCCTGAATATCTTGCCAAGCTGGACGAATTTGTCACTTGGTTACGCGCTCAACCGGACGTTAACCATGTTTATGCGATTACCGACATCTTCAAACGTTTAAATAAAAATATGCATGCGGATAATCCGGAATTTTATAAACTGCCGGACGACGCTGAATTATCTGCACAATATTTATTGTTGTACGAACTTTCGCTTCCTTACGGCCTGGATTTAAATGATCGAATCAATATCGACAAATCCGCGACGCGGGTGACTGCCACGCTGGGCGATGTAAGCACTGCGCGTACACGTGATTTTATTGATCAGTCCGCACAATGGCTAAGAGACAATACACCTGAGCATATGTGGACCAATCCCACCGGCGCCACGCAAATGTTTTCGTATATTGCCAAACGTAATATCGAAAGCATGCTCAAGGGAAATGCCATTGCAATTATTCTGATTGCTCTGATAATGATACTCGCCCTGCGCAGTTTCACTTTAGGCGTACTTAGCATTATTCCCAATGCAGTACCGGTTTTGGTTACCTTTGGTATTTGGGCTTTGTCCGTCGGCATGATCGGAATGGCAGCCGCTATCATTACTGTGACTTCTTTAGGAATTATTGTAGATGACACTGTTCACCTGCTTACAAAGTATTTGCGTGGACGCAGGGAAAAAATGCTTAGCACGGAAGATTCGATTCGTTATTCATTTAACACTGTAGGTAAAGCTATTGCGATTAACACATTGATTCTGACTGCGGGATTCAGCATTCTTGCGATGTCTTCTTTTAAAGTAAATGAAGAAACCGGCATTTTAACCGCAACCGCTGTCGTCGCCGCTATAGTTCTGGACTTTTTGTTACTGCCGGCATTGCTGCTGGTACTCGATAAAAAATCTGTTAAGACCGGCGCAACTCATGGAGAAAGGCATGCGACTTCCTGATTACAACTTCATTTCACTAAGAATTGTTTTTACAACATTTTTCATTGTCGCTTCTGCGGCTGTTCTTGCAGAACAAACCACCGAAGAAAAAGGCTTTGAAATAGCGGCGCGCAGCGACCGCTCCGACCGTGGCTTTTCCGACAGCACGGTGGATCTGAAAATGGTATTGCGCAACGCGGCTAACAAAGAATCTTCGCGCACTCTGGTCATCAAGACTCTGGAAATTCCAGACGAAAACGTGGGAGATAAAAGCCTGGTCGTGTTTGACAGTCCACGCGATATAAATGGCACGGCATTATTATCGCATGCGAAAATTCTGGACCCTGATGATCAATGGCTGTATTTACCTGCACTAAAACGTGTCAAGCGTATATCCTCTACCAACAAGTCCGGCCCTTTTGTCGGCTCCGAATTTGCATTTGAAGACTTCACTGCAACCGAACTAAATAAGTACACTTATAAATGGCTGCGTGAAGAACCTTGCGGAGAATTTACTTGCGATGTCGTCGAACGGTATCCGCGCTACGAAAACTCCGGTTACACCAAGCAAATTTCCTGGGTCGATCAGTCGGTATACCAGGTTCGCCAGGTTGATTTTTATGATCGCAAGGACTCGCTTCTCAAAACTTTAACTCTGCTGGACTACAAAGAGTATGAAGGCAGCTACTGGCGATCGCACAAATTTGTGATGAAGAACCACCAGACTGGTAAAAGTACCGAGTTAATTTATTCAAACTACCAGTTTAAAACGGGGCTGGATGAGAACGACTTTGTAAAAGGCGTACTTAAGCGTGCGCGCTAGCTTACTTGCTATTTTATTCGTACTGGCCTGCACTGCAACTACCGCCTCTGATCGGTACGAACTGGAACTTTCCGGGTCAGTTACCTATGAACCGCGCTGGTTCTTTGACGACGCGCAGTTTCCTCGACAATTCAACGGCGTTCAAAACTCATTTACTCTGGAACCCGAATGGTTTTTGGAGATGGGTTCGAAGCATCAGTTTTCACTGGTTCCATTTGCCCGCTACGACGCGCGCGATGACGAACGCAGTCATGTTGATTTACGCGAAGCATACTGGCGCTACATAGAGGATGATTGGGAGTTACTGATCGGGGTTAATCGGGAATTCTGGGGGGTTACCGAGTCGCGTCACCTGGTCAATATTCTCAACCAAATCGATCAGGTCGAAAACATCGACGAGGAAGACTATCTTGGTCAGTTAATGATTAATCTAACGCTACAGAAAAACTTTGGAAGATTTTCTTTTTACATTTTACCGCATTTTCGCGAACGCACTTTTGCCGGCACTAACGGGCGTTTACGCGGACCAGTAACCGTTGATAAAGATGCCGTGACATACGAATCCGGCGCGGAAGAATGGCACACTGATGTTGCGTTTAGATACAGCCATTTTGCAGGGGACTGGGATATTGGAGTGAGCTACTTTTACGGAACGGGCAGAGAGCCGACTTTGTTGCCTGTCGGAAACGGTAGTCGACTACTTCCCCACTATGAAATCATTCATCAAGCGGGCATCGATCTGCAATACACGCATGAAGAATGGTTATGGAAGTTTGAAGGAATAGTACGCGAGGGCCAGGGTGATACCTTTGCTGCCACCGTTGCCGGTTTTGAATACACCATTTTTCAAATAGCCGATTCCAACGCCGACCTGGGTTTATTGCTTGAACATTTATACGACGGACGCGACGACCGGAATGTACCCGTTACCGCGCTGGAAAACGATTTATTTGCCGGAGTTCGTTATACGTTTAACGATATAAATGACACGGCAGTGCTGGCAGGTTTTATTACAGATTTAGAAGATGAGTCCAACAGTGCTCGCGTCGAAGCGGAACGGCGTATTGGAGATCACTGGAAAGTAGAAATCGAAGCACAATGGTTTTCCAATACACGCGCCGGCTCCTCAACCGCCAGCTTCAAAAACGACGATTTCACGACATTTAAAATTTCCAGATTCTTTTAGTCAGACTCCTTACACCGGCTTTTGCCGAAAATAGTGTTGATCCAGTTAACAGAATTAATAAATTTTACATCCCTGAAGCGAAAAATTGCCAAATCCTTCTAGGAACTTGATTACTTGGTGATCAATATTATTCCATTGATAATTAGCGGGATTACGAACAGGGGATACGGCCATGACTGCATCGCGTAGTTTTCTAACCAGTTCAAATATCGATACCGGTCAGTCAGAACTCGGTATGTTTTCTTTAACGGGCGCGTTCGATTATTTCGACCCGCAAAATGGAATTTTACCGGAATGCGAATTTAACGACGCAGTCAACAATAAACTGCTGAAACTCAGCCATATTGCCCAAGACGCAAGAAAAATTCTGTCGAATAAAACCAGCCAGCAAATCGTAGACCACGCAGAAAAAATTCAATCGCATATTTGCCAGAACTCGGCACATTTTCTAAGCTATATGCGCTTTAACCAATTGCTGGATGAAAGTTCACCCGCCAAAGCTTTACTATTCTGCATTGACGACTTTACGGAACAAGCAGACAACGACAAAAACTCCAAATGGAGCAAAGCCGACAGTTTCAGTGTTTTGGCATTATCTTTAATTGCCAATATGTACTCCAATTTCTGGAAATCAATTAATGAATTCGGCATTAATTCAAATAGCGACTGGAATTTTCGTCACTACGAATGGTTTATACAGTTTGATCACCTCGCCAAAGAAGCCATCGATCATGCATCTAACGAGTTAATCGGCGATGCTGATAGTCAATCAGAGAAATCAAGCACCGGAACAAAAGTCGTTCATCCCGACCACATCATTGCACATTACATTGACTTCATGCTGGCACAGCACGAAAAATGTAAAACAGAGAAAAAGCGCTTTGTATTCAAGGCTTACACCAATGCCTACATCGCCAGCGAGCTGGATGACGAAGAAATCTATATGATGGGTTCAGACAAATGCCTGAATAGTTTGCTTAAGCACTGGCGTGACTACCGCAGAACAAATCCCGACTGGCAAAATACTTAATAAAGATTGTATAAAACAGAAGTTGCTACTAAGCTAGCAACTCTTATGCAGTCAATACGCGTAGATTTTAATAATAAAAGCAATATCACATTAAGCGGTATTCTGGACTTACCCAAATCACCGGTGAGTTTTGCCGTATATGCTCATTGTTTTACCTGTAGTAAAGACATTCCGGCTGCGTTTCATATTTGCAAAACCCTTGCTCGCAATCATATTGCCACTCTACGCTTTGACTTTACTGGCCTTGGAGACAGTAAAGGAATATTTTCCGGCACTACATTCAGCTCCAATATCACCGACATCATCGCCGCATCGGATTTTTTATGCGAACACTATCGACCTCCCGAGTTACTTGTCGGCCACAGCCTGGGTGGAACAGCGGCGATTGCTGCAGCCGCACAACTCGCAAGCATTAAAGCAGTCACCACTATTGCCTCACCGCACAAACCTTCACACGTTTTGAATCATTTCAAAGACGCGAAAGATTTACTACAGCACAGTCAGGAAACTACTATCGAGATTATGGGACGTGAATTTACCATTAAAAAGCAGTTACTGGATGATATAGAATCTTTCGATAACAAAAAGATTGTAGAAAAACTGGCGAAACCGATTTTGATCATGCATTCTCCCGAAGATAAAACTGTATCTATTCAGGAAGCAAGCACGTTATTTGTCGCTGCCAGGCATCCCAAAAGTTTTATCTCGCTGGATACTATCGATCATTTGATCTCCGAGAAAACCGATGCGAAGTATATCGGTAATGTAATTTCCAGTTGGGCACTCAAGTACATTTGCTAAGCGCCTATGAAAATAGTTAGCCATTGGATATTTGTTTCATTAGCATGGATACTAATATCCACAGCAGCGGTTTCACTTTATATAAAATATGGCTGGGACCACCGTCTCCAGCAATATGAGGAAGAATTCGCCAAGTACAAACAGGACAGCAAATCATGGAAGCTCCGCAACAGGCGAATGGCATCGCCATACTTGATTTGGCAGATCAAATACATGACCGGACCGTCTAAACACGCATTCAGCAAAGACGAAGTCAAATGCCTGCAGGATCATCAAGCTTGTTCTAAAGAGAAACGGCAACAACTATGCGAACGCTTACAAGCTTTTCCTAATATTAGTGATTGCAAATCCATCGAATATTTACGCCAGGAATTTATTGCTTTAAATCAGCATATGGACTCCAAAAGTCCACCGTTTAAGCCAGACTTTAAGCTTTATTTACATTCACAAAAGGTACTACTCAGCTTATTTTTTGTGCTTATCCTGGCCCCACCTGTTGTTTTGTTCGTATTCCGAAAAAAATCTTTTCTATCGAATTAGTTTAAAAGTTGCCGCCCATTCTCTCGAATTAGCCAATTTTCGCCATCCAGCGCTGATATAAACTTGTTTATTTAAGAGAACTTAAGTATTACAATTATATTCCGTTAAATATATTTGTAATAAATTACTACTTTTCAAAACCGTTATGACCCAGATTTTATATATTAACTGGAATTCAGATTATAAAATTGGCGCACCGATTATCGATGAACAACACCGCGGATTGATTGCGACGATTAATTCTCTGTATTATTTCATTCAAAAAGGCTGGGATTTAAAAAATCTGAAACCGACGATACTGATGCTGGAACAATACATCGTATTTCATTTAAAAACCGAGGAAGGCATTCTGGCAGAAAATGGTATCCCTGAAAATACGCTCACTGCAATTCAGGAATACCGAACAAATTTTTTGACCGAGCTAAACGAAGTGGTGGAAAGTGCCATAGATCACCACGAACCCGAAGAACTTGCCAGCTTTTTGGCAAAATGGTGGTTGGGACACCAAACCAAATTTCATGAGAAGCTGAATCAATACTTCGACATAAATCCGATCAGTGTCTAGTTTTGGCTTTAGACAGGATTTTTAAGATGGTTTAATTGAACGAGCCGCTACAATCGCCAAATATATAAAAATTACAGAATTTACTACAGCGACCACTATCGTAGTCTCCCCCGCCAAATGTGTTTGAATCGTGCCTATCAAAATAATAATCGCAACTAACAGGGATATCACTGCTATTCTTTTTTGATTATTCTCGCCGAATATGCTGAGTATGAATAAAATATTGGCCGCTATAAACTGTTTAATCTGAAGCTCGCCAGCATTTAAATAACCGAAAGCAATCATCAATAATAATAAAATAGCGGCCGCTCTAAGCGCCAGGGTAAGTGATAGCATCGTAAAAAATATGGAAGTTATTTATTGAGAACCGATTTTCGTATAGTAGGTAATAACTTCTGAATATACACCGGTTGGTGAAACTCTTATTAAACCGGACCCTTTAATATCAGTACCGGGAATTTCCCACCAGCACCATGCCTTAATATTGCCATCATGTTCCGAAGTTACTACTTCGGATAGCTGCATAAATGGCTCCGGCAGCCGGCCACCACACTGCTCTTTGATTACTGCCTTTAAGCCGGACAAGTACTCGCTAAATTCCGCTTTCGATATTTTACCGGTATTTGGGTCGTCAAATTCGTAATCGTCGGTTACTGCCTGCAATATTATTTCGGCTTCACCGTTGGTCCAACCTTCCGCATAGCGACCCAGATAATCTGCTGCATTCATTATACACCTCCAACTGCCATTCTTTATGAAAGACCTAGCTATTCATGCCGTTAAGGTCCTTGATTGAACTAACGGAAGTATTCAGATCTTTTAAGATTCCGTTTTCGAGACTGTATATCCAACCATGAACCGATAACTCTCTATTACTTGCCCATGCATTTCTTACAATATTGGTTTTACACACATTTTTTACTTGTTCGATAACGTTTAATTCACATAGACGATCGATCTGGTCACGCTCGCTGAGACTCGACAGACTATCTTCATGCAGACGTTTCACATCTCTAATATGATGCAACCAATGATCGATGAGGTCGTGATCGTGCTCTTCCAGCGAGGCAATAACGCCACCACAGCCATAATGCCCACACACGATAATATGACTGACTTTTAAAACATCTACTGCATATTCCATCACCGATAAACAATTCAAATCAGTATGCACGACCACATTGGCGATATTGCGATGGACAAATATTTCGCCGGGATCCAGATTTACAATTTGATTGGCGTGCACACGACTGTCAGAACAACCGATCCACAGATACTCGGGAGCCTGTAATTTTGCCTGTCTGTGAAAAAAATCCGGATCCTGGTCTTTTATTTCTTCAGCCCAGGCAAGGTTTTTATCTAGTAAATGTTTTAGTGTATTCATTTTTATATTTACCTGGAATACTAGTGAAATAGTAGCAGATAATATTTATACGTAGAACAAATATTTTACAGACACAGCATACACGCAAGCATTGGGTGTGAGGATGCACGAACGAGAGATTGCCTCAAGGACGACGCGTATTTATGCAATAACGAAGCTTACCGGCCGATTAAAAACCAGGGGACATCCGCGAGCAAAGTATATTAGGGACGATACCTATGTGATCGAATGATTTACCCCATCTGAAGAAGCCGCATTCCTCTTAATTGAGATCTCCTGTTTAGAATAATCCGAATGATTCCGATTAAGAATATTCCAACCACACCCAAGCCATAATTTATATACTCCCAATTTGTTTTTTCTTTCTCATCAAGCGTGGCCAGAGTACGGGTAAATTGCGAATGCTTTCTCAAAACGCCTAAAAGCGCTTGATCTTCTAACGACCAGTCGACCAGATTTTGCATAAATTGGATGGGGCGCCGGTACTCGCTACGCAAAACTTTTGACATTTGATCCAAAAAATTATCGGTAAACAATGCGCCGGACCCAACTATAATAAGTCGCGACGATTCCTGACCCTCAGCCGACCCGAAAGCGCCTTCAATCATCGTGGCTACTACATGTGGTGCATTGTTCTCATTTTGCTCGGCAAATCCTAAATCAGGGTACGTCTCAAAGTCGGGCAAAATAACCTGACTGCTTGATGCCCAGCTTTCGTCAGACGAGAACAGTAAAGGTGTAACCGTTCGATTGCTGTTTTGCTGCAAGTCTACCGTGACGGGGGATGCCCACGGTACATACACTTGACCTAGTTTAGCCGTAACTCCGCTCTCGGCGTTCAATCCGTCGCCACGCACATCAATAATGTAGGGATAATTCACCAGACTAGTGTCCCGCACACGCAAGTCCCCGACACCTCGCGTCAAAGGCAAGGTATATTGGCCATGCCGCTTATCTAACAGCAGAGAATCCGCTATAGAGATACCAAGTTCCGCCAACCATGGCTCCAGCCCGGACCGGACGGGATACACTTCAGTAAAAAAACTCACGTTTACGTCAATTGTAGAGGAAGCAATTAATACCGTGCCGCCATTTGTTAAGTAATCCTGAATAGCATTAACTTGTACAGGCTGTAAAAACCGTGGAGCCAATACCAATAAAAAATCTACTTCACTTGGCACTTTACCGTCGCGTAAATCCACGTCGATTACTGTTATGGATTGCAGTAACGCATTACGTAGAATCGAGAAATGTTTTGGAATGCCTGGAGATTCACTTACACCCGCAGGACCAGGCGTTGCCAATGGGCGCATCAAAGCGACCGTTCTTACCGAGTCGGGCAATAAACTTTTATAGGCGGAAAAAATGCTTTTTGCAACAGCAGCTTTGTCTGACTTATTTGAAAACGACACTGGTACGGTATTTTTTCCATCTGTTAACGTAAAGTAGAACCAGTACGGTTCGGCGGTAATATCTTCACTCGATAGCGGTCGCACACTCAGTTCATTTTGTAAATATTCTTGTGTTAACTGATCGTCATCTGGATTGATCAGCAGAAAATCAAAATTGTCATCAGATTCTTCGCGAAAAGTTTCACCCAGTATTTGTACTCTCTGTACAATCTCTTTTTTGAATTCCGGTAATAATACGGGAGAAGAAACATATCCTGTTAACACCACAGGTTCGCTCAATGCTGCAAAAGAGTTCACCTGACGATTAGCCTTGGCTACAATCGAGCGTATGGTACGGGTAATTTGATATTCAGGATTATTTAAATCCACCTCATGTTTTCCTGCGCTGGATTTCAAATCAACCAGATCTTTATAGTCCAGCACCTCGTACTGATCTTCATATTCAACCAAGATATTAAAGTAAGTATTAATAACCGATGCTTTGTATTTACTTTCAGTGTGGAATGAAACGGGCCGAATCCGATATTTCATTCCCGCCTCTTCTTCAAATTTAGGTTGTTGTAAAGGATCGACAAACTCAACTTGGATATTGCCTTTACCCTCCACATTGTACTCAGTGAGTAAATCACGAATGCGAGGAACCAGCGGCGCAAGCAATGGATGAGTACTACTGCTGAAGTAACCGCGTATTAAAAGAGGCTTGTCTAATTCCTGCAGGTATTCTTTTGTTGCACTGGATAATGAATATATATTACCTTGAGTTAAATCAACCCTGGCTTGCGTGACAAAACTCAAGCCCACGTTCAGGACCAGCAATAGCACAGCTATTATTGCTGTTAATCGCAACCAGTAGTCGCGGGCTTTTTTGGTAAAATTATTGGCCCATCGGAGTGATTCTATTTTTTTTCGAGTCAACAATAAAAATAAGACCACGATCGTCAGGTAGTAAAAAATATCCCGTAAATCCAAAACACCGCGAGTAATCGACTCAAACCGGGACCCTGTGCCGAATGCGCGCAGCCATTCTCCAATTTCATAGGTAAACAAACTGGTAATCGTTGTAGACCCCAATGCGTATAACACGCCGGCGACCACTATCGATATAATCAGGCTTACAATCTGGTTTTCCGTTTGCGAAGACGCCCACAACCCGATGGCACTATATGCAGCCGCTAAAAATATTGCGGCAATGTAACCGCCAATGACGGGTCCCCAGTCCAGCTCTCCCAAGTAACTGACTGTAATCGGAAGCGGCATAGTTAACACAAGGGCAACCGCGATCAACACCAACACCGCCACAAATTTTCCAATTAAATACGCCCATGGCGATACGGCAGAAGTCAATACCAGCTCTATGGTTCCCATGCGCCGCTCTTCCGACCAGCTATGCATTGTCAATGCCGAAATAAGAAAAATAAACAGGATCGGAATCCAGTTAAACAGCGGTCGCACGTCGGCAAGGTTGCGCGCAAAAAATGCTTCTACCCAAAAAAACGCTATATACACGGCAACCAGAAAGATGCCTAAAAACAACAATGCAGCAGAAGATGAAAAATAGTCTCGCAACTCTTTTTTACTAATACTCCAAATATTACGCCACATCTTTTTCCTCATCCTTATTGTCAGACTGACCGATGTAATTTTCCTTAAACAGCGCCTCCAGATTTTGTTGCTCTGGTGTTATTTCAAACAATTGAAAGCCAGCCTGAATTATTTTTCGACTAATTTCGGAAGCTTGCGACGTATCGACATCTAAAAGGTATTGATACTGATCATCATGCTGTAATTTCAATTTTATAGTTCGCACTCCGGTTAAATCAGCACATAATGTCCGCATATTTTGTTCATTTTGATCAACCGTAATACGTAGCCCCGTTACTTGATCGAGTTCGTCGAGCTTTGAGTCGGTTGCTATTTTTCCCGCACGAACGATGATAACGCGGTCACACACTGCCTGAACTTCTTGTAAAATATGCGTGGAAAGAATTACGGTAGACGTTTTTGCAAGCTCTTGAATCAATGCGCGCATATTCAATGTCTGGGTCGGATCTAATCCATTAGTAGGTTCATCTAAAATGACAATTTTCGGATGATTTAGTATGGCATTCGCCACACCTACTCTTTGTCGATAACCTTTGGATAGCGTACCTATCGCATTCGTTGCTTTTTCAGTTAAATTAGTTTTCTTAATAACCTCAAAAACTTGCCTTTCCAAATTGGACTTTGGTATTCCCTTGAGTGAAGCCTGGTACAGTAAAAACTCGACAATGGACATGTCGGGCCACAACGGACAGTTTTCGGGCAAATACCCCATGCGCGATTGAATTGCATGCATATCACTGTCCACCTGCAAACCATCAACGAATATGTGGCCGTGAGTGGGTTGCAAATAACCCGTCAGCAACTTCATGATAGTTGTCTTGCCGGCACCGTTGTGGCCCAATAAACCAACGATTTCGCCCTGATCAATATCAAACGAAACATCATCGACGGCTTTGTAACCGTTGAACTGGCGAGTGACTCGATCGAAATGAATGATCATAGTATTTATTTAATAAGCATCTTGAGATGCCGAGTAAGCAAAGTAACCAACAATATACATCAGATTAAAAAATTTTGATTCCAATTGCTAAAGTTACTGTAACAAACGCTACAAATCCGGCAAACTCGATCCAGAATCTACAGCTTAATTCGCCGTTAAAAAAATTTAATTTCGAAATTTTATTTACCTCCTTTATCGATTCGATGAAATGAAATGTTGAAAGTCACGCTTAGTTGTTCTAGCTGGATTGTCCTACATTGGTAGAACGGTTTTGATCAGAGTCATTTGATTCTGATACCAGATCAGTATCAAATAATCCTGAAGAACAAGAGACAAACTGTTCCAGTACAGAGATGTACTTTGGACAGTTTTCACGTGTTCGAATTAGGTTGTCGATCAGGGAAGATCGCTCAAGCGGAATATAGTCTCTGGCAAACGAGTACTGATAGGAACTCGTATCGTATGGGTTTTCCTGATTCTCAAAAGAGAACTGCTCGGCCGGTACAGTGGCCCCATGTGCAGTAGAAGCCGCAAGCAAAAGAACCGCAATTAACATTCCGGTTCCCAGAGTCCCCAACCCGAATAAAATGTGACTTCTTAGATCGTTTAGGTTCATACATACCTCCTATCTCACATTGGTTAAACGATACAGTTACAATCATTTAAGAAACACAAAACAGAAAGCGGTAGTCACCGCTCATTTTAACGTGGGGACTCTCCTAAACTATTCAAGGCCTGAATTGAAATTTTTCTCCAGCACCCCGCAGGATCTGATTCATTCGAAAAGAAGACCTCTACTTCAGGGCTCAAACAGAGCATACATTGGCTAGTAATTCTGCTGCTGTGACGTACTCAGCAGTCGAAAAAAACAATTTATAGCTATATAAAATTTATTTAGTTGATTAGTATATTAATACTAACTAATATGCTCGCGCTTTGTACAGTACAGCACCTATGTGGTGCAAAAAAAAGTTGGTAACACGCCTTATTTCAACAGGTTATTGATATTTATACCGTCTTGATGACTGGCATGTAGTTTGCTCCTCCAAAAGCGAATTAATGTGATTAAGACAATTGGGGACTAGAGATGATGCATTTAAACAAATTAAAGGTTGCGGTGTTCACCGTCTGTATCGGGGCGGTTACCCCGGTATTGGCGAGCTCTCTAATCGCGCAAAAACCAAAATTTGAGGATATTGAGAAACAGGCAATGTCTTCTTTGGGATATGGCGTGATTGCGAAAGTGAATTCCTACCCAAATGACAAGTATGCCATGCCCGAACCGTACTCCTTCGAGCCATTGGTAATTTACGCGTACAAAGGAAAAGACAAGAATTTAAATGTTCAGCCTGAAGACGAGTGATATATGCGAGCCAGAATGACTGAACAACTCAAACAGCTGGAGAGGACCAAAACCAACTCTTCAATTCGCAGGACTAGATCGTTATTGGTAAATAACGAAATCGCCTTGGGTTTTAACTTTCAACAATATTTGATTGGAATAGAAAATCTCAAGGCCAATCGATTTTCATAATTTATGAAAAAACAAGCCATTTTTTGTTCATTTATATATTAAACATTTTGGAGAAATAGTATGAAAATTTCAAAAATCATCATCGCTGCAGTAGCAGGTATTTTTGCAGTGTCATTATCACCTGTTTTCGGCGAAGCAAAAGATAATGTACAGACAGAATACAGTTCAGACTGTAAAGCACTTGCGGCGTATTATGATCCTGAAATCATGGCGAAAACCATGGCAAATCCTGCCGAATTCATGAAGCTTTTCGTAGAAATGAATAAGCCGGAAACAATGCAAGCGTTTATGGAATGTTCGTCAAATCCGGAACAGTGGAATGTATGGGTCGCAAACTACAGCAACCCGACAAAATGGATGAATTCCATGGTGCCGTTTATGAATCCTGCTACCTATATGAATTGGATGGCAGCTTCTATGAACCCTCAAATGTACCAGCCATTTTTTGCATACATGAATCCGGCATTTTATTCACAATGGATGGCAGCTTCCATGAATCCGGAATTTTACGGATCAATGTTTAAAATGATGTATCCTAATGCATACACAAAAGCGTTTGAATCTTTCTATCAGTTCCCGGTAGTTGCGCAGGCAAACGCTGAGTAATAAAGTATTTAAATATAATGTTCACTCCCCGCATTCTATTATGCATGCGGGGAGCCTCTTTTGCTCATTCATTATCTTCACAGTTCACTTGTGTGTATAAATAAGGAGCGTTGCATGTACCAAATCAGATTCAGTGTTTTGATATTTATTTTCTGCTCAATGTTTTCCACTAATTTGGTTTTAGCTGAAAAACCGGGCGATACGAATGCACTTCGAGACATAAACGACGGCAAAGTAGTTTGGGATGTAAATGTTGCAAACCCCCATAAGCTTTTAAAAATATTGAAAGTAGTGGAAGAGACTTATGAAGATCTTACACGACAAGGGGTAACCCCGGATATGGTATTCGCGTTTCGCGGACCATCAGTAAAACTTATATCTTCGCAGCCTGTGGATTTGACTCCCGAAGAAGAAAATGCGCGGGAGCAAATTATAAACTTGCTGCAAAAATTAAGCCAAAAACCAAGCGTAAATATGGAATCGTGTTCTGTTGCCACGAGACTGTTGGGTGTAGACAATGATACAATTATTTCCGGAATTAATCCTGTAGGAAATACATTTGTATCGCTAATCGGATACCAGAAGAAAGGGTATGCATTAATTCCTTTGTACTGAACCAGTACATATTAACTCCTGCATGGATTGATGCGCTAAAAATTATACTAATAAGAATATAGAACTCTAAAAAGCAAAGGAATCTCCATCGACCCTATCATTCTATTTTTTCTATTGGGATTTATTGCCGGCATACTTCGTTCCGCATTGCGGTTACCTGCGCAAATTTATGAGTTTATAAGCTTTTTGCTTCTTATCTCAATCGGGTTAAAGGGTGGAGTTGAACTTGCAAAACAATCCCTGGTTAGCCTACTTCCCGATATGTTCGCAGTAATAGTCATGGGGTCAGTATTAACCTTGATTGCTTTTCCGATACTACGCCTGGGAAAATTTAAAAGAGCTGACGCAGCCTCTATTGCCGCCCACTACGGCTCTGTGAGTGTGGGTACGTTCGCCGTCGCGGTAGCCTATTACGGAACTAAAAATATATCCTACGAAGAGCACATGCCCCTGCTTCTGGTGCTGCTGGAAATGCCTGCAATCTTGATTGGCATCATTCTCGCAAAAGGCATGACTAAAAACACGCAATGGTCTACCGTGTTTCATGAAGTTTTCCTTGGAAAAGGAATTATTCTATTGGTCGGCGGCTTGTTAATTGGCTGGATCGCAGGACCGGATGGAGTCTCGTCAATACAACCACTATTTTTTGATTTGTTTAAAGGCGTACTCGCAATTTTTCTGCTTGAAATGGGCTTGATTGCAGCAATGCAAGTGGGCACATTGAAAGATTACGGATTATTCTTGACCGCATTTGGAATCTTTATGCCAATACTTTCAGCGGTTATAGGAAGCTTTATCGGGCTGCTTCTGGGGCTTTCTATCGGAGGCATCGGCATGTTGGCGACCCTGGCGGCAAGTGCATCATATATTGCAGTTCCCGCAGCCATGCGTATCTCAGTTCCGGAAGCTAATCCCACACTTTCGTTAACAGCTTCTCTCGGGATAACATTCTCGTTTAATGTTATTTTAGGAATTCCGATCTATTTGGCGTTTGCCGAGTTTTTGCATAGCGCCACCGGCGGGTAAATTTTATGACTACTGAAAAACTTCACGACATAAAAGTCTTAACAATTATTACCGAGGCTACTATCGAGTCTTCTTTATTAGACGATTTTGAATCACTGGGTGTAAGTGGGTTTACAATAGTTGATGCGCGCGGAAAAGGCCGTCGCGGTTCGCGCATGGGCGGCTGGGAAACCAATAGCAATATTCGCATTGAAATTATATGCAATACCGAATTGGCAAACAGCGTTTCAACATTTTTGAAAGACAAGTATTACGAAAACTATGCAATCGTGATGTATCTAAGCGATTCCCAGGTCTTCAGATTAGACAGGTTTTGAATTTAGCTATACATGGCAGCGATCGTTCAATTACGCAAAGTCGCTGTTTCTTAACCACTTTGCAACATTCCTGGTAAGACCAGGTGTTCCTACGATCTTCAGCTTATTGCTATCGATCGCCGACTTATAAGTTTGGTCTCCCATCCAAACTTCCATCATGGTTCTGACATCTGTATTGAACCACACGTCGACTTCTTTACCAGGATCTTCGAGGCAAATATCAACATTACCGTTCTCGACAATAATCCACCAATCCTGTAATTTTTCCAGATCATTGAATCTAAAATGAATTATTGTTTCATTACCAACTAGTTTTTCCGGTATTATGCTGCGGCCCAGATACAGCATAAGCAATTCAACATCCAGTTCATCGTCATTGATTTGGTCCCTGGCCCAGCACATTCCCCACTTCCCAAGCGCCTGTATAATTGGTAATGCTTCTTTGCCGGCATTAGTGAGATAATATTCAAAACTTTGTTGACCTTTAATTTTTTTTCTCTCAATTATCTGCGCATCCTCAAGACCACGAAGTCTGGTAGTCAACAAACTTGGAGAAATACTTCCCAGCCCTCGCTGCAATTCATTAAAACGGCAGCCGCCCGATAATAGTTCACGCATAATCAAAAAGGTCCACCGATCCCCCAGCAATTCAGAGGCTTTTGCGATTGGACAAAATTGATTGTATTTCATGGGCTTGCAATAAAACTTGAGTCTAGAAAGACTACTACGGCGCTCCTAAAATGCAACTACAAAAATTGTAGTTAGTTACTACAGAATAAAAACTTAAATGTCGGTCGAGGCACAAGCATTATCTACTTTTGAAAACTAACAGGAGATAATCATGCCAATCGTAAATGTGAAATTAATCGAAGATGTTTTTACAACTCAGCAAAAACAGCAAATGATTGAAAAAATAACCGAGGCCATGGTAGAAATTGAAGGCGAAAACATGCGTCCAGTCACAATGGTTTATATTGAAGATGTAAAACAAGGTGATTGGGGAATCGGCGGCAAGTGCATGACCGCCGCCGATGTGCATGAACTTCAGCGCGCTAAAAAATCGGCTTAGCCGGCATAATTAGTAGCTTAGCGATGTGAAGCTTAAGGACTATCTTATCATTGTTAAATTATTGCGGCTGGACTGCAGAACAAGGATGTGAGCACAAGGATGTGAGCACACGGACGTGCGAATGAAAGATCGCGTCATGGAAGACGCGAGCATAATTTCTGCAAAATCCGCAAGATCCACTCATTGTCGAAAGCAGATAGTCAAACAATGTGGTTCAATTCAACTAAGAACGCCAATATACTGTTACTCTCAATGCTCTCTTTTGACTAATTTGCAGCATTTTTTTAAATTACGAAATCATGAAAGCAATCTGGAACAATCAAACAATAGCTGAAAGCGACAATACAATTATCGTGGAAACATTCTGTTACTTTCCACCCGACTCGGTACATTTCGAATATCTGGAAAAAAGCGATAAACACACTACCTGTTACTGGAAAGGAGAAGCCAGTTACTACAATATCAATGTTGGCGGCAAGAAAAACGAAAATGCAGCATGGTATTACCCTGAAACCAAAGACAAAGCCAAACACATTGAAAATTATGTAGCGTTTTGGCGAGGTGTGGAGCTGGTTGAGTAAGTGAGCACGGGGATGTGCGAGAGAAAGTTGGCATCAGGACGATGCC
>JANQOT010000026.1 GCA_028285655.1 Gammaproteobacteria bacterium
CGATACCGATACTGGAGTAATCGCACACCAGATCGTGTTGTACCTGGTTCAGGGCAAGACATTATTTCAGGCAGTGCAGAATACGGTGTCCGACCTGAAAGGAGCCTACGCGCTGGGTGTTATCGATCGCACGGATGAAAACACCATGATCGCTGCACGTAAAGGCAGTCCGCTGGTGATTGGAATTGGTAAAAACGAAAACTTTATCGCTTCCGATGTACAGGCCTTATTAAAAGAAACACAACGTTTTGTTTATTTGGAAAACGGCGACATTGCCGAAATCACCTGTGACAAAGTTTCTATCTTTAATCAGGAAGGGCAGTTTGTTGAGCGCGAAATTAAATCCAGCAAGTTAAGTTCGGCGGCGGCGGAAAAAGGCGAATACCCGCATTACATGCTCAAGGAAATTTACGAGCAACCGCAAGCCATCGCGGACACTTTGGAAGGGCGCTTGTTAAACGGTAAAGTGCTGGATGAGATTCTGGGCCCAAACGCAAAAGCAATACTGGACAAAACACAGTCTATTCAAATTATCGCATGCGGCACCAGTTACCATGCCGGCCTGGTCGCCAAGTACTGGTTTGAGGAAATTGCCGGAATACATTGCCACGTAGAAGTCGCCAGCGAGTTTCGTTATCGCAAGCATGTCGTTCGACCGGGAACATTATTCGTCACGATTTCACAGTCCGGCGAAACCGCCGACAGCCTGGCAGCATTACAGCAGGCGAGTTCGGAAAACTATGTAGGGTCGCTGGTTATTTGCAACGTGCCGGAAAGTTCACTGGTGCGTGGTTCTGATTTGGCATTAATGACCCATGCCGGTCCGGAAATCGGGGTTGCATCGACCAAGGCATTCACAACTCAGTTAGTCGCGCTGATGATGTTGGTAATTCTGGTGGGACGCCGCAACGGGTTGCACCCGGAAATGGAAAAAATACTGGTCGAACAATTATTAAATCTGCCGGTACGTGTTAACAAGGCACTGGGACTGGACGAGTCCATCCAGGATCTTGCCAAATTGTATAAAGATAAAAATCATGCGCTGTTCCTTGGCCGTGGTTCGCATCACCCTATCGCCATGGAAGGAGCGTTAAAACTCAAGGAAATTTCCTATATTCACGCCGAAGCTTATCCTGCCGGCGAACTGAAGCACGGACCGATTGCTTTGGTCGATAGCGCAATGCCGGTAATTGCAGTTGCACCGAACAACGAGTTACTGGAGAAACTAAAGTCCAACCTGGAAGAAGTGCGGGCTCGAGGTGGAGAGTTGCATGTGTTTGCCGATGAAGGTTGCAGTTTCAGCAAAGACGAGCAGGTTGAATTGCTGGAAATTGATGCGCCGGAAAATGCAGTTGCGCCCATCATCTTTACGATTCCCTTACAGTTGCTGGCATACCATGTAGCGGTGCTGAAAGGCACCGATGTCGACCAGCCGCGTAATCTGGCCAAGTCCGTAACCGTCGAATAATAAATTTATTTTCGACACACTCTATCGAAAAACAATTTTTCGATAATAAAACCTCCAAATTATCATGACGATCGGACAGCAAGTTTCAACATCACTGCGCTGGATGACCGGCATGCGTATTGCAGGCCAGATATTTACCTGGGGCAGTACTTTATTTGTAATTCGCTTACTCGCACCGGAAGATTACGGCCTAATGGCTATGGCAACTGTCATCATCGGGTTTCTTTCCAACACCAATGAAATGGGCCTTGCTTCTGCGATTATTCAGAAAAAAGACCTGGACAAAATTCTGATCGAAAAGATTTTCGGTATGATGTTGCTGTTCGATGCATTTTTGTTTGGCATTGTTTATTTTAGCGCGCCTTTTATTGCCGATTTTTTCGCTGATGATCGTTTAATTTCTATTATTCGAGTATTAGGCCTCACTATTCTGGTCAATCCGTTGTTTACTATTCCGGATGCCATCATGACGCGAAATATGGACTTTCGCAGTATCTCCATTATCGCGTTTTGTGGACAAATCGTGGCCGCTATTACAACACTGAGCTTCGCTTTTTACGGAGCAGGTGTTTGGGCTCTGGTTTATGGGCAATTGGCGCTGGCAGCCGCAGTCACGATCGGGACAATTTATGCGTCCAGGTTTTTTTGTTTACCGAAATTTAATTTTTCAGGCGTACGTGGCGTGTTGAATTTCGGTGGCTTTATAACATTGCAGTGCATGTTGTACAGCTTATT
>JANQOT010000036.1 GCA_028285655.1 Gammaproteobacteria bacterium
TCTTTATTGTTTTCGTTGGAAGACATGAGATTAACATTAGTTTAAGTGATAATTTAGTAAGTGAGCGGCGTTCAGGCCTGCTATTATAAGCGTTTTTTATTCTATGGACAGAACACTTTTTACTCAAGAAATAGGGAATGCATCTATTATTAAGCAATGACGACGGTTTTCAAGCCGACGGACTACGTGTTTTGGCGCGTGTATTAAGCGATCTCGCGACGATAACGATAGTAGCGCCCAATCGAAACCGCAGCGCCGCCAGTAACTCTCTGACACTGGAGCGACCCTTGCGCGCGGTTGAGTTCAAGCCGGGCTGGTATACGGTGGACGGAACCCCGACGGATTGCGTGCACCTTGGGATCACCGGACTATTGAAGCGAGAGCCCAATATGGTGGTCTCAGGAATAAACGCCGGTGCCAATATGGGCGACGACGTGATTTACTCGGGAACAGTTGCGGCCGCTATGGAGGGTCGGTTTCTGGGTCTGCCGGCGGTTGCAGTGTCAATTACTTCTTTTCAGCCTGATTACATTGAAGATGCCGCCGCCGTGACACGCGCATTGGTGAAACAAATAATCGATAAGCCGTTTCCGGAAGACGTCATACTGAACGTCAACATTCCAAATGTTCCGCGTGAAGACATGCAAGGGATTGTAACCACTCGCCTGGGCAATCGTCATAAAGCAGAACCAGCCATCATGATGCACGATCCACGGGGTAAACCGATTTTCTGGGTAGGCGCGGCCGGACCGGAACAGGATGCGGGCCCGGGTACCGATTTTCATGCTATTAATAATAACTATATTTCCGTTACTCCCTTACATGTCGACTTGACTCGGTACAATGCGATGGATGCCGTTAAGGGCTGGCTGGACGAATGCGATATTAACCAGTAAGCAATTACTATCAGAAGAACATACACTGCAGAAGGCTACTGAGTGGAAAATCAAACAGAAGGAATCGGTATGACGTCGCAGCGCACTCGCGATCGTCTGATCCGGCGTTTGCGTGAAAAAGGTATCCGCGACAACCGTGTGCTGGAGGCCATGCGAATGTTACCGCGGCACCTGTTTGTCGATGAAGCCCTGGCGACCAGAGCCTATGAAGACGATGCATTGCCAATCGGTCATAAACAAACTATTTCGCAACCTTATATAGTGGCACGCATGACCGAGGCATTATTGGCCGACGGTGTACCTAAAAAGGTCTTGGAAATTGGAACTGGCTCCGGTTATCAAGCCGCTTTGCTGGCGCATTTGGTCGAACAGGTTTACACCGTTGAACGTATCGAGCCTCTGTACCAGCAAGCTCGCAAGTTGTTAATGAAATTGGGTTTACGCAATGTGCGTTGTAAGTTATCCGACGGAACCTGGGGTTGGGAAAGCTATGCGCCGTATGATGCCATTATCGTTACTGCTGCCGCTCCTGAAATTCCACAATCGTTGCTACAGCAACTGGCGATAGGGGGCCGGTTAATCATACCCGTCGGTGCGCAACATGAAGCACAACAATTGCTTACGCTAGTCAGAACCAAAGAGGGTATCGAGCAACACAAACTGGAAGATGTAGTTTTTGTTCCGTTGGTTAGCGGATAAAGACGACCGTTTTTCATTTCAATTCGTATGATCGGATGAAGCTTTTTTCTACTTTATATTTAAAAGTGATGAATGCTGCGGAGCATCCCAAGGCACCGGCAATTTTAAGTGTTTTAAGTTTTGCGGAATCTTCTTTTTTTCCCATTCCGCCGGATGTTATGTTAGCGCCAATGGCATTGCGGATGCCTTCGCGGGCATTATGGTTTGCATTTTTAACCACAATGTTTTCGGTTCTGGGTGGATTGGCAGGGTATGCAATCGGTTATTTCGCATTTGATCTGATTTCCGATTGGTTGCAAACCACGAATTACTGGAATAATTATCTTCGCGCAAGATCCTGGTTCGAAGAATGGGGCGTGTGGATAATCTTTATTGCAGGATTTTCTCCTATTCCCTACAAGTTATTTACCATTACCGCTGGTGTTATGGTGCAACCATTATTACCTTTTGTGCTGGCTTCATTTGTGGGCAGAGGCGCGCGCTTTTATTTGGTGGCAGGCCTGTTGAAATATTTGGGTCCGCGGGTTGAACCTATGTTGATTAAATACATCGAATGGCTAGGATGGTTGTTTGTACTATTGCTGGTTTTAGTCATAGCCTGGGTTTCAATGCATTAGTGAAATTGTTTGTACGTATTATATCTGTCTGCTTAGTTGCAGTAATTATCGCCGCGTGCTCATCCAGCGGATCGTCGCGTCATTACGGGTATCACATCGTCGAGCGCGGAGATACATTATATTCCATTAGCTGGCGATATGGTCTGGATGCCAATAAAATTGCGCGATGGAATGGAATTGCCAGGCCGTACACAATATACCCGGGGCAACGGCTGCGTTTGGGGCCGGGTGCGTCCACTACTACTAAAAGTGTTGCGAAAAAATCAAAGCCACAACAGAAAAAAGTGGTGGCGGCTAAACCCCCCGGTGACTGGCGGTGGCCGGTAAAAGGCAAAATAATTAAAAAATTCAGCCGGGAAAATAACGGCATCGATATTCAGGCTAAAGAAGGAACGGCAATTAAGGCGGCATCGGCAGGCAAGGTCGTGTATGCCGGCAGTGGTCTTAGAGGATACGGCAACTTATTAATCATCAAGCACAATGCAACTTACTTTAGCGCGTACGCACACAGTCGGCGTTTGCTAGTTAGTGAAGGAGCACAAGTCAAAGTCGGTCAAAAAATAGCGGAAGTCGGATCGACCGGAACGGATCGAACAAAATTGCATTTTGAA
>JANQOT010000045.1 GCA_028285655.1 Gammaproteobacteria bacterium
TCAAACCGAAATCGAAAAATGGATGCATGAAAAAAATGTTATTAAAAAGCTTTTAGCTGGATATAGAAATGCAGAACAAGTTTCCGGGCTTACCGCTTAGACACTATTTATAATTCTAAAAAGCTGGTTGTGTCCGCCATCTTTATTACTACCAATTCAGTGATAAATCAATTACTTGATGATCTATAATAATTTAGACTTATAATAGTCATTATACCGTCTAATGCTCCTTTTTCTAGGTAAAATCTGAATACTTCTTCTTCTACCCGCTCCAAC
Organism: Gammaproteobacteria bacterium; assembly: GCA_028285655.1. Taxonomy (GTDB): domain Bacteria; phylum Pseudomonadota; class Gammaproteobacteria; order UBA4575; family UBA4575; genus JANQOT01. The sequence goes on from JANQOT010000045.1 coordinate 277, forward strand.
GCTTCCTCAAATGTCAGTTACTAAAAGAACTGTGCTATTGAGCATTTTTTTGCAGCCAACTAAATGACGACTTTAAAAAATCAGAAGCTTCGCCAAGTACACATTCACCATGGGATATGACAATATTTTTTGGCTCCCAACTTAATAGTGTAACGAGTGATTTTCTAGCTTTGACCTTATCACCAAATACAAAAGTTAACCTCCAATCAAGAGGCGTTTTTCCCTTTGGATACAGTATGCCTGCAAACTGCGCAAGCAATTTTTGCCACCAGTTCAGCGTATTTGGATCAAAGTTCTCAATTAAATCAGTCAGAATTAATGTGCTTGATAGAACATGAAAGAATACGACTTCTTCCATTGCAGGACTGCCACGGAAAATTGTTTGATAAATTTCTTCACTCCACTCTGCTTCTGCTTTTTCAGTAAGTTCAGCATCGAATTTAATATCTTTTCTCTTGGAAAAAAGCGCCGTTTCAGCATATAAAATTGCTTCTGGGTACTCGGTAATCCACTCAGAAAGAAATAAATGGTGCAATTTATTTGGAGATATAAGATATTTAACTTTACCAAGAGCAGCAAGTTCATTTTTTAAGTTGATGTTAAGCTTTTCTGGAGAATGCACCCACAAATTACCATTTCTTAGCCTTATTACAGTCATACGAGTAGGAAATGGAAATCCATAGAAGTTTACAGTACTCCCATCATATATCCATATTTCCTTTCCAATTTGTTCGAGTTGTTTTTTCATTATTACTGATAAATTTATGCTAATTAGACTTCCTGATATCTTCAATCCAATCAAACATAATTTGCCTAGCTAATGGAAAATTATTTAGCTGGCAATGTGCTTCTCCACATTCATATTCAGTGACTATTCTTTTTTCTTTTTTATGACTTCCCAGCCGATCATAAAATTCATGGGCCTGCCGAATTCCTTCGCCTCCTAATTCATTCTCTCCCGCCATAACTAAAAAAGGCACTTGAATTTTTTCCGGCTCAACAACAAATTTTCCCCAAACTTCATCAACTAATTCGTGCACGGCAGCTTTCAAATCTACACAAGTATCAACTCCAAATTGCCAACACATCCTTTTTGCCCAACCTTGTGCCTCTTTGGGAGCTTTGTAGACATTCTTTACTTCATTGAGCACTTTTGAAGCATCTAGCATAGGAGCGTTCGCGATGATACCACTCACCCTATTGTCAATTTGTCCAAGCCTACCTGCTCTGTAACCTCCCATACTAATTCCATATACAAACAAATTATTGGAATCAACATCGGGACGACTATGCAAATAGTCCAGCTGTGAAATGAGCGTATCATCACCTGCACCCTCATTTAGCACGTCTTCATTGTAAATTCGAGTAGCTGTATCGCCAGGATTATCTACTACAAAAACGTTATATCCTCGTTCAATTCCTTCAGCACCGCACCACCAATAAACGTCTTCAGCAATTGATTCCGCGCCACTTAACCAAATAATCGTTGGTGCGGGTTTTTGAGAATCGAGATTCTTCGCTTTCAGAAAATACCCATGCAACTCTCGACTAGTTTCTTTCCCTTGCTTTTTAAAGGGTACTTGAATTTCGTCTATTTGAACTTTTGAAAGCTCTCGAAAACGCTGATAACAATAGGAAAGACAACTGTATGTTTCTCTCATCTCAGCATCAAAATTCGCCGGATCGGTTGCAAGATGCGCAGTTCGATAATATGTGTAAGCTCTAAGGAATGCATTTCCAGCACTAAACACATGATTATTCAAAATCAAACTCTCTGCGTACTTTTTTACCCTTTCACCTTCTGCTGACCATTCTGCGATCCAACTTGTTGCGCTCTTGCTTTCATCAATTCTTGAGGCTGCATTGAAAATTTCACCCACAGCCGCTCCGTCGTACTGAATTTGATTAAGAGGAAACCATGCAAACCAAGCATCTAGAAACGGATGTCCAAAATAAAAGTGTTTCGTAAAGCCACGTGCTCTACGCATTCTTTTTGCGATCACTTTGAAGGCTGCGGATTTGAATTTCAATTTTTTCCCTTTATTTAAACTGCGAGGTCGCTAAATCAACTCCCACTGCCGCATTCGCAATACGTGAGAATTCTTCAAAAAAGGCGTCCTGAATTTCTACTTCAGATACATATACTCCAGGCGCGGGTGTCGAAAACATCGTAATTTTAATCTGATTCTTTTCCATCTGCTCAAGTGAAACTTCTGGAGTCCATTCTGGAAAATCTACACCCATGATGTTTTTGACACCGACATTTTGGGAATCGAGCACATACGGCTTTAAAATCGCAAGATGGTGAACATCAATTTATACATATTTGCTCATATTAGTGATTGGTCTTGGTGTAGCAATAACTACGTCTACTATAAAACTAAAATAACTGATTAATTATTGATATAAATCAAATCATCGTCGAATTCATAGTGTTGGAATTTGGGCTGTTTATGAGTAATTACGGCAAGAATGAAATAATTCTATGACCGCCATTCCTATCGTAGGAACTCGAGGTTGTTTAGATTTCTGGGTTGTAATTTATGAGCTAATTCGAAGTTGTTGAAAACAGTAAAAAAACATATGAAGCATCACTGAATTTTTGTTTAAAAGCTCATTTTGAATCTAGTGTTTTTAGTATTAATTAAGTCGTTCGTAAATAAAAGCCTCATTGAGGCAGCCAAACAATTATGTTAAAGAATTTAGCTCTTATTGTTGGATTAGTGACATTTGTAGGAGTTGTACTAATACTTATTAATTATAACGAGTGGCGTAACGATCGCTTAAGTAAATTGGCTGACGGCAGCAGCATTGCAAATACAAGTTTAGGCCCAATCGAATATGTTTTAAGAGGCCAAAATGGTCCAATAATACTTTTTCTACATGGCATACTCGGGGGGTATGACCAAGCTCCAACAGAAGCACCCAAAGGATATCGTTTGTTAGCACCTTCGCGTCCTGGTTATTTGTCCACACCTCTCGATGTTGGTGACACGCCAAAAGAACAAGCAAAAGCCTATGCTGTGCTTCTGAATACACTCGGTATTGAGGAAGTCGTTGTGATTGGAGCATCCGCAGGCGGGCCTTCAGCAATATTCTTTGCTTCGATGTACCCACAAAGAACTCTCGCACTCATAGCGTTAGAATCTATCGTGCACTCTTATCCGAATGATACAAACTTGCCGTTATTTATGAAATCAGATTTTATTTACTGGTTCACAGTAAGTGCGATTCTAAAATTAAAAGGTGTAGAGAACCTTGTTGTGACACAAATAGCACACGCAGACAATAAACAAAGAATACTGAGCGATAACCGAAAAATCGATGAATTCCTTCGGCTCACGTGGTCACTTTGGCCGTTATCTTTAAGAAAGGATGGTTGGCAAAACGATATGCTACAAATAAATCAGCTATCATTACCAGTTAGAAATGTAAAAGCCCCTACTTTAGTCATACATGGTACCAACGATCAAATCGTACCATTTAGTCACGGAAAGTATCTTGCCGACGCTATTACTAGCGCCCGTATATTTTCTGTGCAAGGGGGTGACCATACGATGCCGATTTCCCATAAAGAAGAAGTTGATCAAGCGATTGTTAGTTTTATAAGCGAATACACACAAGCTTGGCGACAAGTTGGTGGATAGCTTGATCTGTACTAGCTGTTGAGCCTTTAGCGTGGTAAGTAATATGGCCAATATCAATTTAAGTCGAGTCTTACTTGGAGGTTTATGTGCCGGCTTTGTAATCGTAATTGGTGAATTGATTTTAAATGGCGTAATTCTAGGAACGCAATTTAGTGCTCAGCGAGAAAAACTGGGTCTTGGCGACCCCACTTTCTCTGAGCTGTCTATTGGAGTAATACTTACACTTTTTTATGGCGTTATTCTCATCTGGATTTATGCTGCGATCCGACCTCGATTTGGAGCTGGGCCTAAAACTGCATTTATTGCGGCAATAACATTCTGGACAATTGCATATGTTCTTTTTTTACTTACACTTTGGGCAAGTAGCCTAGTTTCATTAAACTTTGCCGTGTTTTCTATACTTTGGGGGCTATTAGAAGCACCTGCTGCTGCATTTTTGGGTGCAAGCTTGTATAGAGAATAATAGGAGCTGTACTAGTCGATTGATTATAAATAAGGAGTATCTATGTTTAAAGTTGTAAAAAATGGTCCCAATAGAATAGATGTTGATTTCAGCGGGAAGCTTGATAGCGACGATATGGACATCGCACTTGATGAACTTTTTAATAGTGCTACTAATATTGAACATGGGTGCATGTTGTTTCGCATCCAGCATTATGAACTTCCAACTTTGGGCGCGATAGGTATTGAGCTTTCTCGTTTACCCGAAGCATTCAGGTTTATTCGAAAATTCGATCGAGCCGCAGTCTTGACGAATGAAAATTGGGTAAAAAAAGCAAGCGAAATTGAGGGTGCGTTTATTCCGGGACTTGAGATCAAAGCATTTAATTTGGATGAACAAACAGACGCTGAAAAGTGGCTATCAAATTAGCCATACATTATCAATCAGACAAACTCCCATTACGATCGCTTTTAGTCTTAGAGCAGACATATAAATGAATCGACTTATAGAATATGTAAAAGGCCAAATATGGATTTTTGAGTATCCTATCAGATTTGGTGGAATGGATTTGTTTGCGCGTACAACTATAATAAGACTGAACAATGGGGAACTAGTCATTCACGACCCAAGTAGTCTAGATAAAGATATAAAAAGCGAAATAGATTCTCTAGGCGTAGTAAAGTACATCATTGCACCAGGAAACTATCACCACTTATTTGTCACTGACTTTCAGGAGAAATATCCAAGCGCTGAAACTTTTATCTGTCCAGGGTTGGAACGAAAAAGGCCAGATTTAAAATTTGATTGGATTTTAGGCGAAAAGCCCGACGCGCGATTGGGAGGTACTTTAGAACAAGCTCTTATACAGGGTACCAGATTTATATGGGAAGTAGCATTTTTTCATAAACCTTCAAAAACGCTTATTCTTGTAGACCTGCTAGAAAACATTGGTGACAATTATCAACACAAAGCGGGATTGTGGCTACAATTCTGGTGGAAAATTATTTTTAGAATGTGGAACAATCCAAAAGCTGCACCAGAATATCAAATGGGCTGGGGAAATAAGAAATTTGTAAAGAATGGACTAAACAAAATACTTAGCTGGAATGCAGAAAGAGTGATTCTCGCACACGGAGAAAATATAGAAAAAAATGTACATAGCGTCCTTAGCACTGCATGGGAAAAGGTGCTTACTGCCTAGTTTTCACATTCTTAGTAGCGACAAAAATATATTGAGAAGATATAAAGCTGTATTTTCTATAAAATATATTGGAATAGTTCATCATGTTACGCAAACAAATATCAATTGGAACTATAATTATTATCATGATTGTAGCTTTCCATGTTGTATGTTTAGTTAGTTTGGTGAGTTTTTTAAAATGGATATCGGAGTTATCTGAGTTTTGGGAAACACAGCTAGGTATTATGTGTTTACTCGGAATTACTGTTTTTGTAATTATTTGTATACACACTGTTGAGGCTTGGACCTGGGCATTCATTTATTTAATACTTGGCGAATTTAGCGATCTAAAGAAAGCACTATATTTTTCAGTGGTTACTAGTACTGCATTAGGCTATGGTGATATCACTCTATCTGAACGATGGCAGATACTAAGCACATTTGAAGCGATGGGTGGCTTACTGCTGTTTGGAGTGAGCACTGCTTTTCTATTTGGATTTATGCGAATTGTTTTTTCATTTTAATATATTTTTGAAATGTCTGCTCTCGCCCACAAGCGGTTATTAATTACTTAGTTGTTCTGACCACTTAGGGTATTATAGACAGATTGAATATTCCTAAATTCAACAAATTTCCCATAATCAATTAGAAATAATTGATCCATGTCAATTTGTTATATGTGGTTTAATTGCTTAATTTGGCATTGAAATATGGGTTTATTGTTGAGAGGAACATATGATTAAACATAAGCTGATTTTATTTAAATCAATGATTCTAATTATATGGATAGGTTTATTTACATTAGCTATTGCCTCAAACTCGGAACATGATATTAAAGCGGCGGGTGCAAAAGTTAATATATTATCTGGAGATGCAAATAATATTTACGCCGCCGGCGCTCGCGTCACTATAGAAGGCAAGGCTAAAGAGAGCATATATGTAGCTGGTGCTTTGGTCGATATTGATAGTGAAACTGATGGTGATTTATATGTGGCAGGCTCTCAGGTCAGTGTTAAGGGAAAGATTATAGGTAAAGCTCGGATTGCAGGGGCTGATATAAAAATAGATGCGCAAATAGGAGAGGTTTTAAATGCTGCTGCGGCATCAATTGAAATTGTTAGGAGTGCCAAGCTAGCAGCTAAAACTTCATTGGCTGCAGCACTAATAAAGTTTGGTGGCACTGCAAACGGCAGTCTAAATCTGTATGCAGATGAAATTGTATTTACTGGTCATGCTTCAGGACCCGTACTAATTGAAGGCCGCAAGGTGCAGCTTGACGAATCAGCGGTAATAGGAGGAAATCTCACTATACGATCAAAAGAAAAAGCAATAATTTCATCAAATGCGAAGATTACAGGGGTGCTTACACAAGTAGGCTTGGAAGATTCAGAATTCTTCAATGAGTATGAAGGCGACTCCGATGGCGGAGGATTCTTATTGCTGTTGTCAGCAAGTATTTTTTTGCTTGGTCTAATTTTAATATTGTTTGCTCGTGGTTTTGTTGAACAAAGCATTTCATATTTCCGCACCCATCCCGGCCGAAGCATTTTATGGGGCTTAGCTGTGTTTGTAGGCATTCCGATTTTCGCAATTCTGACAATGGTTACTGTAATTGGTATTCCAATCGGTGTGTCCACACTTTTGCTGTTGCCGTTTTTGCTTGTTCTCGGTTTTACTATTACAACACTAGGTGTTTCAGATCGGATATTGAATAAAAGTAGCGAATCAAAAAAAAACGTTCAACGCTTACTTCTTTTAGCGGCAGGAGTGATTACGTTGGCACTAGTAGGATTTATTCCTTTAATTGGTGGACTACTAATTTGGCTAGCACTGTTATTTGGACTAGGCGCTGCTTCGGCCACACTTGGAAATCGTTTGAGTAGAAATTCTATAGAGATTAGCTAATTAAATTTCAAATGTCCGCTATTGGCTGTTAGCAGACATATTTACAAGCAAGTTTAGTTATGGGACATCTATCGGGGGATGTTGTAACTAAATCGCCCTGCTCTTTTATTAATTACAAAGACTTAGTAGCTCAATTAGGTTGATGCGTGCTCCATTAAATTAGCATCCAACGAATAAATAAACTCGAACTCACATAAACTCCACTCTGATTCCAATTCTTACAAAAACCCAATTTTGGTCATGTCCGAGCCATTAATGATCAGCTTGATGTAACGATGAGGTAGCTCGATTTCATACTTCACTTCTGATTGACCGGGCTCCTGCTCAACAATCTGAATATGCACGAAGCTACCCATCGTATTGACTTCGTTGCACCTTATGTACTCTCCCATCGTATCACTCGAGGTGGACCATTGTTTTAGTGCGGTGCCTACTTCTTTTATACCGTCTTCTGTCAAAAAGATTATGTATGTGTTTTCCATGAGTATTTAAAGCACCTCGTCGCTATACTTCTGTTCAAGAATACAGTTATTTTACTATATTAAGCGATCTGTTTTTCTGGAAAAAGACGATGCGATCCATTGTAACGACGCTTTTCGCGCTCGATCATCAGGCTGGTAAAGTACATAAACCACAAGTGCCAGGCCGTAAAGGTTTCTTCTGATACTTTGTCTTGTAATACTTCATTCATTGCGACGGTTAAACATCTGGCCATCATGCCATAGTGTTTGCTTTTAACCCCTGCAATCATGTGTTGCCGTGCGATTGATACGCGATAACTGGTCAAGACATCCAGATTATCTTTGCTGACGATATGTGCCATGACGGCCGCGGAATATTTACGCGGTTGTTTCTTGCGAAACGGATTAAACAGTTGTTTGGTCTCCGAATAGTGCTCAAACATGATCGCATGTTAAAAACGGAACTTTACTTTATCTTGTTACTTCCTCGCTTAAAGCCTGAAGAGCTAATTAACCTTGTACATAACGGCCTCGGAAAATTGCCGTAGTTATCATTACAACCCCGAATATATAAGTAACTTAAGTTAAAGCAGGAATAAATAATCATTACTTTTTCGAGAGATATTGATGCAAATCAATAAACCTCTAAGTAAATACTATATGCTACTGAAAGGACTAAAAATGTTACCTAACATCGAATTAATTAGAGTAGCTTTTAGAGATTTACATTGAAATAAAGGTACGGTTTTCTCGAATATATAGTTCGAAAAATACGAATATTAAATTTTGTATGAGCAGTTTTTTCTCTAGTTGCCATCAGGTTAATTAGGTATTGGATTCACATGAATGCACTGGTTTTAATGGATCACAGATTAGCACTAGAAAAACATACACGCTCTATTATGTTTAAGTATTTTATGTTGGACTAAGACAGTTTGAGCACTATAAAAAGAATATTAATAGCAATTGACGCAGAGACTAACGAGTGCATTGCAATTCAAAAAGGACTTGCATTAGCTTCTGCTCATCGCGCAGAGGTCTTTGTATTTGCTGTGTTAAAGGACTTTGATGTTCTTGCAGCCTCTTTTTCTGAAATGATTTCAAAAGAAGAGTTTCACCAAAATTTGATAAATTATTATAATCTTCAGATTACGAAATTAGTAAATGATAACAATCCTCACAATATCGATGTGTCAGTAGAACTTGTAACTGGCATTCCGTATATTGAAATAATACGCAAAGCATTTTCTATCAATGCAGATATTATTCTCCACTCCTCCAAACAAGAAGAGCAGGGGCGCTTATTTTTTTCAAGCTCAGATTGGCGATTAATTAGAAAATCACCTATCCCAGTCTGGATTATAAAAAATAAGCAACACCATATTCCAAAACAAATTATGGCAGCTATCGATGTTATGGATAGCTCAGCCACGAAATCTCTTAATAAGAATATACTTGAATTAGCAGCCGAAATTACTTATTACTCAAGTTCTCATTTGACTGTATTTAGTGCGTGGGATCTATTAGGAGAAGAAATGCTTCGCCATAGCCCTTTTTTAAGCACCACACAAAGACAACTCGATAATGCCTTAATGAATGTGTCTACTGCTGTGCAGGAAAAACATAATGAATTGAAACTTTGGCTAAGTAAAAATACAAAACTAGATGGGAAAAAAATTACTTGGCTCCTTGAAAAAGGCGATGCTAGAAAACTAATCCCCACTTTTGTAAATGATCACAATATAGGTCTATTAATAATGGGTACTGTTAACCGCACCGGTATTTCTGGATTATTAATTGGCAACACTGCAGAAACCATATTATCAAAAATTCAATGCTCAGTTATAACTATGAAGCCACCCATGTTTAAAAGCCCCGTCATTAGCTGAATACCTTAAAGTCGAATTATTCATTATCGTGAAGTACACTAAATCCTCTCTTGATAATTCACATCTGTAGTAATTGATGTCGGATTACTCGCAAGAGATTAAATCAGAGAATTTTTCGTATATCTCGTTCCATTTCCAACCATGGCAACGTAAATAGGTTGGACTACTAATGTTAGAAATTGTCTCAATCTCGGTCTTCTACGAAATCGCAGCACTATTAGTGCTAGCTGCAGCCGTTGGTCTTGCTGGCGTAATGCTACGTCAACCACTGATCGTCAGTTTTATCGCCGTAGGTATTCTTGCTGGACCTTCTGCACTGGGAATAGTTCAATCTGAGGAATATATTAATCTACTTGCCGAATTAGGTATTTCAGTTCTGTTATTCCTGGTAGGTTTAAAACTTGATATCAAGTTGGTTCGCACTTTGGGATCCGTAGCGCTGATGACAGGACTTGGTCAAGTGTTATTTACCTCAGTGATCGGATTCGGCATTGCGGTAGCGCTTGGCCTAGACACCATTAGTAGCCTTTATGTCGCCGTGGCGCTGACTTTTTCAAGCACTATTATAATCGTTAAATTGCTTTCGGATAAGCGCGAAATTGATTCGCTACATGGCCGAATTGCACTAGGTTTTCTAATTGTTCAAGACCTAGTTGTAGTGCTTTCAATGATTGTGCTTTCTGCCATAGGCGTCGGCACAGAGAATGGCGCTGCACTAAGTGACATTTTTCAGATCTTTGGCACTGGCGTGCTCATGTTAATTGCTGTTGGTATTTTTATTCGCTATCTCGCTGAACCATTAGTTGATCGCCTCGCACGAGCACCTGAACTTTTAGTCTGTTTTGCTATAGGCTGGGCTGCATTGTTCGCAGCCGCTGGTGATTTTTTAGGTTTCAGTATGGAACTAGGTGGGTTGTTATCTGGCGTATCGCTCGCGTCGACAAAATTACGAGAAGCAATGGCAGCACGATTGGCACCTCTTCGAGATTTTCTACTACTATTTTTCTTTATTGCACTTGGTGCTCATATCGATCTCTCCTTAGTAGGTCATCAAATTTTCGCAGCAATTATACTCTCTTTATTCGTTTTGATCGGTAATCCACTTATTGTGCTTACTATCATGGGTACCATGGGATATCGCAAACGTACAGGGTTTTTAGCTGGTCTTACAGTTGCACAAATCAGTGAATTTTCACTAATTTTTATGGCAATGGGCATCTCGCTAGGGCATGTAGGCGTAGAGTCGCTCGGATTGGTTACATTGGTAGGACTAATCACAATTTCACTTTCAACGTATATGATCACATACTCGCATCAAATATATGCACGGATAAATCCGTTTTTGCAACCTTTCGAGCGTAAAGACGTGCCACGTGAAGCAATAGATCAGCTATCGATACCTCACGGAAACCAATACGACATTTTACTATTTGGCCTGGGACGCTTCGGTGGCGCTATTGCACAACGTCTTATCGCGCGGGGTTTTCGCGTATTGGGAATTGATTTCAATCCTGCTGCTGTTCGTCGATGGAGAGACGAAGGCATAGAAGTTCTATTTGGTGACGCAACAGATCCCGAATTTGTAGCAAGTTTACCCTTGGATAATATACATTGGGTGGTCTCGGCGATACCAGAGCACGAAAATGGAGTAACACAAGATGATTCACGCACGGCACTAATTCATGCACTCAAAAATCAGGATTTCCGAGGCAATATTGCTATTACATCCCACCTGGAAAAAGACCATGAATTACCACGCATATGCGGTTCAATCCTCATTCTGCAACCTTTCCAAGATGCTGCGGACCAAGCAGTCGATCTATTAAGTGGAAAGCAGCATCCTCCTCAATTTGAAGTAATCGAACCAGAAAACCAAAAAGAACTATGCGTGCCAAAATAATTCATCAGGTTTTAATTGGATTATTTCTTCGTCAATGACAAGTGAACAATAAATTTTATTTACTGATTGGGCTAATTAAAATAGGTATATTACATGACTTCAATACATAAAGTGCTAATTGCAATTGATGATGAATCAGACAATAAGCTTGCAATAGAAACCGGAATGAATTTCGCTACACAACATAATGCTGATGTATTGATATATGGAGTCGTTCCAAAATATTCTGATCGTCTGGCTATGCTCATTGCAGATACAATTTCAGAAGATCAATTTCGCAAGGATCTAATAGACAATCTTCGAAAACGTATAGAGGAAGAAATTAAAAATTGCAGAACATTTGGCACAAATATTCGAGTTGAGACAACCTTTGGTAAATCTTTTATCGAATTTATCAAAAAGGCGCTTTATACTGAGGCTAATATAATCGTAAAAGCATCTCGCTCTAAAAATGAAAACCGCTTATTTTTTTCAAGCACCGATTGGCATCTAATACGTAAATCACCTATTCCAGTTTGGATTGTTAAAGGTAATCGGCTTAATAAATTAAAGCGTGTTGTAGTAGCTCTTGATGTGTTAGAGCAATCAGATCATCAAACATTTAATGAAGAACTCCTTAGCATGGCGGCTAATATCGCAAGCAAATCAAATGCACATTTAGCGGTGTATAGTGCATGGGAATTATTCGGCCTAGATGTAATCATGAGTAGCCCATCATTAAAAAATTCTTTTCAATCTGCTGATAAAATTTTAGAAAAAACCGCGTCTACCGTTGCAGCAGAGCATGAGAAGCTTCAAATTTGGTTAAAAAAACATTCGCTAATAAATGAGACATCAGTATCTTGGCATATTGAAAATGCCAAAGTCCAAGATTCTTTCCCTAAGTTTGCAAATGATCACGATATTGATCTTATTGTTATGGGGACATTAAATCGAATAGGAATACCTGGATTTTTTATTGGAAATACAGCAGAAACGATATTATCCAAAGTGAAATGCTCTGTTTTAACGATGAAACCTTCTAAATTTGATGGGCCAATTATTTAACATTCAGTTATTTTTCAGATAAATCGGCCAAAAGCGGTCATTCATATTGAATGATTCGTATTCATAATTTTTCAAATAAATATTCGTAATTTTTGCCCTCGTCTTCTGATTCATGCATTAGTCGCCAACCAGCATTTCTAGCTATTTCATTATATTTTTCAGAGCCAAGCGAATAATACTCAAATGTTACACCGTCCATTTCGCCAGTTCTACAATCTTTCTCTTTTGCAGAAGTGAATAAAAAACGCCCTCCGCACGTCACTGAGCTAAACACATTTCTTATCACTTTAATTTGGTCATCAGGTGACAAGTGGAACAAGCAACCCCAACACAACACTCCACTTATTTTCGTCTTTGGGAAGGTATAATCCTGCAACTTAATCAATTTTGTTTTGGCATTAGGTAGATTATTTTTAAACGCATTGATCATTCGGCTTGAACTATCAACCCCTATAACGCGTAGTCCCATACTGGTTAATGCCGTAGCAAGTGGTAATCCAGTACCACACCCTAGATCAACTACTGTAGATCCTTTTTTAAGACCATCGAATGCAGATAGTACAGATTCTACGCCCGTTACAGTATTTCTAGTGTCTAGGTACCACTCATATATTTGATTATATTCTTGCAATTTAGCTTCTTATCTTAGTCGCTTTACGGCCAAAAGCGGTCATTCGAGCTTATTAGGATTATTTCGGCGCCACTTAGCAGATTGCAGTGCAGTCACAAGTGATTCGGTATTGTAAATTTCTTCTAGTTGCTCTTTATTCAATACAAGCACCTTTCTGTCGCCAAGATTTGTATCGACAACAGAACCATACTTTCCATATCCATCGGCAAACTGAAAATACCAAGATTCTTCTTGATCTTCATCAGAAAGATTCATGCCAACAAATACAAATGAATCTATCAACGGGTAAAGCATGCCTTGGTCTGGAAAATTAATCCGATAATAAAACTCGCCTTTAATAAATTTCACTTCAATATCTGCTTAAGAATGTAGTTTCTTACCGGCCAAAAGCGGTCATTTATCATAAAAACTAGTGATTTGATAGTATCTACAAAATTATAAAGTAAATTCTCCTAGCTATACTATTATTATTGCTGTATGGTGCAGTCAGCTACAGATTTTGTCATCGGCATCAATAGTTGTTCCCTTTGTGTTACCTCTTTAGTTTCCTTTCTCACGACCTGTACGCAAAACTCTTTTTATAACT
>JANQOT010000079.1 GCA_028285655.1 Gammaproteobacteria bacterium
GCACCGAAATCAAACGCCATGAATAGTGCAGTTGCGGTCATCTAGTTGAGGATGGCGAATTCAAGCATGCCCCGGATGGCTGGCAAGTAAATTCAGGTCTATCCCCAACATATTGCCGGCGGTGATCCACTGCTCTTCGGCCGGAGTTGAAAAAACCAGTTCCGGGCGATACTCCATGGTCAACCAGGAATTGGCGCTGATTTCCGCTTCCAGCTGCCCCGGTGCCCAGCCGGCATACCCTAATACAATCAAAGCACTGCCGGGCCCACGGTCACTGGCCATAGCTTCCAAAATATCATGCGACGATGTCAGGTGTAATTCCGGTGTAATCTGCATCGTCGATTTCCATTCGCTGGTGCCACTGTGCAGAATAAAGCCGCGATCGGTTTGCATAGGTCCGCCGGCAAATACCGGCTGCTCATTCGCCGCTGCGCTGTCGCTGTGAATATTGAGCTGCGTAAGTAATTCGGATGCAGTGATATTGGTCGGCTGGTTGAGAACGATGCCCATGGCGCCTTCTTCCGGCGTGTGCTCGCAAATCAGGGTAATCGTTTTATAAAAATTCGGATCGTTTAACGCCGGCATTGCGATAAGAATGTGCGCGCTTAAACTTGTTTCTGAGTCAGACACTAATTTACTTGGTAAGAAATTTTCTGTCGGTATTGTAAACCCATGTGCGAGTAATCATAAGCTGATCGTACTTTTCTTTCATTTCCAGCGGGAATTGCTTAAACGGAGAAGCCAGTTGTACGACTTTTTTGGCGGCGTCATCCAGCAATTTTTCTCCTGAGCTGGACTGTATTATGGAAGACACGACATCTCCATCATGGTTCACTAATACACTCATGATTAACGAACCGTTCAGGCTTTGCTGTCGAGCCTGACTGGGATAATTAATATTACCGATGATTTCGACCTTATCGACCCACTCTTTAATATATTTGGCCTCTACCGCCGTTTTTGCGCTTAGTGTGTCGATATGGTTAATACGCGGGCGTTTGGCGTATAACTGTTCTTCTTCGCTCAATTCCGAAATCAGCCGGGCGATATTCTGTTGATTTTTACGCACCACTTCCTGGCTTACGCGAATGGGTTGCTGAATGGTTTGCTGATCGGTGACCTGCCGGGAATCGGGGTTATCCCGGTGTGCAAACATTTCATTGGAAGCTATTTTAGCCGATCGTTCCTGTACCTCTTCGGTGGTGGTGTCATCGCTGCCCTGTTTTGATTTTTTAGTAATAGCCGGCGCAGTAGGACGGGTGTCTTCCTCTACGCTGCCGCTTTGAATTTGATTGTTTTCGGCGATTACTTTTGCATTTTCGGGTTGATCTTCAGTTTTGGTTTTGGTCAGAACGACCTCAATGGTCGACGGTGGAGCGGTATGCGATTTTATATATTCAAAGCCGACCCCCAGTATGATTAATGCGTGCGCGGCAATCGCCAGCAACAGCGTAAAGCTGAACCTGTCATTAGACGAGATTTTTGTTGGAGCAACCGTAGTAGCCATTAATCTGGATAGCGTCTCGTGTTAGTGCCGGTTTTTCAGAATTTCATCAATACTGTCAAATAACATACTGCTAATATTTAAATCGAACTGCGCATCTAGTTCCCGAATGCACGTAGGGCTGGTGATGTTAATCTCCGTTAAAAAAGGCCCTATTACGTCGATTCCAGCAAATAATATTCCATTTTCAAGCAGGCTTGTTTTAATTTCCCCGCAAATCCACCGATCTTTCTCACTTAACGGTACCCCTCGGCCGCTGCCGCCGACCGCCAGGTTGCCCCGGAATTCACCTTCTTTGGGAATTCGCGCCAGCGCATAGGGCACCGGTTCGCCGTTGATCAATAAGATTCGCTTATCACCCAGGCTGATTTCAGGAATAAATTTTTGCGCCATAATAGTTCTGGATGCGCCCTGTGTGACGAGTTCCAGAATGGTGGATTTGTTTGCATCTTGCGGCGAAATTCGAAAGATGGATTGCCCGCCCATCGCGTCAAGGGGTTTTACCACGACATCTCGGTGAGCATCGATAAACGATTCCAGTGTTGCCAGATCGCGGCTAACCAGCGTAGTGGTGCAACATTGCGGAAAATTTGTAATCGAAAATTTTTCATTCATGTTGCGCAATGCAACCGGATTATTCACCACACAAACGCCTTGACGTTGCGCCAGTTCCAGAGCGTAGGTGGCATAAATATATTCCATGTCGAAGGGAGGATCCTGGCGCATTAAAATGACGTCGAAACCGGATAAATCCATTTCCTGTATGGCGCCCAAGGTAAACCAGTCCGCAGGATTGTCTTTCACCGACAATGATGCGGCATGGCAGCGAGCCTGTCCGTCTAGAGTGAATAGCTTATGCGGCAGAATGTAATGAATATTCCAGTCGCGGCGTTGCGCTTCCAGCAACATCGCAAATGTACTGTCTTTATGGATTTTGATGGATTCAATCGCATCCATGACTACCGCAAGCTGCACCCTGGTTGTCATGCTATCCATTCTCTCGGCAGCGCCGTCGCTTCGGTACCGGCGGTTGGTTTGTCATCTGGTAGAACATGGATTCGATACTTGAAGTGCTGTGAATTAAGCCTCATTTTGCGCAATTTTTCGCTTGTGATGAAATCTTGACCGTTGTCAATAAAAGCTGTATTCGCCGCTTCCCTTGTCCGCCATTTCGACCATTACATCGGCTGTAATTGGCCTAGGACTATCTAGCGTCTACTGTTGTGAGTAACGTGTATATCAGCCAGATTGAGTCTGCAATTATCGACACCATACGCAAACCTATGCCGTCGTCAATATGCAGGATTCGAGATAATGGATTACAGCTCTGGAGAATAAAGTGGGAATGCAAAAAAGTGAAATGGTGTCCTCATCAGAGGCAGTAGAAGCGGGTTCAAAGTCGTTGTCTTCTTTAAAGGTAATGATAATCGACGACAGTAAAACCATTCGAAAGTCAGCCGAAACTTTATTAAATAAAGAGGGATGCAATGTGCTCACTGCAGAAGATGGTTTCGAGGCATTGGCCAAGATCGCAGAGCATAAGCCGGACTTGATTTTTGTCGACATTATGATGCCGCGTCTGGATGGGTATCAAACCTGTACCCTGATTAAAAACAATCGACAGTTCAGGGATACGCCGGTAATTATGTTAACGAGTAAAGACAGTATTTTCGACAAGGCGCGTGGTCGCATCGTTGGCTCGGAAGAATACTTAACTAAACCGTTTACGCGTGATGATTTGCTGCAGGCAGTAAACCGTCATGCCATCGCTTAATTAATTTTAGGTAGAAAAAATTTTCGGTCATTATCAACGGAAAACGAATTATGGCGCATATACTAATTGTAGATGACTCTCCAACAGAGCGGCACTTTTTGAAAAGCGTGCTCACTCAGAACGGGTATGATATTAGTCTGGCGGAAAACGGCGAGCAGGGCATAGAGCTTGCTAAAAGCAGGCATCCCGATCTTATTCTCATGGACGTAGTAATGCCGGGCATGAACGGATTTCAAGCCACTCGACATCTTACCAAAGCTCCCGAAACAGCCGACATTCCTGTAGTGATCGTGACTACCAAAGATGAACAAACAGATAGAGTTTGGGCGACCCGGCAAGGAGCCAAGGCCTACATTACCAAACCCGTAGACGGGGAAACTTTGTTGCAATCGGTGAAAAGTTTTCTGGTCTGTTAATTACATGGAACGTCATGGCAACAAATTCAGCGTCGGCATTTAATTATTTAAACGAGTTAGATAAACAATTTTCTCCTGATGTAGGGTCGGCAATCAGCCAGGATGTGCAGTCATTGCAGAGCTTGCACTTTCGCATCGATAACTATGATTTATTGCTGCCTCTGGATACTTCAACCGAAGTAATCAACAAGATTGATTTTTCTCCGATTCCGATTTCGCGACCATGGCTGATGGGCGTCGCCAGTGTTCGCGGGCAATTGTTGACGCTAATCGATTTGAAAGGTTTTTTATTTAACACAGAGTCAATGAGTAACCTGAAAAACAAACGCGTACTTACCGCGCGCTCGGGTCATGTGTTTCTGGGTCTGGTGGTCGATCAGGTCGTCGGAATGGCTCGATTATGGGAAATGCAGAATGAAGCCCGCCATCCGGCCAGTTGGGATGAGACCGTGGTGGACCTGCTGCGCGGTATTTATCGAAAAGACGATACCTATTTTGGCCTGTGCGATATCGAAAAAATCGTCCACCACCAACGGTTTATGGAGATGCAGCAGACCCTTTATTAGCCGCGAAGTGCCGCTGAATCAGTGTTTTTACCGACCAAACCTGGGTAACGAGTGACAGGAGGCCGCGTGATTTAGCGCTCAACGAGCGAAAATTACATATCAAAATCTATAACTGAATCTCGGGTAATTGAGAACGGAAACTCAGGGGTCTGTCACCTCAGTGAAGACCTCGTAATGCTGAAAGTTGCCTATGCTCGGCATAAGCACACAGTTTGGAGAACATAAGGATGGCAGCACCAAAATTTTTCCCTCGCAAATCTGCTGATGCGAAAGATCGAATCACATTTTATTTGCTGGCGGTTTTATCTGTCGCGGTAGTGGCAGTGCTGGCGGTAATGTTTGTTGCGGCACTCAAGCCTGAGCTTTTGCCAACCGATCATTTCATAACAATCACCAGCGCGGTGTTCTTTGTGGGTGTTGCAGCCATGGGCTTGCTTGCATTTGCCGGATGGAAATGGAGCATTCGAGTAAAACGGCAACTACATGCAATCGACGAACAAAACAAACGTAATCAACAGGCAATTTTATTACTGTTAGACGAAATGACAAATCTGGCGGAAGGTGACTTGACCGTGCATACCACGGTTACCGAAGATATCACCGGCGCAATCGCCGATTCGGTAAATTATTCTATCGATGCATTGCGTAATCTGGTAACGACGATTAACCGTACCGCAGTGCAGGTAACAGGTGCCGCAGTTCAAACCCAGGACATCACGCGCCAGTTAACCAGCTCCAGTCAGGTGCAGTCACGTGAAATCGCCAACGCAACGGCGGCGATTACGGAAATGGCGACGTCTATTCAACACGTATCCAAAAACGCCAAGACTTCTGCCGAAGTTGCACAAAGTTCGGTAGACATCGCACATAAAGGCGTGCAAACCGTGAGTAGAACGATTGATGGTATGGATACCATTCGCGAACAGATACAGGAAACATCAAAGCGAATTAAGAGATTGGGAGAAAGCTCCCAGGAAATCGGAAACATTGTAGGGCTGATCGATGAAATCGCAGACCAGACCAATATCCTCGCGTTGAACGCTGCAATTCAGGCATCCAGTGCGGGCGAAGCCGGGCGCGGATTTGCCGTGGTGGCAGATGAGGTGCAACGACTGGCAGAGCGGGCCGGTAATGCAACCAAACAAATCGAGGCTTTGGTAAATACCATTCAGGCAGATATCAATGAAGCGGTAGCTTCCATGGAACAAAGTACTGCCAACGTGGTGAACGGTGCAAAACTGGCGGAGGACGCGGGTGAAGCATTGGCAGAAATTGAAAATGTATCCGATAACTTGTCGGGCCTGATTCAGAATATTTCGTCCGCTGCGGCCAAACAGTCGCAAGCCTCCAGTAATGTTACGGCGACGATGAACGTAATTCAGGATATCACTGCGCAAACATCGACGAGTGCAACCAAAAC
>JANQOT010000074.1 GCA_028285655.1 Gammaproteobacteria bacterium
CCTTCCCTTCTTTAAAAGAAAAATGCTACGCCGCCGGTAATTTCATCAAACTTGTCGTTTTCGTCATCGTTGGATAACACTACGTAATAGCGATAATCCGCACGAATAAAAAAACGTTCCGTCAAGTAAAAACGGGCCCCGATTCCGGCATTGGCCAAATCAGAATCGGAATCCTGCGCACCGATTAATGTGGCACGCGGTTTATTTTCAAAACGACCGTAGCCGATAGTAAAGTTTGGCGATACACGCCAGTTCGGAAATGGCGTTGAAACAATATTTAACGAGTACACATCAGAACTGGAAAGATCGCCGGCTACCTCACCGTAGGAAAATTCCAGCAGAATATTTTCAGTAAACTTGTAACCAAGTCGCGCGATTACGATTGGGTCGCTTTCAAAGTCTCCTCCGGAAATACCAAACTCAATACGACGGCGTAAATAATCAGCCACCAGCACATCACGAAAACGTTTATTTGCACCGGCTGCAGTCAATGTTCGCTCCATTTGCGAACGCTCGACCCAGCCGGTCTTGTTTCGATCTGTTCTGACTTTGAACCAATCGGTTTTACGCTTGATGATTTCCACCCACTCGTGTCGATCCACGACATGAAATATCGGATAGCCTCTGCCGGGACCGGTATGCATCTCGATGTAAGGATCGATAATTTGAACCTGTTGGTACTCTTTTTCCGAGTGCGCTGATTGCATACATGTGATGCAGATCACAAACACAAAAATCACATACTTTAAGTGAGTTATTGTCGACTTGAAGGTAAAGCTATCCATGCTCGTCTAAAATATTTTTTAAAAATTTAAGGTGCGCAAGCAGCCAGGTCGGCCGCCATGGGTCCGCCCGCAGGTAATACAGCGCAACCAGCACCGCAACTGCCATTGGGTGTTTGTGCCCACTGCAACATTTCTTGATAACAAGTTGCAGCCGTGGAATTGAAAATATCACCACCACCGTGCGGTCCTACAGAGGGAGCACCGGAATCTCCAACCAACGGTTCTGCCAACAGCTTACTTTGTGAAACACTGGTCGGGTTTACAAACGCCTGCGCTGAATTAAAATTAAACGCAAAGTCGGAAGGTGTTACTGGGTTTTGCAATAGAACAAATGCACCACCCGAACCCCCAGAGGTATGACAGGAACTTGATGCACAACTTACAGACGCAGCGCCTATAGGCCCTTGCAAAATCGGACTAATACATAATTCGAAGATGTTTTGACACAAATCCGCTACGCTACCTGGATCATCTTCCGTAGACACATTGTCGCATCCGTTCAACATGGTTAACGCCACAATCAGCAGCGCTACTGGCCGCTTCCTAATCAAGGTTACACTCCGGTAACTAATTAATATTTAAATACAAGTTGGGTTGTTTGTGGCACCCATGCTAATCCAGTTCAATATCGCCCCATAAGTGGAATTCGGACCGGTGTCGATTAATACCGGTTGAGTGGCGCCGCCCGGATTGTTTGGATTTACAAGGATTTGCGGGTGCGGCAGATTAGGCGCCACACCGTCCGAAATCGGCCGTAACAGCAAGTCATTATTTGCCGGTGTACACAAATCATTAATCATCGCGACAGTGACATTAAAGTCGCCGCTGGCGTTTCCTGTCAGTACAAATCGATTGTGTCCACTTGAAGGACTGGCGGAATTATTCACTTGTGCCGGGCTTGTGCCACTGCCACCGTTGTTGGCAGGTGCGTGACAACTCTGACAATCGGCAATTAATCGTGAATGAACGGTGCTGTTAAACAAAGACTGACTTACACCGACATTGGAAAGTAAATTGGCTTTGACTTTGTAAACGCCGCCGTCGAGTTCAAACGGATCGTTGATGTACTGTGCACCAATATCCACCCACTCGGTAACCAAACGTTTTTCTGCCGGAGTTAACATGACGCTGTGATCCAGTAGACCTAACTGATGTTCCGCACCTGCACGCAGTTTGGCAAAGAATATCGTTTCGATTAAATGACTGGTGCGCGAACTGTTGGCAGACCCGCCAACGGAAACCAAAGGTTCGTTGCGCTGGAATACAACCTGGCCGTCTTCTACTACTGGCGGCAACGGAACACCATTCTGGTCTGTAATAAATGTGCCCAGCAATAACTGATCGTAAGAAATCAGTCGTCCACCCAGACCACCCAATCCACCTTCAAGGTTTAACCCGGCCGATACTGCATCATTGTTCAGCATGGCGTTATTGTGACAACTCACACAAGTGCAATTTCCGTCGATAGAACCGAATGCAGTACAAACTCCGCCGATATCGGCACGGACCTTGTCCCAAATAGGTTGTATATGATCGGCATAGTTAATGCGAAATCTTGCACTGGGCGGCCGCGGATCCAGATCACAATAATCCGCTGGAATGACCGGCACCGGTGTGTCCAGGTCACAGATATCAATATCTTCGCCGGCAACACCGCCGCTACTGACATCTGCACTGATCCAGACCGGATCATAGGTTATGTTCGGACTTAACTGGTCGGAACCCGGCACGTTACGTGCCTTGGTATCTGCCATGGTTTCACCCACCAGTACATCCCAGTTGTTTATATTTGGCGTATGATTTCCCGCAATTGGCGTGGAATTCAGCGGCTGAGTCGCACGCCGTGGCGAGTGACAGCCGTTACATGTTCGTGTTTCACCCGGTCGTACTTGCAGCCAGTTGGTGTGCGTTTGAAACGCACGCCCTTTTGAATCCAGCACAGCAACCGCGACAGCATTGTCGGCCGGAACTTTCGCTTTAAACGAACCATCCGGTTCGACCTGCACGTATCCCAGAATTTCCTGCATCTCAAATTCTGATTCTCCGATTGCATCCATAATCATGCCCGGAGGCGTTGGAATCGCCCGCGTCACGCGAACATAACGTGCAACACGACTTAAAAACTCCGGACTACCAGGATTTTTAATAGTCGCAATATCGGGTTTCCCGTCGACTGTTTTCGGGATGGATTCATTCGCTGCCAAAACGGAATCACCCATAATATCGAGGAAGTCGGTATCGTAAACACTGCGTACATTTAAAACGCCGACACCGGTTCCACCCAGGCCGTTGGCTTCGGTCGCTAAATTCATATCCAGAAATTTGTCGCCGATAATGGCGGGCACGTTACCTAAACCGCGTGCAATAATCGGAATAGGATCTACCAGCGCTTTTCCGGGGGTGGAAAGATGTACCGGTCGCATGGTGCCGGCATCCATATCCATCATGTAAATACTGTATTCCGGGTCTCCCTGCATGAATTCTTGCTGCCCGGTCATTGGATCGATTTCCACTTGCGGGTTCGGCGGCGCAGGTTTAAATGAAACCAGCGCACGATTGGTGCCGTCCCACAACGGGTAAGGTGTCGAATACACACCGCCCGGAGAAAACTCACCGTCAAAAGTTATATTTAATGGAGTCAACTGTACTTTGGTTTGACCATTACAGTTCTGCGGTAAACCAGGCGCAGGTTCGCATGCATCAGAATATCTGACTACATCGAGAATCATAACTGCACCGCTTTCATCGGTTCCGGATAACGGCATTACAGATGTCATGACACGTCCATCCGGCATTTCTCTCGGATGCAAATAGCTGTTGCCGGGACTAAATGCACCGTACTCGACAAACAAGTTGGTTCCATCGGGATTGGTAAAGAAAATCGGAAAGTGATTTCGATTCGCAAAGTGATCCCAACGCGAATACATGATTTCACCCGACATCAGCACCGTCGGATTTCGATCATGACTTTGATTAAAGGAAATTTGTTTCACTTCTTGCGTAGTTGTATCCAGAATATGCAAGGTGATGGCTTGTTCGCGCTCGTATTCGTCCAGATACTTGTAGGGCTCGACGTTTTCGTCCGCCATTTTGGCGAAAGTGGTTTCCTGGCGGTTGGACGAAAATACAATGCGCCCGTCCGGCAAGTAAGCAGGATCAACATCGTCGCCGGCATTGGCAACTGCGCTGTTCTGAATCAGTCGAGTCATGGTGTTCGCAGTAAGATCGATTTCCCAGATATTAAACGTGGGATCGTTGGGTCCACGCATTGCAAATACCACTTTGGTCGCATCAAAGTTTACTTCGGGATCGGAAACGTCGCCCGCTCCGCGCGTATACGAAGAAGTTAGATTAGTCGCTTCTGAAATTGGCGCAGATACCGCTTTGATAAACAAATCGCCGCCGGGTGAAAAACGCACGCCGTCGGTGGGATTGCCCAGGGCCTCGGTATTGCGTTGAGCGAATACCATAGAGAAGTCGCCATTGACGAGTACACCGTCTTCGCCGGTGCCACCGCCACAGCCTAGTGTTAATAGCGTCATAATGGCTATTAGAGCCCACGCAATAAATTGCGTGATCCTTGTTCTAACTTTCGTTATCACGACCTCGCTCCCATATCACGGCCTGCCTCTTGGCACAGGCCTGGTTATATTTGGAGCGATTATTGGGGATCTAATTGTGTGATGACCGTCAATGTGGACAAACGGCCAGCCGACTCAGATAGATGGACGCCCGTCACATTTTATAAAATCATCAATTAAATAAAGGGCTTAGCAGATTTTGCTACGAAATTTATTCGGTGGTTTGCAAACCATTGGAATAAAGTAAATTTCCGTCCGCATCGACGATAATTCCCTCAATTCGAGCAAGGGAATTGAGCAGTTCCATTCCTTTTTTCGGCCCCAGCACAAACACGCTGGTCGACAGTGCATCCGTATCGGTTGCCACCGGCCCGATGATGGTGACACTGTGCACCGAACGTGCCGAATCTCCGGTCTTTGGGTCG
Source organism: Gammaproteobacteria bacterium (assembly GCA_028285655.1). Lineage (GTDB taxonomy): Bacteria > Pseudomonadota > Gammaproteobacteria > UBA4575 > UBA4575 > JANQOT01. The sequence continues at coordinate 4,792 of JANQOT010000074.1, forward strand.
ATAATATGATGGTAACGTACGCCATCTTCGTCGAAATAGCGCTCATAGTCGCCAGACGTCGAAATTGCCTCGTTGACCAGCGGAATCTTGGCAATCACCCGATTGCGGTCAACGGGATGCCGCACACCGATAATCCAGGGCCGGCCGTTGCGGTCACCCAAAATCCTGGTGTCACCGCCGGCGGAAACCAGAATATTTTTGATTCCCAGTTCACGCGCTCGATCGATGGCCAGATCGACCGCATAGCCTTTGGCGATGCCGCCCAAATCAATGCGAACACCGGGAACTGAAAATCCAACCGAATTTGCGGTTCTGTTTAATTTGACATGCGTAAAATTGATACCCGGCAGCTTTGCTTGAATTTGCGCGGAATCCGGCCGCACGGCATTCCGGTAATCGTACAGGTAACCGACACTGGCATAGGTAATATCGAAGGCGCCCTCCGTTAAGCGCGAATATTCCAGTGAATCCGCGATTAAACCGAATAACTCGGCACTTACTTTGACCGGCACAATTGAAGCTTCCCGGTTGATTTTCGATAACTCGCTGGTCTCCAGATACGGGCTCATGCTGGCATTTACCTGTTCCATAATCTGCAGTACCTGTTCGGCCATCTGCTCCGCCAGTTTGCGATCTTCATGCCAGACCTCGGCATGAATGGTAGTGCCCATAATCGAAGCTTCGCGTGTAACCCACTCGTTCGCAGCCACAACATTGCCGAATAAAAATACAATGACAACGAAGCTTATGACTTCAAGCGAAAATCTATTCATATTGAGCCATTGAGAAATTAGAAAAATACAGGTATTACCTACTGGTAAATCATTAGACCGACTAGCATTTAATAATTCAAGTATATGCCGAAAAGTCCTGTTAAATATGACCCCAGTTGCATGGATGACTACGACCCATCCTCCATGGACGCGGAAATTGCGCAACAGCATATTTTGAACTCCGTCACGCCGGTCACGGAAATCGAAACCGTGGCAGTACGTGACGCACTGCACAGAGTGGTTGCGACAGAAATTCGGTCGAATATTGATGTCCCCGGCCACACCAATTCGGCAATGGACGGTTACGCCATTCGCAGCAAAGATATTCCCGCGCAGGACACAAAAGTATTTAATTTAATCGGAACCTCCTGGGCCGGCAGACCGTTCGACAATTCCGTTCAGCAAGATGAATGCGTACGAATTATGACCGGGGCCGCTATGCCCGACGGTACCGATACGGTAGTTATGCAGGAGCATGTTCAAGTCAACGACAAACAAATCACTATCGATGCCAAGCAACAAGCAAACCAGAATGTGCGGCAAGCCGGTGAAGACATCGCTAAAGGTGACAGCGTATTTATTCCCGGAAAATTTTTACAACCTGCCGACATAGGATTGATCGCATCCCTTGGTGTCGGCGAAGTAAATGTGTTCAGAAAACTGCGAGTGGCATTTTTTTCCACCGGCGATGAACTGGTTTCGATCGGCACACCATTAAAGACGGGGCAAATCTATGACAGCAACCGTTACACTTTGTGGAGCATGCTGACGCGCTTAAATGCTGAAATTATCGATCTGGGTGTGGTAAAAGACACGCGCGAAGCTGTTGAACAGGCATTTCAGGAAGCATCACAACAAGCCGATGTAGTCATTACTTCGGGCGGTGTATCCGTTGGTGATGCTGATTTCGTCAAAGAAACACTGGAAAAACTCGGTGAAGTCAATTTCTGGAAAGTCGCCATGAAGCCGGGGCGACCGCTGGCTTTTGGTAAAGTTAACGGCGCATATTTCTTTGGATTGCCCGGCAACCCGGTTTCAGTAATGGTGACATTTTATATTTTCGTGCAGGCGGCTTTGGAGAAACTAATGGGCCAACCGCCGCGTAAACGTCTGCGCATCACTGCCAAATCTGCATCCAGACTACGCAAGCGCGCAGGACGCGTAGAATACCAGCGCGGCATTTACTCCATCGACGAAAGCGGTCGGTATATCGTTGAAAAAACCGGCGCACAGGGTTCGGGAATACTACGCTCCATGTCCGACGCGAATTGTTTCATGTTTTTGCCGCTGGAAAGTGAAGGCATTGAACAAGGCGATGATGTGGAAATCTGGCCGTTTGAATCTTTTATTTAGTAGCGAGCACATAGAAGTGCGTGAATACAAGGCTGACGTATACATTGCAACATTTCTGCTAACGATCTAAAACGGTCATTCGCCAATTACATCCAACTCACCATTCGTGCGTATATAGATGATGCTCTCATTTTCAGCTCCGGACGAGACACTATGTACCGCCTGGCCATTTGCGCCAAAATAACTACCGGGCTCCAAGATTTTGCGAATATTCTGGTTCATTTGATACTGTATCTGACCCTTGATTACTACTGCTCGAAAGGTTACACCGAAACTCTTTATCTTTCCGATAAATCCGCCTGGCAGTTTAATAAGACTCCCGTACAAACGATCGCCTTGCGGATTCCCCCAAAGAAAAGCTATTTTTGAATGATACTCGGCGTTTGGCCTACCGAACTGGTCGAGCCAGACAATATTCGATGCATCAACGTTAACTGGCTTTTGTCCACTATTAAATGCTTTCTCTACCGGGAAGACCAGATACGGCCCTTTCTCGATTTCAATGTAGGCAATTGTGTTGTCGCCTTTGGCAGCGGTTATATGTGCTTCGCCAGCCGGTTGCGACCAGTAAGAGCTCAAACGCATCCACATTTTTCCGGCGGCGGGGTCGTCATTATGAATTAATCCCTTTATGACCACTCCTCGATAGGTAACGTTATGGATATGTGGCGGCGATTCGAAACCATCTACAAATTTAACAAGAAATCCTGTAGGACTTACTCCATTTCGATTGCCCCAAAGCGTGCCTGCCGCAGGACTCTTGTCACCACGGGCGGGATTAAGCCGTTCCCACTTCACTTCGGATGATAGGACAATTTCAGTTAGTGATTCCGGCGAGCGGTTATCGGCTGCATTTGAAACGCTAGCGAAGACGAAAACCGAGATGCCAGCAATTGCGACAATTACAAATATTTTCACAACTTGCTAAAAATGATTAAAAAAGATTAAAAACGATGCGGATGCAAGTCATCTTTGCAAGGAAAAGTCTTACGAATCGCAAGCAGTACAATATATGCGGCGGTATTGTGCAAATCTTTTGAATGTTCATCTAAATGCTGCACCACAATGGACTGTAGATTTTCCAATGCAATCTCTTCTGGTATGCAAATTTTATTCTCCAGATTTTTTGTGTTCGCCAAAAATGCATACGAGTCAATTACGCCGGCCACATATAACCTACAATCATTTTCTGTATCGATGCTTTCTGAATTGCAAAGCTTCTGCAACTCAAGGCCGTTTATAAACGATGTAGCCTCTTTTAAAGATTCATCTGCAAAAACGATGGCGGGAAAAAGAATGACCAGCGAAATAAAAAGTTTGAACATATCGCCCCTCCGAACTTTTAATTATTATTGCGTTAAATAATACGCTAGTCGAATGGACTTCGCATGATGCACATCAGTTGATGCGATCAGAAGCAGGATATTTCCGCCCCATTCGGTTCTAATTCGAACATTATTTGTAATACTATATTAGCATTCTTAAATGTACTGAATTACAGTGTTTGCGGTATTCGATTGACGTTTTACCAGTGGCGTCTACTTATTTCATTCTATCCTCAAAAATTATCCGTCGATCTGTAAAAATCATCCTTTAATCACCGACCGGGTACTTACGTTCTGTAATTAAGCATTAATGCAGCCACGAGCTTTCTCGCAGCTCGTTTGTCGTTTTTCTAAATATGGGGATATTAAATGAGCAACAACGACGCAAACAGATCTATGGCAGATGGTGTAAACCCTTACCAACGCGATCTGGGCCATGGCAATGTTTCGGTTTTGGGTCCTACCGTGAAAGTTCGCGGAGAGTTAAGCGCAGATGAAGATCTGGTCATTAAGGGCACGGTCGAGGGTTACATTAATCATAAAAAACATCTGACGATCAGCAAACAGGGAAATGTAAACGCTAATACTAAAGCCGCCAGCGTTTTGGTAGAAGGCAAACTCAAAGGTGACATTTGTGGAACCAAGGGAGTGCTGATCCGCGAAACCAGCGATGTAACCGGCAATATTTACTCACCATGCGTTTCGTTACTGGAAGGTGCCAAATTTAAAGGATCCATCGATATGGAAAAAGACCCTTCCATCGTCGCCAAGTCGCTGCAAAAATCTTACCAGGTAGTGGAACAAGCAAAACCAAGTCCAAAAACAAAAAAACCGCCAACCGATACCGCAGAATTTAAAGCGGTCAGCGTGAGAAACTTGCATTCCGGTCCGTCTAAAACGAATTCAGGAACCAAATAACATCAAACTATTTTTTCCAAATGTGGAGAATTTTTAAACCCAGGGAGAAGTCAGGCATGTCAAATTCATCATTATTTGAGCCGAGCTTTAACGAGCACGAAGAACTGAGTAGCCACGCTGACTCAAAAGACGAACTTAATGAACTTAAATCCGAATACGGCGATATTTCGGTGATTGGCCCTACGATTGAAATCAAGGGCGAACTCAATGCCGAAGAAAATCTGCTCATTCAAGGTAAAATCGAGGGCACGATCAATCACAAAAGTAAAATACTAGTGATTGGATCGGAGGGTTCTATTAAAGCAAATATTAACGGCAGCCGTGTTGTGATTGAAGGATCTGTAGAAGGCGATATTAAGGGATCAGAAGCCACGGTGATTAAATCCAATGCACGCATGAAGGGAGACATCTTCTCTCCTCGCGTCGGAATCGAAGAAGGCGCTCAATTCAAAGGTTCGATCGATATGGATGCGGGAAATACCGTAAAAAATCGCGACAACGATTCTCTTGACGAACTCGTGGATGATTTAAATCTGGCTGAAAACAAAAACAGTAAAGATGTATCAAAAAAAGTTTCGTAAGCAAGCGAGAATTCGATCAGGAACTGCTTACTTTTAGCCGATGATAATCGTCGATGGTGTCGACACCGATTCCCGGATTTTCCATGCATTCGTCAATAACAATTATATCGCCTGCATCTAGAGCACGCAGCTGCTCCAGACGCTCGATTTTTTCCAGATCGGACTGTGGCATAGCAACAAACTTTTTCAGATACTGCACGCGATACGCATAAATACCCACATGCCTGAATACTTTATTCTTTTTTAAAACCTTTGGATCAACGTCTTTTAAATAAGGAATCGCATTGCGGCTGAAATACAGTGCTTGACCATGCCGGTTTTTTACCACTTTCACGACATTGGTATCTTCGTATTCACGAATTGTTTCCAGACGATGACATAATGTCGCAATAGCGGCATCGCGATTATCACTTAACAGTTTTGCTATCTGCCTGATATTCCCCGCTTTCATCTGGGGTTCATCGCCCTGTACATTGACGATGATCTCATCATCACTCCAGGCTTTCTTTTGCACGGCTTCGGCAATTCGATCGGTACCGGAATTATGATCCAGGCTCGTCATACAGATTTCCGCACCAAACTTGCTGCCCGCATCCGCAATGCGCTGATCATCGGTGGCGATCAATACCGAAGCTGCACCCGCCTCGCTGGCATTATTGAACACGTGCTCGATAATCGGCTTATTTTGAAAGGTTAGCAGTGGTTTCCCCGGCAATCGACTGGAAGCAAACCGCACCGGAATGACAACGCGAAAAGGCAACATTATTTTTGCTTTTTATAATTTTCGTATTCTTCGTCGGCAAGTTGCCGCGCCTCTTCTTCCAGCATTACCGGAATATCGTCGCGTATCGGGTACGCCAGGCGGGCCGAAGTCGAAATAAGTTCCTGCTTGTCTTCATCATAAATCAGCGGGCCTTTGGTCACCGGACAGGCCAAAATATCAAGTAATTTTTTATCCATGGCAATTTCTTAACAATTGTTGTACACGCCCTGTGAAATCAACGGGTAACTGTACTGAAACGGGCAATACCCAGACATTCTCCAAATCGAAGTGTGTGCATTTTACCGCATCTTTCTCGGTGATAAGAACCGGATAATCATCGGGGAATTGCAGGTCTTGTGAGACCAACTCGGCATGATCTTTATGCGCATGTGGAATAACGCTCAAGCCCTGCGCAGCCAATGTATCAAAAAATCGCTGCGGATTGGCGATTCCCGCCACTGCGTGTACGGTCTCCCCGCGCAATGTATCCAGTTCCAGCGTTTTAGTTACGTCATTTAGCGCATACAATTCATGGGTTTGCAGCAGCATAGTATCGGCACTTATATCCGGACACGATTGACCGGTGGCAACACAAAAATCGCTTTTAAAAATTTTACCGATACTCTCTCTCAAGGGCCCTGCCGGCAATAATCTCGTGTTGCCGAATTGACGGTCGCCGTCAATCATTACAATCTCCACATCATGTATAAACCGATAGTCTTGCAAACCGTCGTCGCAGATTACGATATTACATTGTTTTTGAACTATTAGTGCATTGATGACTTCAACACGATTAGAGCCAATCATTACCGGGCAATGAGTTCGCTTGAAAATCAGTATAGCTTCGTCGCCGACTTGCTTGGCGTCGTGCGCATTCGACACTAAAGTCGCGGAACGCACACTCCCTCCGTAACCGCGACTGGCGACGCCAGGCTGGTATCCAAGTTTTTTTAACTGTTCGCACAAATAAATTACCATTGGCGTTTTTCCAGTTCCACCGACGGTTATATTTCCCACCACAACTACCGGACGTTCGAATTGCTTTTTAGAAAATAGAAATGAATTGTAAAACGCTTTTCGTGTTGAGATAAGCAACCAGTACAAACCAGACAGCGGCAGTAACAATATCGAGACTAAACTACGTCCGTACCAAACGCGGTTAATCCATTGCTGATTTTTAATTTGTATTGAGTTTGAGTCAGCCATTGACCACTTGCGTGGAATCTGTTTTGAATTGACGATTATACAGGCGCGCATACATACCATTTTGTTTGACCAGTTCATGATGCGTGCCCTGTTCGACGATTTTACCTTGATCCATTACTAAAATTTTGTCGGCACTTTCAATAGTCGATAATCGATGCGCAATCACAAATGTCGTTCTGTTTTTTCGAATTTCTTTCAGTGCTTCCTGAATGTGGTATTCGGACTCGGAATCCAGCGATGAAGTCGCTTCATCGAAAATTAGTATTGGTGCATCTTTCAATAATGCACGAGCAATCGCGATTCGCTGACGCTGACCACCCGAAAGTAACACGCCTTTATCGCCTACCATGGTCTGATATTGGTCCGGCAATTCCTCGATAAATACAGAGGCGTGGGCTCTTCGCGCAGCCTCGTGAATTTCGTCGCTGGATTTATCAGGCATTGCGTAGGCAATATTGTTCTCTATCGTATCATTAAATAGCACAACATCCTGATTCACCATTGCAATTTGTCGACGCAGATCAGCCAGCTTTATATTTTTAATCGGCGCGTTATCCAATCGAATTTCGCCGGATAACACATCATAAAATCGCGGCAGTAATTTAACCAATGTAGACTTTCCGCTGCCGGACTTGCCGACTAACGCAGTCAGCTCACCGGAACTGGACATAAAACTAATCTGATCCAGCGCCGATTCCGATTTACTCGCGTATTTAAAAGATACCGAATCAAATTCGATGTCACCTTTGCATCGATCAAGCTGAACACCTCCTTCGTCAATCTGTGAAGGTCGATCGATCAAATCAAAAACACTTTCGCTGGCGGCAATTCCCGATTGCAGGGTTTCATTTACCAGGGTCAACCGACGCGCAGCGTTTAACAACATCATTACAGCAGTCACAAAACTCATGAACGTTCCGGAAGTCATACCGCTACTTACCGAAGGCAAAAATGCCACATAAATAACCACTGCAAACGCGACTCCGACAATCATTTGCACCAAGGGCGTATTAAGCGCTTTGGTCGCTACCAGTTTAAATTGATTTCGCCGGTTCTTCTTGTTGACCGAGTCAAACCGTTGCTGCTCAAAGCTTTCTGCATTAAAAACCTTAACAATGGTTTGACCGCTGACAATTTCCTCTACCCGTTTTGAAATATCACCGATAGACGCCTGTATTTTATGACTGACTTTTCTGAATCGCTTGCTGGCATAGTCTACGACCAGATAAATAAGTGGCGATATAAGCAGCAACACCACTGTCAGCTTCCAGCTTAAATAAATCATCAGACCGAGAGAAAATAATACCTGTAAAGCTTCCCGAGCCAGGATCGTGAGACTTTTTGCACTCGCCGCGGCGACTCGCTCTACATCAAAAGTAAATTTGGAGAGAATATTTCCCGAGACGGTTGCTTCGTAGTATTCGGCGGGTAGATTCAGCAGTTTGTTATGCATTGCTGCGCGCAATTCCTGCACAACCAAATGCCCGACTCGACCAATATAATAAATGCCCAGATAACTGCCAATACTGCGTACAATAAAAAGTGCTGCGACCGCAAATGGAATCCAGCGAATCACATCCAAATTGCGTTTAGTAAATCCTTCGTCGAGCAGGGGCTGAATCAGCCAGGCAAAAACGGCATTCATCGCCGCTACCAGTGCAAAACCGATAATCGCAACTGTAATTTGTACCCAGTATTTTTTTGAATACTGAATTAAACGAAGATAGACAGATAAGCCGGATGACTTTTCTTGACCAGAATCAGTTGCTCGAGTCTTGCCCACTGGATGTCGCGATCGAAATTTGAGTCAATCCAAGCTTGCCTGCGGCATCCATAACAGACACAACGGATTGGTGCGGCGCCTGAGCATCCGCACGGATTAGAATTTTTTCGGTATTACGGTCTTTCACTACTTTGCCCAATGCGGTCACCAGCGTTCGTGATTGTTGATCCAGCAAACTCGTTCCATCGATAAAATACTGGCCGTTTTTATCTATTATAACTTCAACTTTGTTCTCTTCGTTCGATTGTACAGCATTACTGGCGTCAGGTAATTCCACTCGCAGATTCGCATGCTGATTAAAGGTAGTGGTCACCATAAAAAAGATCAGCAGCAGGAAAACCACGTCGATCAGCGGGGTCAAGCTGACATCGGTTCTGTCGTCTTCGTCCAGGCTGAATTTCATATAGATTTAGGAATTATTGCCGTTTGCGCGACGCGCGCCTTGCATCACTTCCACCAGCTTGATGGCTTCGCCTTCCATTTCCACGACCAGGCCATCGACTTTACGTCGAAAGTAACGCACGAAGAAAATGCTTGGAATCGCAACCGTAATACCGGCTGCAGTGGTAATTAAAGCTTTGGAAATACCGTTGGCCAGCTCACCGGGGTCACCCACACCGACACTGGTAATCACGGCAAATACCTGAATCATTCCGACCACGGTACCCAATAAACCCAGTAGCGGCGAAATAGCCGCAATCGTTCCCAGGGTGGTTAGAAAAAGCTGCAATTCGTAACCGACATGGCGGCCCACTTCTTCGATACTTTCGCGCATAACGTCACGTGTACTCGTGCGGTTCATTAATCCGGCGGCCAGTACACGTCCCAGGGGCGAGCCGTCTCGAATGGCCATGATTTTTTGTTCATCGAGTTGCTTGTTTTGATCCATCTGCCAGATTTTGGCCACCAGGTTTCCGGGCGCTACACGATTTTTTTGCAAACTCCAGAAGCGTTCCAGCACAATCGCCAGCGCAACCACAGAACATCCTATGATTGGCACCATTAACCAACCACCTGCTTTTATAATCTCAAACACTTTTAATGTTTTCCTTGTTACCCTGGGTCAATTGAATGTTCCCACATGGAATTCCAATAACGTCTGCTGCTTGGCCGGAATCCGACCTCCCTATGCACTCCTTGGCGAGAATCAAATATAAACGTTACTGCTCCTTCTCGAATGGTATCGACCAGTTCAGCTCCGATACTTTGATACCGCGCCGTAATATTAGCATGGGGAAACCCGTATCTGTTGCGGTAACCCACGGAAAATACCGCAGTTTGTGGACGAACTCTAGCA
>JANQOT010000099.1 GCA_028285655.1 Gammaproteobacteria bacterium
GACTGTTTTTGACTGAGTCGCCTTTATGGCAGGCGGAACATAAGTAGCTCCAAGCTTATCCATTACAAAGCGTTTTAAATTGCGAATCTGCAAAGGTCCGTCACTGTCCGTGCGCCGGCAGGCAGGCTCACATGGCGCATCGCATACACGACCGCAAATAGAACTGAATGGATTAGTGGCAGTAATCGCTTCAAACGCAAGTTCAAACTTTCCTTCCCAGATATACCCGATATAAGAAGGTGCATCGGTACCGATAGGACAGGCTACCTGGCATGGTGCGGGAACGTAGTTAACATCTGCCGTATGATCTTCGTAGTCCGGCGGAACTTCCGGTAACTCAATTCTGTTTAAATCATAAACGGTACTCATACTACCGACCTCACATGAATATCCAGATCCGCATCTCCGTATTGCGGTTCATAAGGCAAACCGGTAATGGCGGCGGCTTCCGGTGTCAACGCAACCAGGTCGTCACGACTTAGCTGACTGACATCGTTGTAGCCCAGTCCATTGGTAATGGCAGCGATCTGCCAACGCACACTTTCTAAAAAGCGATGAATATTTTTCGCTTCGACTTCCGGTTCGTAACGTTTTTCATGTTCTGGGTCCTGGGTGGCAATACCCGTTACACATTGGCCGACGTGGCATTGCATACACGCGATACAACCGCCGGCAATAATGGTCGATGTTCCAAGAGCGACTGCATCCGCGCCGAGACAAAGCGCCTTGACCGCATCGACGCCGTCGCGAATACCTCCCATCAATACAATCTGAATATCCTGGCGTCGACCGATTTCTTCTAATGCATCCAACGCTTCGATAATAGCCGATAATGTCGGAATGCCTACATAGTCGATCACTTCCGCACTGCCCGCGCCGGTGGAACCCTGCATACCGTCCAGTTCGACAAAATCAAACCCGTCTTTCACTGCAATTTTGATATCGTCGCGCACTCTGCCGGCACCCAGTTTAATACTCACCGGCAAGCGGTAGCCGGTGGCTTCACGCAATTCTTCTACTTTAATCACCAAATCGTCGGCACCCAGAATATCGGGATGCCGCGACGGCGAACGTAAATCGATACCGGCCGGAATGCCCCTGATTTTCGCCAGCTCGGGAGTGACTTTCTTTGCCATTAACTGTCCCCCCAGACCCGGCTTGGCACCCTGCGAAATGTAAATTTCCAGCCCGTCGGCACGGTTCATATCATGAATATTCCACCCCAATCGCCCACCAAGCATTTGAAATATAAGTTGTTTTGCAGCGCCTCGTTGAGCGTCGCTCATACCGCCCTCACCTGTGTTTTCGGCGATATCGGACATGGTGGAAGCCAGGCCGATTGCCCGCTTGGTGGATGCACTCAATGCACCGTAACTCATCGGCGCAATCATGACCGGCATACTTAACTTAAGTGGATTGGCGCCGTTAATACCGCCGATCTCGGTAGACATTTTTACTTTGGATACAATATTGTTCTCGTTACCGGCGGCACTCAGGTCTTTTTTAAACGCCAGATCGGACAAATGCGGTAACGGTCGCGCACCACCGTAACCACGAATTCGATAACGCCCTATTTGCGACTTGATGTATAAGTCTTCCTGAATTTTTGGATTCCAGTAATCTGAAGTGCCTGAAAAAGTAAAAAATGGAATGCTGCGCATTTGCTGTTCGGACGTCGCGTAACGCAACTTTTTGCCCGCATTCACAACTTTTTGAAAACTTCCCTTGAACGGTATTTCATAGCGATCGAGAAATTCCATAATCTCCTCGATTTCGGCACTATCGATATCGGTCAACTCTGCATCGGAACCCAGGTCTTCGACTTTACCGCCGACAAAAATTTCGCCAGCCGACATATCTTCACCGACTTTTTCTCCTGAATCCCCGAGAATAATAATGCGCCCGCCATACATCATGTAACCGGCCATAAAATTCGCATTGCCGGCACAACATAATGTTCCGGCCTTCATCACCTGACCGGCACGCGAACCCATATTGCCATGAATAACAATTTCAGCGCCGCGAATTGCAACACCGGGAATGGCGCCGGCGTTTCCGCCGACAATCACAGACCCGGAGTACATATTGTCCCCAACGCCCCAGCCGACATTGCTTTCGACTTCAAAACGTGCGCTATCACTTAAGCCCGCACAGAAATATCCGGCGGAACCGTGAACTTTTACAGTAATAGGATGAACAAGACCGACGCCGATATGATGACGCGCGTCTGGATTAATTATTTCGACATCTTCTCCGTTTTGCCCATGTTGCCGAATTTGTTCGTTGCCTTCTCTTACGGAAGTTTTTCCTAAGTCGATCGGGACCATGTGTTATAGGTGCCTGGTGGTGGTTCTTTTGTATTTAGTGCCTGTCCCGGGAACAATTTATTCAGTGAAACTTCTTCCGATGCAACTGCGACCAGATCATCGGTTTCATACATGACCATCGGCTTAACTGCCAACCGGTCTTTTGCATAACCGATTTCATCTTTGGTAGAAACGAGAAACGAAAAAGTTCCGTCCAGGTCGTCGATAGAAGTTTTCAACGCTTCTTTTAAGGCAATGCCCTGAGAAAGCTTATCTGCAAGGTAAACTGCAATTAATTCGCTATCGTTATCAGTACGAAATTCATAACCACGCTGTTCAAGACGCCGACGCATTTTCCAGTAATTGGTAATCTGGCCATTGTGCACAATGGCAACATCGGCAAAACCGGTCGCCCAGAACGGATGCGCCGCTTCCGGCTTAACATCGGATTCGGTCGCCAGGCGTACATGACCCAAACCGTGGGAACCCCGATAATTGTGAATGTTGTAGCGGCCGTCTACATCTTCCGCACTACCGACATCCTTGATAATTTCCAGACTGTTTCCAATCGACACCACCTTGGCGGCATGTTCCAGTGCGTATGAAAATTTCTGAATGTCGCCGCTAAAATTAACAGTGACGCGGTAGGCTTCTCCCACGTGCTCATCGTCGACAATGGTCGCACCTTGCTCCTGCAAAAACTTTTTAATTCGATTAATCGCCGTATCCGCTTCTTTGCCCTGTCCGACAAACAATCGAAGTTTCAATTTATTTTCCTGCGCTTGTCCGTACAAGGCAAAGCCGGTTGAATCCGGCCCTCGATGCTGACAACCGTTAAGCATATTCACCAAAGCCTCGCCCGTGTTAAACGGCTCGGACGAATCCTTCAGCATTATTCCGGCGATTCCACACATAGTAATACTCTGCCTGCAGGCTTATACATATATACGATTACTCCATATTACCGCAATTTATAATGTAACTGTTAATAAAATAAATTTACTAAGAAGAATTTATGAGGATTAAGTGCTTTAGCATCGGCATATGACAAGCATCTTCTCGCGAGGGGAAGATGTAGATATTTAAGTAGTTTTTTTGACTTTTCTTTCATGCTTAACCTCGATGATTAACATATTGGTGTAATCCATTGAAAAATGACCTGCCGACCAAAGGGTCCCAGCACAGATTTCAATCCGTGAATGGCGCTAATTTAACCTGCCGAAGCCGCTACTGTTAGCCGGCTTATATCTTTAGTAATATACTTTATCTATAACTTAGGTATATATATTATATATTTAGATCATAGACGAATTAGGGTTTACTAATATATTAATATGCTCCGATTCAGCTATGCCCTGGCAATTGCTCGGCCGCATCTTAAATAATTAAAAAAGTAAGGCATGCTGCAACTAAACGAAATTCTCGGATTCTCACACGATTCTGATTTGTCGAATCAACTCCACGATTTATCGCATGCCGGCAAGGTGGAATATATTTATCTGGATCATGCCAATTTGCAGCGCCGGCGCTTTCGCGCAACCACCGATCAAGGCACCGACTGCGCGGTTTCCCTGGCACGCAATCAAAAGCTGGCCAACGGATCGGTCCTGTATCTAAACGAGGATCGTGCCATTGTGGTCCAGATGGCCGAAGATCAATGGTTGTCACTCAAACCAAATGATTTTGCAACCGCAATCGAGCTTGGATATTTCGCCGGTAATATGCACTGGCGAGTCAAATTCGGCAAAGATCACCTGGATATCGCGCTGGAAAGTCCGGAACAAATTTATCTGGAACGCCTGCACGACTTCTTCGATCAGCAACGCATAACCCGCATCGGCCATGAATAAGCAGGAACACATACTTGCACTGCTGCAGCATGGAGACAGTTTTTTTCCATCGGGCGCCGTATCCTTTTCGTGGGGGCTGGAAATGTTGAAGCAGGACGATTTTGTATCGTCGAAACATGACGTGGAAAGTTTCCTAACCAACCAACTTGCCGAACGCTGGGCTCCATTTGATCGTGTTGTTCTGGCCCATACATTTGATCAAAGCGATGCAATCGATGATGTAATCAAAATCGATCGCTTGGTCGAATGCATGACATTGCCCACCGAATTAAGGGAAGGCTCTAAACGACTGGGTGCCGCCTTGTGCTCGACGTATGCCAAGCTGGGGGTGGCCAAAGCGGAACAATACCAACAACTGATATTTGACGATGCAGCTCTCGGACATTTGTCCGTAACTCAAGCGCTGATCTGGAAAGCTATTGGTTTGGATAAAAATTCAGTATTAACACTATCTGCATATAACTTCTGTGTTGCGATTTTTGGAGCGGCATTGCGACTGGGTTTGGTCGGACATATCGATTGTCAAAACAGTCTGACAAAAGTACGCACCTTAATTTCTGATTATATCGCACTACCGGTAACAGACATTGAAAACATTCACGCGTTTACACCAAATGCGGATATTGCGTCTATGCGCCATGAAAATACCGGTACCAGGCTATTTGCTAATTAGCGAAGATTTGATTCAAAACAATTCGGAGGTCCCATGTTACTGACACCAACTGAATTAGAGCGACTGACAATCTATACTGCTGCGGAACTTGCGCGCAAGCGGCAGGCAAAAGGCTTAAAGTTAAATCATCCGGAAGCAACCGCTATTATTGCCGATGAAATACTTGAAGGAGCGCGCGAAGGTCGAACAGTTGCCGACTTAATTAGCTACGGCTCGACTCTGCTCACCACCGATGACGTGATGCCCGGCGTCGATGACATGATGCATATGTTACAAGTAGAGGCTACATTTCCCGACGGTACAAAGTTGGTTACCGTGCATGAACCCATTCGCTCCGGCAAACAAAAAGCAAAAGGCAAAAACGATGTCACACCCGGTGAAATTATTCCCGGTGACGGCGACGTAAAAATCAATGAAGGCAAGAAATCAATAAAAGTGAAAGTGCTGAATACCGGTGATCGTCCGGTACAGATCGGTAGCCACTTTCATTTCTTTGAAGTAAATCCGGCACTGGATTTCAAGCGCAAAGATACATTCGGTAAACACCTCGATATTCCCGCCGGCACCGCAGTCCGATTCGAACCCGGAGAAAGCAAAGAAGTACAACTGGTCGCCTTTGGCGGCGCCGGCGAAGTGCACGGACTGAACAGTTTGACCAATGGGTCGACATCCAGCGATGTAAAAAAAGAAGACGCGCTGCATCAAGCCAAAGTTCGCGGATTCAAAGGAGCATAATCATGATTAAAGTATCCAGAAAAGAATACGCGGTAATGTACGGACCCACTAAAGGGGATGCGGTACGTTTAGGCGATACTTCCTTACTTGCAGAGGTCGAACATGATTATGCAGTACCTGGAGATGAATGTTTGCATGGCGGTGGAAAAACATTACGCGATGGCCTGGGCCTGACCCCGGGCTACGACAGCGCCGCCGGTTCGCTGGATATGCTGGTCAGCAATGCAGTGGTGATTGACCCTGTGCTGGGAATCGTTAAAGCGGATATCGGAATTAAAGCCGGTAAAATCGCCGGTGTCGGCAAAGCCGGCAATCCGGCTACCAAGGATAACGAAGATCCCGATTTAATTTGCGCGGCGGCCACGACCGTACGCGATGCAGAAGGGCTGATAGCAACACCTGGCGGTATCGATGTGCATGTGCATTTTGATAGCGCGCAGTTATGCGAACACGCGTTAAGTTCAGGCATCACCACCATGATCGGCGGTTCGCTGGGGCCCATTACCGTGGGGATCGACTGCGGCGGCGCCTGGAATGTCGGCAAAATGTTACAGGCGTCGGAGCAATGGCCGATTAACTTTGGTTTTCTGGGAAGAGGCAATTCCTCCAAACCGAGATCTTTGATCGATCAACTCGCAGGCGGCTGCCTGGGATTAAAAATTCACGAAGACTGGGGTGCAATGCCGGCAGTGATCGACACTTGCCTGTCGGTGGCCGACGATCTGGATTTTCAGGTGCAGTTACACACCGACACATTAAATGAAAGCGGATTCGTCGAAAACACCTTAGCTGCAATTAACGGCCGTACCATTCATATGTACCATACCGAAGGGGCCGGCGGTGGCCATGCACCTGACATTATAAGAGTTGCCGGCGAATATAATTGTTTGCCCTCTTCTACCAATCCTACCAATCCATACACAGTTAATACATTTGACGAACATCTGGATATGACGATGGTTTGTCATCATTTAAATCCGGCGATTCCGGAAGATGTAGCTTTTGCAGAAAGTCGTATTCGCGCGCAAACAATAGCAGCGGAAGATGTCATGCACGACCTTGGTGCAATATCGATGCTTGGGTCCGACAGTCAAGGCATGGGTCGCATCAATGAAGTCATTTGCAGAACCTGGCAACTGGCCAGCAAAATGAAAGACCAGCGTGGACGCCTGGAGGAAGAGCAAAGCAAGCGTGGTGATAATGAACGTATTAAACGTTATATCGCAAAATATACTATTAACGCAGCCAGAACGTTTGGCATCGATCAATACATCGGCTCTCTGGAAAAAGGCAAAATCGGCGATGTCGTATTATGGCGTCCCGAATTTTTCGGAATTAAACCGGAGTTGATCATCAAGGGTGGATTTATTGTATGGTCGGCGATGGGCGACAGTGCCGCATCTTTGATGACCTGCGAACCTTTATGCATGCGACCGCAATGGGGAGCGTTCGGAAACGCCAAACAACATTTAAGCTTCAACTTTGTAAATCAGTCGGCAGTAGATGACAATGTAGGTGAAAAATTGCAACTGCAAAAAACCAATCTTCCTGCACAGGGAACACGCAAATTAAACAAAAGCCATATGATGCACAATGACTGCTGCCCCAAAGTTACCGTCAACCCGGAAACCTTTGACGTGTTTGTAAACGACGAACTTGCTACCTGCGAACCTACCAAGACTCTCCCCTTGGCGCAGCGCTACATGCTTCGATGAACGCGGCAACTGTGAAAAATGGCCCGGCTCGCGTAGGCATCGGCGGTCCGGTAGGTTCGGGAAAAACAGCTTTAATCGAGCAGTTAATTCCATATTTTGTTAATCGCGGAAACGAGGTTGCCATAGTAACCAACGATCTGGTCACCAAAGAAGATGCCAAACGCCTGCAGCAATCGGGATTGCTGGCTCCCGAACGCGTGGTAGCGGTCGAGGCCGGCGCCTGTCCACATACAGTGATTCGCGAAGACCCTACATTAAATATACAGGCCGCCGACAGACTGGAACATGATTTCCAGAATCTTGATCTCATATTAATCGAAAGCGGAGGCGATAACCTGGCCTCGACCTTTTCTCTGGACCTGGTCGATTACTGGATGTTTGTAATCGACACCTCCGAAGGCGACGACATTCCGCGCAAGCGCGGTCCCGGTATTGTGCAATCCGACCTGCTAGTCATTAACAAGGTAGATATAGCCCCATATGTCGGTGCCGATGTCGATCTGATGGTCAAAGAGGGAACGGAAGTCCGTAACGATAAACCGCTGGTATTGACCAATTGCAAAACCGGCCAGGGAATTAGCGAAGTGGGCGATCATATTATTAAAAACGTGCTGTTTAACTGAGAACCAGTTTATGAGCACACTTTCACTTCAATTTACAAAAAACGTCGAAGGGAAAACATACCTGGAAAATCAGTATGCTTCCTACCCATTCCATATTTGCAGAACCCAGTACTTTGAAAATGATCCGCCGGGAATGGCAAATGTATATATTCAATCCGCCTCAGGCGGTATCTATGAAAACGAAGAACTGACTACCAATGTAACGGCCAATTCACATTCCTATAGTCACATCACAACTCAAGCGTCGACTATCGTACATGGCATGTCGAATGGCGGCGCTCTTCAGACAGTAAATGTCAATGCCACTAATCACGCCTATACCGAATTTATTTCCGATCCGTTAATTTTATTTCCGGAATCCAGATTACGATCCAATATAAATGTATACGCCGACGAAACCAGCACCGCAATTGTAGCCGACGCATTTTTGCTACACTTTTTAAAGGGCGATGATGATCTTTTTAAACAATTGAATACCTATCTGCAGGTATATACAGAAAACGGCGAATTACTGGCTAAAGATGTATATCGCGCTACTCCCGAAAATTTCCTGAACGATAACCGGCATTTTATTAGCATGGGAACACTGACTCTGGTAAACCGTGCTAATATTTGCGATAAATTATTAACGCCTGTACGGCAAATTGTGGAATCCGACAATAAAATTTACGGCGGCGCAACGTTGCTTCCCAATAATTGCGGCTTAATGGTTAAATTCTTGGCCCCTGACGGCGACAGTCTGAAGAAAGCACTACTTCGTTGCTGGGTATCAATGCGTGAATCCATTATTGGCATTAGACCCAATATCAGAAAAAAATAATGTGTAATTATCTATGAGCGCGTTACTTCTTCTTGCACTATTAATTGGAATCCGACACACATTTGAGCCGGATCATTTAGCTGCTGTACTTGCAGTATCGGCGCAATCCAATTCTATTACCGCGACAGCCAGACAAGGAGCAATTTGGGGAATCGGGCATACCATTACATTATTTGTATTCAGTATGCTGCTTCTGGGCATGCAAGTAGAAATCGACAGTAGTATATTTCTATCACTTGAACTGCTAGTTGGGCTGGTATTAATACTTATGGGTATCGATGTAATCAACAATACCCACATTCTGTTTGGCAAAAAATCCAGTAGCAATTCTACTATTTCCGGCAAACACAGCCGTGGAACTCATTTATCATTAAAAGCGCTTGGAGTGGGACTTTTGCATGGAGCTGCAGGATCCGGGGTAATTGTCGCTATTGTCAGCACAACCATTGATTCAATCTACTTGAAATTCGCCTATATCGCCTTATTCAGTGTCGGCCTGATATTCAGCATGGCATTACTGTCTATGCTGGTAAGTATGCCGGCCCAGCGCCGAATAAATTTGATCTCGAAAAAACAGTTTAAAATTTTTGTAGGTGGAATCGCCATAATTATAGGTCTACATATGCTTTACACATCCGGATCACAAATACACACTCTGGTTTAATCTGTTTACAGTTCCATACAGTTATTGATATAGGCAATGGAATGTACAGTTTCAGATGAGGCATCTGCATTAGGCATACACGTCGCCTATTTACTGATATCCGATATTGATCGATCATTTTTTACCGAATCTTTAAAAAATGAAATTGAACATTTTTACCGGAACTATTCCAGAACCTTGACGCAAGAGGAAATAAAAAACGATCCACATTTCGTCGGATATAGGGAACTGCACAAGCAAGTAGGCGTGAAAAGTAAATCTTTAGTTGCTTCTCCGGAAAGTCTTATTAAAATACTGCAAAAACACAATTCACTAAGACCTATCAATTATATTGTCGACACCTATAACTATATTGCTATAAAAAATAAAGTATCGATAGGTGCACATGACACTGAATTGATCAACGGCAATGTAGATCTTAGAATTGTCGACGGAAATGAGCGTTTCATTCCACTTGGCGAAACTAATTCACAAACAGTGCATGCCGGTGAGTACTGCTATGTCGATGGAAGCAACGAAATCATTTGTCGCCTGGATTGCAGGCAATGCGATAAAACCAAAACATCCGAAAATACAAAGTCATGCTTATTTATTATTCAGGGAAATAAATACATACAACCCGAATTACTTGAGGATGTCGCAAAAGAAATAGTAGATATTTTTAAACTCGGAATTGATTCACAAATTCAATACCACATCACATTGGTATAAGTTATTTTAAATCTTTTCGCATTTTTAACGGTATATACTTGCGATCTTTATATTCACTAAGATACTGCGATGAAATTTCAGAAACATGCTTTCGCTTCTTGGTATAAGTGAACGACTGAACCACTTCTCCGTTTTCTATATTTTGTATTTCAATTTCTATTCTTTTATATCCGAGAACATGATTGGTATGCTCAAGCCGATCCAATTCCACTAATTTTTCATTGTTTACCCGATACAGTTCGCCAATTACATGCTTGCCTATTCCGGCTTCATCAATTAATACCGGCGCAAACCATTTATTGGCAATAACTAAAGGATAACAGTCGACTGTACGATACCGCCCCAGATATTTTTGTTTCTTTAAGTATTGGTTGTGGTTAGGATAACCGCGCTTCAAAGTGCCGTAAATGAAGATGTTATACATTTAGTTTTGCCAAAACCGGCATATGCAATTGATTTCTTGCACTAGACAAGAAGTTTTCGAAATACTGTCATTGACGAACGTTCAAAACCATGCCGCTCATAAAAACGGTGCGCGCCATCGTTATCGGCATCGGTTAACAACGAAATTCTAAAACAATCTTTCTGCCTGGCATACTCAATTCCAAATTCAAGCAACGCGGAACCTACACCTTTGTCACGCGACCTGGGGTCGACCACCATGTCTTCCAGTAGCACTACTCTACCACCTAATGCAGTAGATACCGTATACAAAAGGTTTACCATTCCAATTACTTGATCGCCCTCTCGTGCCACCACAATACTGCCGATGTCCGGGTTTTCAATAATATCGCTCAACCCTTTAATCTGGCTATCACGATTGGGAGTGAATTCTGCCTCTTGCGAAAATAATGTGTCCAGCAAGGCACATAGACCGGAAATATCGTTTCGATCTGCTAAAGATATTTTCATGGCGTTCTCCAACAATTAACGCCGACATTGTAGATTATTTATGTTTGAGCCTTTGAGTAGCTTAAACAAATTGACCTGGAACAGGTGCCTACAACACTCCCAACTTGCGCTGCCCTGTATAAAAGGCTGTGCCTGAAGAATTGGATGAAAACGTCACTTTTGTTCCAGCATCAAAATATACGACATCACCGGGTTTCATATTGACTGACTGACCTTCTGTATCGGTTATAGTCATTTCGCCGTCCAGCATGATTTTACATTCGTCATAGCTATAAGTGTATTCAAGCGGATTACCTGCTTCCATACGAAAAAAGCCGCAAGTAATAGGCGCCTGATCATTATTTGACGAAACTGTGTCCTCCAGAAATGCGTTAATGCCTTCGATATTTAACGAAGCAACTTGCTTGGATTGTGCTTTATCAAAATATTTCATTGCCATTGTTATTTTCCTTTTTATCTCGTTAATTTGCGCACAAAAGCTGGTCTGATTTTCTGATCAACCCTGCTAAATAGTAGTGCAATAGCGTGAAATTGTATACGGATAATTTTCGAATAAGCGGCGAAAATGTTGATCTATAATCAAAATTATCGTGGCCCCGGGAGACAGGCAATTGTACGCCTGTAAAGTTTACCTAGTTTTGATAAAGTATTTTTATAAGTAATTTAAATTCTATATCTTCTGTCTCGCCATAATTGGGTTAAAATAGGTAAAACCAATACTTTTGAGATACGCCATGAAAGCCCATTTTTATCTAATTAACCTTGCAATTGCTGTTTTATTTTTAAATCCGGTTTCGGCTGCGAAGCTGCCCACACCCCTGGTAGAAACAAGCTGGCTGGCCAGCAATATTCACGACGTCACGATAATCGATGTGCGGACCGACAAAAAAAGTTTCACTTCAGACCCTGTATATAAAAAAGATAAAAAAACCGGCAAGAAAACACTAGTCCGGGTGGGCGGGCATATTCCTGGAGCACAATTGGTACTTTACAAAAATGTACGCGGCACACAAACCATTAACGACGTGAAAATAAAACAAATGTTGCCATCTAAAACCAGCTTTGAACAATTAATGCAAAAAACCGGTGCTAATCAAAACGACAATATCGTAATTACTACAAACGCCGCAAGCGATTATGATTTAACTATGGCATCTCGAATGTATTGGCAAGTTAAATACTTTGGGCATGATAATGTTTCGATATTAAATGGAGGCACGGCCCAGTGGTTGTTGGATAATCGCAAATATGCCACACAAGCTGACAAATCTTCAGTTGGAAACTGGACGGCAAATGAACAACGACAGCAATTACTCGCCGACAGCGAAGAGGTTCTCGCTGCAATTGGTAATGACAACGTGCAACTTGTCGACGTTCGTCCTCTAGGACAATATTTGGGAACCTACAAAAGCTCGAAGGTTAAAGAAAAAGGCCATATCCCGACAGCCAAAACTTTTCCTGTAGACCTTACTGTCAGCAGAAACATGCCCGTAAAATTTTCTTCTGCAGAAGAGTTAACAAAAATAACCGGCGCCCTGGGAATTAACAGCAGCGGGGACGCCATCACATATTGTAATAGCGGCCATATGGCATCCGGAGCATGGTTTGTATTACATGAAATTTTAGGCAATCAGAAAGTTAAACTTTATGATGGAT
>JANQOT010000104.1 GCA_028285655.1 Gammaproteobacteria bacterium
TCTGGATAGCGCAAAGTCGGACGAATTTGCGGGCGAATACGAGCGTGTCAGGAATGTCGTACTGCGCTTTGCCAATAATCCGAGACCAAAGAAATTCGACAATGGCGCTGCGCGGCCGCAGATTTTGGCGCGGTTACGTGCCGGGGCATATGACTCAGTGTAGTTATGATCTTCAAGCAACGGTATACCCAGTAAGCCGGAAAGCGGTGATGCATTATCGGAAAGCATTTTGAAGCCAAACGACTGGGTCCAGTCTTGTCCGGTTTTGCCGCTTAGCATCGGCATGCCAAACATCGAGGAAATCGAAAAATCAGGCCCGGTTAATGGCGCAAACATCCGGGCAAGCCACGTCGTGCGGCCCTTGGCAATTGGATTCCAGCCGATCATGTTTGACAATGGTGCGGCCTCGTTTCTGACCGGCGAGCGGTGGCGCATGGGGGCATACGACTCGGAATCGTAATTATCCAGCAATGCCGGAACACCAACTAAGGCAGACAGCGGTGTGGCGTGATCAGACAACATTTTAAACCCGAACGATCTTGTCCAGCCTTGTCCGACCTTGCCGCTTTTTACCGGTAAGCCAATCATTGAGGACAACGGTGCGGCATTTGAGGAAAGACACGACATACCAAACTTGTTTGAAAGCGCAAAGTCGGATTCCGTCAATTCGCCAAACATGCGGGAAATAAAACTGCTTCGATTAGAAAGTGTTTTCAGATTCAACATATCCGACAGCGGGGCTGCTGAATCGGACAGCACGCGCAGACCTAGTCCCGATGACAAGGGTGCTGCCTGACCCTCTATCAATGCCGGTGGCTTGGTAATTTGCAATCGCTCGTCCGCAATTTCCATCGGCCCGAATTCATCCAGAATGTCTATCGCCGGAAGCGAACCGCCAAAGGGAGGTTCTGCAATTACCAGTGAATATCCGCGTTTCACAATGGAAGCGTGAAAACTACTTTGGTCCCCTAGCAATGTGCGCGCGTTTGCGGTCGCAGATACGTTGTCTGACGGTTGTGCACCTGACATCGGATCGCTGGTCGCTGGAGTCACCAGTGCAACTGATTTTTTACTGTAACCTCTTGTTATAAGTGCTTGAAAAGCTGCTCGTGCATTCGCTTCAGACTCATAATATCGAGCAATTTTTGACATGGTGGTACTCCTGATACTTTTTTCGTTTTCCAGATACTAATCCTTTTACGCGCAGAATAGAAGAAATCGTACGATTTAAGTAACGGAAAATGGGTGTTTAATCGCTTAACGGTGCTGCGAAACTGTCTTTTTTATGTCGATTGACAGACCAACCGTACAATGCAGAAGGTAGTTTCGACTTTTATGGTGATCTTGATACAGGTTGTTGTTCGAAATACCGATGCTTTATAAATAGGAATGCATCATCCCTGATGCATGCTTTCATTCGCACATCCTTGTGCTCACTTCCCTGTGCTCACAATCATGCGTGTATAGGCTTATTTCTGAGTGTAACCAAAATACACTAATACAAAATTCAGCGTAATGCCGATCACCGGCAGAATAAAATCCAGTTTATTGGCGGTGTTGCTGTGAAATGAAATTTTCAGCAATGAAAGTTGTACAACCACAAACACCAGCAAGGTAATCGCGCTGGTGATTTCCGCCAGCGTCACTAAATCAAGGCTGGTTGCCAGTAATAAAATAAATGCAGCAATCGTTAGGGTGGCGATAACCGGTGTTTGTGTTTTTTCATTTACGGCTTTGAATACTGAAAAGAACATTTTCTGTTTCGCCATGCCGTACAAAACGCGTGCTGCCATGATTTGCTGCACTAACGCACCGTTGATAATTGCGACCACACTGATTAATGCCATTACAGTTGGGTCGTATCCCTTGAACTCTACAATCGCTGCCAGTGGAGCATCGCTGGATTCGAAAATACTGGCGGGAACATAAACCGCGCAGGCAATCGACAGAGCAACATAGATGACGGTGGAAAATATCAGCGAAAGCAAAATCGCCAATGGAACTACTTTGGTGGGATTTATCGTTTCCTCGGCGATATTTACAATATCTTCAAATCCAATGTAGGCATAAAAACAAATAAAGGCCGCGAACAGGATCACCGGCGTTTGGCTGATAACAGATTCGGATGCGGGCACCTCGAAAACAGGTATATTATTAACGTCCACCACCGCATAAATTACAAACAGCAGGCCGCAAACTTCGACAATCGTTATCAGTGCGGCGATCGCCAGCGATTGACCGATTCCCCAGATCGAAAACGCGGTGATAAACGCGATGACGGCGAGCATTAACGCGATTTCCGGAATCTCGATCAGGCTTAAAAAATAACCGGCAAAGCCTTTCACCATGGTCGAGGCGGAAACCGTGCCAATCACAATCACCGCCAGTCCCACCAGCGCCGAAAGTGTTTTGGAATCAAACGCGGCCAATACGTATGCGGCTTCGCCGGCGCTTTTCGGATGCATGGAAGAAAGTCTTGCAAATGAATATGCCGTAATGGCCGCAATACAGGCTGACACAAAAAATGCAAACGGCGAATAAACGCCTGCGCGCAGGGTAACTTCGCCGATTAAGACATAAATTCCCGCGCCCAGAATGGTTCCCAGGCCGTAAAACGTCAGTAAGGGTAAAGAAACTTTTCTGGCTAGGGATGCAGCGGGCATTATTGAATAAATGGTTTGGTGGTCATGCACTACATAATTTTATTGCACTAAACGTAATCGCAAGCGATTATCAAAAACCGGCATGTTGGCCCAACTTCTTTATCGATAATAACGGTAATTAAGTTTCCAGTGCCTGCGCCAGATCAGCCCATAGATCTTCAACATCTTCGAGTCCGACTGAAATTCTGATCATGCTGTCGACAATGCCGCGTTTGGCGCGTTCCTCGGGCGCTAAATTGATATGAGTAGTGGTGATCGGTTGAGTAACAAGGCTTTCCACGCCGCCCAGACTGGGTGCGATCGAAAAAAGTTTTAGTTTGTCGACTACCGTTGCGGCATCCTGCGCATTGCCCTCGACAACAAAACTGATCATGCCGCCAAAACCGTTCATTTGCCGCTTTGCCAATTGATGACCGGCAAAGTTTGCGAATCCAGGATAGTTCACTTTTGTAATACGCGGATGCGAAGCCAGTCGTTCTGCCAACTGCTGTGCAGCGGCATTATGTGCATGTACGCGCACTACCAGCGTACGCAGACTTCGCGCCAGCAGATAGGCCACTTCCGGCGCCATCATCTGGCCGAGATTTTTGCGCCAGTTCCAGATCGGCGCAAGCAAGTCCGAAGACCCGATCACTGTGCCGCCGGTAAGATCGCTGTGTCCGCCTAAATATTTAGTCGTACTGTGCACGACCAGGTCCGCACCCAGAAGCAACGGCTGCTGGTTGACCGGTGTGGCAAAGGTATTATCGACCACGGTGATTGCGCCGCATTGTTTGGCTACGGCTGCAATGGCGGCGATATCCTGCACTTCCATGTTGGGGTTAGTCGGAGTTTCGAAAAAGACGATACGCGTATTGTTTGTGATCGAAGTTTCCAGTCGATCTAGTTCACTGCCCAAAAGAAACGTAGTGTGTATTCCCAGCTCGGGTAAATTTTCCGCAAGTAGTTCGTAGGTTCCGCCGTAAACATCACCGATACAGACAATATGATCGCCGGTTTTACAATGCGCCAGAAAAGTCGCCGACTCTGCGGCCATGCCGGAAGCGAACACCCAGGCGGCTTCGCCGTTTTCAATTGCGGCCAGCTTCGTTTCCAGGGACTGAATCGTCGGGTTAAATCCATAACGCGTATACAAACTGCCTTGAACGCGTCCTTGCACAACATCCAGAACACTTTTTGTGTCGGGGAATGCAAAAGTGGAATGCGTATATAAAGGAGTAAATATACCGCCGCGTTCGTCCAGCGTGTCGCCGGCATGAATACAGCGCGAAGATAAACCGAGATCACCGGTTTTTTTCATACTAAACTCCTTGTGGTTTAGTCCAGCCAGTCAAACGAGCGGGTCACGGCTTTTTGCCAGCGATAGTATTTTTTCTCACGCGCTTCGGAATCCGTTCCCGGTTGCCATGATTGTTGAAATTTCCAGTTCGCTTTCAGCTCATCCGTATCCTGCCAGAATTTTACCGCCAGTCCGGCTGCGTAGGCGGCACCCAGTGCAGTAGTTTCCGCGACTTCCGGGCGTATCACTGGAATCCCCAGCACGTCGGCCTGAAACTGCATTAATGTTTCGTTGGCGATCATGCCGCCGTCGACTTTTAGTTCTTTTAATTCTTTTTTCGAATCCATTTGCATCGCATCGACGATATCGCGGGTTTGATACGCGCTGGCTTCCAGTGCGGCGCGTGCAATATGTCCCTTGTTGTTGAATCGAGTGAGTCCGACAATGACGCCGCGTGCGTTTTCTTTCCAGTAGGGTGCGTATAGACCCGAAAATGCCGGTACAAAATACACATCGCCGTTATC
>JANQOT010000112.1 GCA_028285655.1 Gammaproteobacteria bacterium
GGTTCCGGCTTTTGTGCTTGTTTCTGCTGCGAAGACTCCTGTTTTTTGTCCTGCTGCTGACGATTGCCGGCACTACGATTGCGATTTCGCTGGTTACCGCGACTGTCCTGCCGGCGTTTATCGTTACCGGAACGTTGTCCTGAACGATTATCGTTGCGCCGGTTGGGTCGCCGCTGATTATTTCCGCGTCGTTTATTGCTGTTGCGATTGCTATTGCCTTTGCCGCGTCGATTGCGATCTTGCCCGCGGGAGCCGGATTTTTTGCTCGGTTTTTTCTGTTCGCTGCTCATTAACCAACCAAACAACTTGCGCATCAAGCCCGGCGACGAATCCTGTTTTGCTTTTTTCGGCTTGCTTTGAGCCGGCATCGGTGCAGAGGCTTCAATATTCACCGAGGTAACCGCCGGTTGTTCAACCACGCGGCGTGTTGTGGTCGTAAGGTCGACGGTTGATTCTTCTACATCTGCCAATTCGTAACTTGATTTGTCTGTGGTTTCCTTGTCGTCGTCGCGAACGCGTTGAACTGCAAACGCCGGTGTTTCAAACATGGCTTGCGGGACGATTATCAAATCCACTTTGTGTCGCGCTTCGATTTCCTGCAAGGCAACACGTTTTTCGTTTAACAGGAACGTGCCAACGTCGACCGGAACTTTGGCAATTACCTTGCCGGTCTTTTCTTTCATGGCTTCCTCTTCCAGCAGGCGCAATATAGCCAATGCCAACGACTCGCTGGTGCGAATGGTGCCCTGACCGTCGCAGCGCGGACAGACAATCTGGCTTGATTCACCTAATGAAGGACGTAATCGTTGCCGCGACATTTCCAGCAAGCCGAAACGCGAGATTCGACCGATCTGAATCCGTGCGCGATCCACTTTTACGGCATCGCGTAAACGGTTTTCCACTTCGCGCTGGTTTTTGTTGGCCAGCATGTCGATAAAGTCGACTACAATCAAGCCGCCCAGATCGCGTAAGCGCAATTGCCGCGCGATTTCATCCGCCGCTTCCAGGTTGGTATGCAATGCGGTTTGTTCGATGTCGCTGCCTTTGGTGGCACGCGCCGAGTTGATATCGATCGACAGCAACGCCTCAGTATGGTCAATTACAATAGCGCCGCCGGAAGGTAATGAAACTTCGCGTTGAAAAGCCGATTCTATCTGTCCTTCAATCTGGTAGCGATTAAATAAAGGAACATGGTCTTCGTATAGTTTTAACTTGCGCGAATTATGCGGCATGACTTGTTGCAAAAAGTTATGCGCATCCTGATAAACGTTTTTATCGTCGACAATAATTTCATTAATGTCATTGCGAAAATGATCGCGCAGAGCGCGAATCATGGCATTGCTTTCCTGATAAATTAAAAACGGCTCGCTTTGCTGGCTGGCTGCATTCTGAATGGCGGTCCAGATTTTTTGCAGGTATTCGAGATCCCAGGTCAGTTCTTCGCTGGTGCGACCGACTCCCGCGGTACGAACAATGGCGCCCATACCGTTGGGAACGGTAACCTGATTTAATGCTTCGCGAACTTCCTTGCGGTCCTCGCCTTCTATTCGACGCGAAACGCCGCCGGCACGAGGATTGTTGGGCATTAACACCAGATAACGTCCGGCCAGGCTGATAAATGTGGTTAACGCGGCGCCTTTATTGCCGCGCTCCTCGCGCTCGACCTGAACCACCAGCTCCTGACCTTCGGAAATGAGGTCTTTAATCGGCGGGCGTTCGCCCGGCGGAGTGTTGTGGTCTTTAAAGTAGGATTTCGATATCTCCTTGAACGGCAGGAATCCATGCCGTTCGACACCGTAGTTTACAAATACTGCTTCGAGACTCGGCTCAATCCGAGTGACGATACCTTTGTAAATATTGGCTTTTTTCTGTTCCTTGGAGGGAACCTCGATATCGAGATCGTATAGCTTCTGGCCATCGACCATGGCTACACGCAATTCTTCTTGCTGGGTGGCGTTGACTAATATTCGTTTCATGATGCTCTCGGAGTTCACCGTGGCGTTCCGTGCGCCGGCCGATCTTCTGATCGGCACATGCAATACTTTCTGCCGCAGCCGGCAAAGCGGGGCGGGGTAGAATTAGCATGAATAATTCAGCAAGAATATTTGCTGTAAATGCGCCGATTGGAACGAGGATGAACATTTTTATGTTTATATATCGCGACTGTAATTACAGCCGAAAAAATTCTATTTACTGGTTATTGGCTAAAACGGTTTTTGCCAAAAACTACTATTTAAGCGTTTAGGCTCAGTGCGACCCAATTGGTTCTCCTGAGCAGAAAATACATTAAACTTAACGGGTTAACGCTTAATGGCGCTACTATATCAATCAATGACTTTAGCGGCAATCATCACCGGAATTGGCGGTTAAATGGCAGGCACGAAAGTAAAACAAGTGGAAATCGACGAAAATCGTGCTGGTCAGAGAATCGACAATTATTTAATCAATTATTTTTCCAATATTCCAAAAAGCCGAATTTATCGTGCTTTGCGCGGCGGCGAAGTACGCGTTAACAAACGCCGGGTAAAACCGGTTTATCGGTTACAAACGGGAGACATTGTTCGAATTCCACCCTTAAAAACGTATACCACCGAGCGGCCGGTAAGCATACCGGAGGAAAAAATCGCCCAGCTCGAAGCGCGCATTCTGTATGAAGACGAATATTTGCTGGCGTTGGACAAGCCGTCGGGATTTGCCGCGCATGCCGGCAGCGGTGATGCGTACGGTGTAATCGAAATTTTTCGCGCCAGCCGAGTGCATCAACCATTTATAGAACTGGCGCATCGGATCGACAAAGAAACCAGTGGATGTCTGTTGCTGGCAAAATCGCGCAAGGCATTACTGGATATACAACAGTCCTTGCAATCGGAGCAATCGGAAAAACGCTATACCTGTTTTGTAAAAGGTCATTGGCAAGTAAAAAACTATCGCGTAGAACATGCATTGCAAAAGAACCAACAGGCATCGAATCCTGTCAAAATGGAAATCGATCCGCAGGGTCAAAAAGCGAGTACCACGTTTTCCACGCTTGAAATTATTGCGGACGGCAGCCTGATGAGTGCGCAGATTCACAGCGGCCGCACACACCAGATTCGTGTACATGCTCAGCAGGAACAACATCCCGTAGCCGGTGACAAACGCTACGGGGATTTTGCCTACAACCGGAAGTTACAAAAACTGGGACTGCAGCGCATGTTTTTACATGCGGGTTATTTGAAACTTCCGCTTGTGCAACTAAGCCAGACCTATGAGTTTCGCGCACCCTTGGCCAAAGAGCTGAAACAGCTGTGCAGGCGGTTGAAAAATCCGTCGTTCGAATAAGCGAAACCGGAAAGCGGCATGCTACAATTGAACAAATAATGTATTCGAGGATGTATCAATAAAATGGACGATTCAAAGCCGAATTGGGAACGCGATGCGATTCTGAAACTAGCCAATGCAGGTTTGCAGGAACAGCGGCGTGCCCGCCGTTGGGGCATATTTTTCAAAACCATTACCTTACTGTATTTATTTTTATTATTGATGGTGATGGTCGGCGGCTTTGAAAGCAAAGATACCGGTTTCAGCAGCGAGCGCCATACCGCCCTGGTCGATCTGGTCGGCGTAATTTCCGACGGCGAAGAAGCCAGCGCCGATTTTGTAGTGGCGGGCTTGCGCGACGCGTTTGAAAACGAGAATTCTGCAGCTGTTATTTTACGTATTAATAGTCCGGGCGGGTCACCTGTTCAGGCGTCTTATATTAATAATGAAATAACACGGTTGCGCGAACTGCACCCGACCAAACCGTTATACGCCGTAATTTCAGACATCTGTGCCTCGGGTGGCATTTATGCCGCCGTGGCGGCGGATAAAATATTTGCCAACGAATCCAGTATTGTCGGTTCCATCGGCGTGCGCATGGACGGATTCGGCTTTGTCGGTGCAATCGACAAAATGGGCATTGAACGTCGTTTGATGACCGCCGGCGAACATAAAGCATTGCTGGACCCGTTTTCACCGGAAAAACCGGCCGAGAAAGAGCATGTACAGTCGCTGCTGGACGATATCCACCAAAAATTTATCGACATCGTCAAGGAAGGCCGCGGTGATCGCCTGGTCGACGACCCGAACCTGTTCACGGGCCTGTTCTGGACCGGAGACAAGGCGCTGGAACTGGGTCTGATCGACGGCCTTGGCAGCGCCGGCTACGTCGCGCGCGAAGTCGTGGGCGAGGAAAACATCGTCGACTACACTTATCAGGAAGACTTGTTTGAGCGTTTTGCCAGTCGTCTTGGCAGTGCCATGGCCAGCCGTCTGGAGGCCTGGTTGCGGGGTACCACCATTCGCTAATTACGGCAGCGCCAGACCAAAC
>JANQOT010000125.1 GCA_028285655.1 Gammaproteobacteria bacterium
GAATGTTTAATGGTCTTCTAATGAGGTTGCTAGACCATGATCAAAATGCTGTTGCCAAAGTGCTAATCCTTCTGTATCAGGATTCGTATGGGTAAGCTGTCGCAACGCAATTCTTGCCCCTGCTCGCAGGAACTTTTGGTTTGGAATTAAGAAAGAAGCAGGATTTTCACCTTTGCATACAGCGTCCACGATACGATTTTTTTCGTGAATATACTCAGGATCGCCATACTGCATAAGCACTTGTTGAAACTCATTATATGCTTTTGCAATAAATGGTCGTTCTTGCCCCAATGAATCCATTAGCGGATGTGAAGGAAACAAGCTTAGACATGGTATATATCCATTGGGAATTGGAGTGGTTGCCGCATGAGTACGACCCGTTTTAATTAACTTTGGTAGCACATGAGTATGTGGTCCTTCTGGCGAGCTATCATTCGGTCCGGGAATGGGTTGAAATACTTCTATTCGTCCTAATTTCGAAATAAATACGCGATGAGGGTTCTCTTTCAATATAGTTGTCATCGCATCTCTGGCATTTGACAATAAGTCCTTCCCTATGTATTCGCGCAACGCTAATACCGTTTCCTTTCTTTTTACTCGAATGCATGCACGTATAAAGGGTGCGGCTACACCCATATCAAAAAGTGTTGAATTACGGTCTTCCTCTCTAATCGCCTCATGGTCTAATCCGAGTTCTTCTAGATTTGGCTGACTCAGATGGTTCAATTCACTGTCTGCCGTACAAAATGCTATGCCATGCGCCCAATTATTAGCTCTTGGACTTAACGTTTCATACGGGACTATTTTCACTTGACCCAGATCATTATTAATTCGTATGCCTCCACGGGACGTAGCCGTAGCTAATCCATTAAAATCCGTACTAACATCATATTTTTCATTCAAGTCCCTTACATATTCACCAATCGCACCAAACGTGCCTATAGCCCAGCCATGCGCTGATTCATTTAAATATTTATGAATTAACGAATTTGCATCTACTTCACTTGAACTTTCTATAATATTCATCTTTAGCTCTTGATTTGTAAAACGTTAATTAATCGCTATTTTAACTAAGTTAGCTTGAACGTGATTTTTGCAATGCTAATTTTTCCAACTCACACGGACACCAGCACGATGCATTAGAATCCGCTGGTAACGGTAATCGAATGTCAACTTTCTCACACCAGCAATCTACTGGACTGCATTCCCATTTCCGGCCACATTTAGGACACTGGTTAATCGTACTTGGCTTATTTTGCAAGGAATCTGAGTTATCGACCTTGTATTTACTCACAGTCATCTGTTTTCCTTAGCCTACTAAAAGGCTAAACGCTCTCATAAAGTCAGCGTAATTTCAACGATGAAATAAATTGTTTTTTCTTTTATAAGTTTTTCTAATAGAGAGCAAATCAATAAATTATAGATAAACACTTAAATGACTTAAGCGCAACAGTCTTTAATTTTTTATTGACCAACAAAACTTCCTTTCTTTAACATCAACCAGACAATAGAGAGACTGATTATAAAAAAAAACGTTGATATTAATAAACATAAACGGATATTTATTTCCGAGATTTCGTAGAAACTCCAACGAAATCCGCTAACTAAGTATAGTACTGGATTAATCATGTTTATCGCTCTCCAAATTTCAGGAAGCAGATCAATCGAGTAAAAAGTGCCACCCAGAAAGATTAGCGGCATAAATATGAACATTGGAATTAATTGCAACTTTTCGTAGCTTTCAGCCCATAGACCAGTAGCAAAGCCTATCAAACTAAATGAAACGCTTGTAACAACTAATAAATAGCTTAACCAAATCGGATGCGCAATGCGCATATCGACAAAAAAGGTTGCTATAACTAATACAATAATACTGATCAACAGCGATTTGCTGGCTGCCGCTCCTACATAACCTACTATAATTTCTAGCGGCGACACGGGTGCCGAAAGTATTTCGTATATTGTTCCGTACAATTTCGGATAAAATATCCCGAGAGACGCATTCATTACTCCCTGGTTAAGAACTGCCAGCATTAAAATGCCGGGAACGATAAACGAACCATATGATATGCCTTTTATATCACCGAGCAACGATCCGATCGCCGTACCAAAAACGATAAAATATAGAATTGTTAAAATTATAGGTGACACCGCACTTCGAAATACATTTGTTAACGTACGCGACATTTCATAGTGGTAAATTGCTTGTATCGCAGGTAGATTCATTCTAAATATGCTCTTTTGTTTTTCTTGTCTTAGAGTAGTTCGATACTTAATATTCAAACACCTAAATTAAAACTTGTTGAACCCAAGTTTAGTACAAATTTTCTCTAGTCTGCAGTATCAACTGCTTCATCCCATGAAAATCACTTTCTTTTATGAGATTATCATACATATCGTTAGCAGTGACGAAGCTTGCGTTACAAGAGGGGTGTAGTTTTGGTGAAAATTTCAAGATTTTTCTATGCTGCCTTACTTGAAACTTCTATTTCTTCGCAAACTCACGCATTTGATTTGAGTGACACTCTTGCAATCGAAGGCACTGCTACCGGAGTGGTGCAACATGCAGAACTCAATAATGTATTTGACGAAAACGGCAATGAAATTTCCGATACCGCCAGAGGAACCGCGGTAATTGATATCGGTATACATTTTCACCCGACAGACCACGACGAATTTCAACTCGTCTACAGTTTTGCCGAAGGCACCGCCATTAACGGTCTGGAGGCGTTTACGCTGGCATCGTTTGCCGATGACCTGGAAGAAGACTTAAGTGACATTAATAGTAGTGGTCGTTACAACTTACTCGAAGCCTGGTACAAGCATCGGTTTGATTTCAATGCGCAAAGTTCTTTGGGCGTAACGGTCGGCATCATCAGTTCCAGCGGTTTTATTGACGATAATAACTACGCCAACGATGAAACTTCGCAATTCATGAACGATATTTTTGTCAACAATACACTTGCCAACCTGCCTGATTACGATACCGGTGCGGCTTTGGAGTTTGAAACCGGTAGCTGGGCATTGAAAGCGGTCGCAATGAATTCCGAAAATGACGACGACAATGAATACTATTATTACGCAATTCAAATCGGCCGCTTGATTACGACGTCTTTGGGCGAAGGCAATTATCGAGTGTATGCATTTACCACCAATGACGAATTTGCCGACACCGGCGGTACCGATAAAGACAAACTGACTGGTTTCGGCATTTCAATCGATCAACAATTAAGTGAATCTGTAGGTATGTTTGCCAGATTAGGCAACCAGGACGCTGATGTGCCTGTTGATCACGACAAAATGATTTCTATCGGGATATCTATTGCGGGCAGTGCGTGGAAGCGACCGGAAGACACGATCGGGTTTGGGGCTGCATTTCTGGATGGCACTTCAAATGCAGACATCAAAGACACCACCGCCGCGGAGGCGTACTACAGATTTGTTTATTCAGATTATTTTGATCTAACGCTGGATGTGCAGTGGATAAATGATCATCTGGAAAACGCCGAGAACGCCGAAGGTTTACTTGCCGGACTGCGTTTTAACGCGCATTTCTAGCATTTGGTTGCTACCGGAATACGGCACGCAAGCCGCACGGTATTTTGTTTAGAAAATTGTGTAACCGAGCACGCGACGTTCGGACAGCGACCCTGCTGTATCGCCGCGCCAAATTGCGGCACGTCGCTTGGTACTTGGTTGTTACTTACACTCAGAACTAAATGGAGTACTTACCGTTTCGATCCCGTCGGGGCATGTAGACACTGATTGCATAATTAAAAATGCAATAATGAGTGCCAACACAGTCAACACACCCAGGTTTACGCATAATCTTAAAAACATTTAATTCGCCGTTTTATAGTTAAAAATGAATTCCAAACTAGATATTCGACTTAGCCAGTTGCAGTTCAAAATTCTATAAACAAATACCGCAAAATTCAACGCAAACGTTATTATTTTTAATCGGATAAGTGCTTGTGTTGACAATTATTTCTAAAAACCATCGTAAGCAGCTGTTTTAAAAGGAAGCTTGCCGCTAGCACTGTGTTTTGTCGGTGTGTAACATTCACTTTTCAATCCTTGCTTAAATGCGTTAATTCATGCGCATGCTGTTCCCAGTTTTTACCGTCAAATGGCTCGATTTTTACCTGCCTCGGTTGCACATCCAGACAGCGCAGATTGATATCGTATCCGTCGGGATTCGAACGCGGAATGTAAAAGGATTTTATGCCGCAGGTTTTGCAAAACAGATGCTTGGCTTCACCCGAATCAAAGGTGTAGGTCGATAGATGGTCCTCCCCCTGCAGAAGCTTGAATCTAGAGCGGGGAACAATTAAATGCAGGTATCCGCATTTTGAACAAATCGAACAGTTGCAATCCTGTACGGTCACC
The DNA here is from genome assembly GCA_028285655.1 of Gammaproteobacteria bacterium. Classification (GTDB taxonomy): domain Bacteria; phylum Pseudomonadota; class Gammaproteobacteria; order UBA4575; family UBA4575; genus JANQOT01. Next base: position 4,390 of record JANQOT010000125.1, read on the forward strand.
TGCTCACCGGCTTCCACTTCAAAGCGTACTGTGCCGCAATGGCAGCCACCGGAATACTTCATTACTCTCCTTTTTGGAACATAAAAAAACTGGTCGGTTACACACTGCAGAATTTAAAAAATAATCGTCAACAAAATAACGGCATCGTGCAGCGCTTTAAAGGAATGCGGTTCTGCCGGCAACAAATGCAGCAGCTCACCGGCGTGAAGTTCTTGCGTTGACCCCATTGCTTCAAATTCGATGCTGCCCTTTATGCACTGAACGGTTATCGGCCCGGGCACTTTGTGCGTGGCGATACCTTCGCCCGCGGGTATAACCAGACGTATCAGTTCCATCTGGTCGGTCTTGACAATTACTTTGGTTTTATCAGTCTCTAAATCACTGGCCCAGGTTTCGAGGTTTACAATTTCACCCGGCCCGGCGTGCACGGTCGCCATCATAATTCCTTGCGGTTCCAGCAGATAATTTTGTAACGATTATGCTGTATTTTCTGCATAAAAATTACACTATTTAAATCGAAATTTTGTAAAAACAACTGTCATAAAAAATTCACATATTTGCGATTTATTGTGCATTAGTAAGAA
>JANQOT010000133.1 GCA_028285655.1 Gammaproteobacteria bacterium
TATATAATTGTTAAACAACACGTGGTCTGTCGTAGTGATCACCACTGGAGCAAAACAATGCCACAAATTACATTGCCGGACGGCAATACCAAAACTTTCGATCACCCTGTAACCGTTGCCGAAGTAGCGAAGTCTATTGGTCCCGGATTGGCCAAGGCAGCTATTGCGGGAAAGGTTAACGGTCAGTTGGTGGATGCCTGCGTCGAAATCGACGACGACGCCGATGTATCGATTATTACCAGTAAAGACCAGGAGGGCCTGGAAATAATACGACACTCGTTTGCGCATTTAATCGGACATGCCGTAAAGCAGTTGTTTCCAACGGCCAAAATGGCAATCGGCCCGGTGATTGAAAACGGATTTTATTACGATATCGAGTACGAGCGCAGTTTTACTCCGGAAGATATGTCGGCAATTGAAAAACGCATCGACGAATTAATTCATGAAGATTACGACGTAATTCGAAAAGTAGTGTCACGCGACGAAGCGATACAGGCATTTAAAGAACGTGGCGAAAATTATAAAGTCGAAATCGCCTCTGAAATCCCGGATGGCGAAATTATTGCGCTATACCATCATAAAGAATACACCGATATGTGTCGCGGACCGCATGTGCCGAATACACGACACCTGCGTGCATTTAAATTAACCAAACTGGCGGGTGCATACTGGCGTGGTGATTCCAACAATAAAATGCTGCAACGTATTTATGGAACTGCCTGGGCCGACAAGAAACAGCTGAAAAAATTTATCAAGCAAATTGAAGAAGCCGAAAAGCGCGATCATCGGCGGCTGGGAAAACAGATGGATCTGTTTCATTTTCAGGAGGAAGCGCCGGGGATGGTGTTTTGGCATGCGCGCGGCTGGACGCTTTATCGCACTGTCGAGCAATACGTTCGTCATAAACTGGCCAAGTATCAATACAACGAAGTGCACACGCCACAAGTACTGGACCGTACATTATGGGAAAAATCGGGTCACTGGGATAAGTTCGGCGACATGATTTTTTCCACCCAGTCCGAAAATCGCGAATACGCCGTGAAACCGATGAATTGTCCCGGACATGTGCAGATATTCAACCAGGGCTTGAAAAGTTATCGCGATCTGCCGTACAAAATTGCCGAATTCGGAACGGTTCACCGCAATGAACCTTCCGGCACTTTGCATGGATTGATGCGCGCGCGTCGCTTCGTTCAGGACGATGCCCATATATTTTGTACCGAAGACCAGTTGCAACAGGAAGTGGCGACCTTGATCGAGTTAACGTTTGAGGTATACGAGGATTTCGGATTTACCGATATTGAACTGGCGTTGTCGACTCGTCCCGAGCAGCGCGTCGGAGAAGAGTCGCTTTGGGACAAAGCCGAGCACAGCCTGCAGGTCGCTTTGGAAAACAAGGGGCTGGAATTCAAGTTGCAGCCGGGAGAGGGCGCATTCTATGGTCCTAAAATCGAGTTTACACTGCGGGACAGCATCGGTCGTGCCTGGCAGTGCGGCACTATCCAGGTCGATTTTTCCATGCCGGGACGTCTCGACGCCAGCTACGTAAGCGAGGATGGTTCCCGCCAGGTGCCGGTGATGATTCACCGGGCAATTCTGGGTTCGCTGGAGAGATTTATCGGAATTCTGATCGAACACCATGCCGGCAATTTGCCGCTGTGGCTGGCGCCGGTACAGGCGGTCGTGCTGAATATTACCGATAAGCAGGCTCCGGCGGTGCAAGAAGTACAAAAAAGGCTGGTAAATGAAGGATTTCGGGCCATTCTCGACTTGAGAAATGAAAAAATAGGCTATAAGATTCGCGAGCACACAATTCAACGTGTTCCTTATCTTTTGGTCGTGGGCGACCGGGAGGTAGAGACACAATCCGTGGCCGTACGCACGCGTCAGGGCGAAGATCGAGGCGTTATGAGTGTGGATGCCTTGGTCGAATACTTCGCCGAGGAGACTGCGGGCAGCGGCCATATTATTTTGGAGGATTAGCGTATCAGCGTAAATAAGGGCGTTCGCATGAACGAAGACATCGTCAACCCCGAGGTGCGGTTGATCGATGCTGCCGGCGAAAATATCGGGGTGATAGCTACGGATGAAGCGCTGCGTATTGCCAGCGAGGCGGACCTTGACCTGGTGGAGATTTCTCCAAATGCAGAGCCTCCGGTTTGTCGCGTGATGGACTACGGCAAATACAAGTTTGAACAGAATAAAAAAGCTCACCAGGCCAAGAAGAAACAAAAGCAGATTCATGTAAAGGAAATTAAATTTCGACCGGGTACGGAAGAAAGCGACTACCAGGTAAAGTTGCGTAAATTAATTGAATTTCTTGAGGATGGAGATAAAACAAAAATAACGATTCGTTATCGTGGTCGGGAAATGCAGCACCAGGAATTGGGAGCGCAATTACTAGATCGAATCGAAAATGATTTAAGTGCGTACGGGGATGTGGAACAACGCCCCAAACTGGAAGGTCGGCAACTGGTGATGGTGCTGGCGCCTTCAAAACGGAAAAAATAATTGATATCGGGAATTTCAGGATTATGCCTAAATTGAAAACCAACAGAGGTGCTGCCAAGCGGTTTAAAAAAACCTCGACCGGGAGATTTAAATGCTCTCAGTCGCATCTCAATCATATATTGACTAAAAAGAGTACCAAACGTAAGCGACATTTGCGTAATACAGAAGTAGTGGCCGAGGCGGATACGCCAAGCATTCGTAGAATGCTGCCTTACGTTTAATTGAAAGAGGTAATGAAAAATGTCTAGGGTTAAACGCGGTGTAACTGCGCATGCGCGACATAAAAAAGTTCTGTCGAAAGCAAAGGGCTATTACGGTGCGCGTAAAAATGTTTATCGGGTTGCCAAGCAAGCCGTTACTCGGGCGGGCCAATATGCCTATCGCGATCGACGTCAGCGTAAAAGACAGTTTCGTTCGCTTTGGATTGCCCGCATCAATGCTGCGGCGCGTCAGTACGATATATCTTATAGCCGTCTCATTAATGGCTTGAATAAAGCGTCTATTGAAGTCGACCGCAAAGTACTTGCTGATTTGGCTGTACACGATATTGCTGCATTTGGGCAACTTGCCGAGAAAGCAAAAGCACAGCTATAGACATCCGGCGCCGGCAGGATGTGGTTTGTATATTTAGGGAAAGGTGTTCATCCTTTCCCTTTTTAATTTTGGGTTCAGATAAAAATGAGCGAACTGGAAGACCTGCTACAACAAGCTGTAACTGAAATCGATGCGAGCGCGAATTTAAAGGATCTCGATGCCGTTCGCGTGCGTTATCTGGGGAAAAAAGGACTTGTAACCGAACAGTTAAAAGCATTGGGAAAATTGTCGGCGGAGGAACGCCCGGCTGCAGGACAAAGAATCAATGAGGTCAAACAATCGATTCAGTCCCGTCTGGAAGACAAGGCGTCATTACTGCAAGCTGCGGCTGTCGCCGAAAAACTTGTATCAGAATCCATCGACGTTACTTTGCCCGGCCGTCAGCGCGCAGTAGGAACTCTGCATCCGGTGACGATTACGTTGCATAAAATTCAGACTTTGTTTCAGCAATACGGGTTTGAAGTGGCTGATGGCCCGGAAATCGAAGATGATTTTCATAACTTTGAAGCCTTGAATATTCCGCCGCATCACCCGGCTCGTGCGATGCACGATACATTTTATTTCGACGACGGTTTATTGCTGCGAACTCATACTTCATCGGTACAGATTCGAACTATGGAAAACTGTACGCCACCGGTACGCATTATCGCGCCCGGCCGCGTATACCGTTGTGATTCTGACATCACCCATAGTCCCATGTTTCATCAGGTAGAAGGTTTGTGCGTGGATACCGATGTTAACTTTGCCCAACTTAAAGGTCTGGTGATCGAGTTTTTACACGCGTTTTTCGAAAACGATCAGTTGGGTATCCGTTTTCGCCCTTCCTATTTTCCGTTTACCGAACCCTCGGCTGAAGTGGATATTGAATGGCGCGACGAGCAGGGAAATTCCAGCTGGCTGGAAGTGATGGGTTGCGGCATGGTGCATCCAAACGTGTTTGCACAAGTCGGAATCGACGCAACTCGTTTCAATGGTTTTGCATTTGGGTTAGGCGTCGAACGATTAGCCATGCTGTATTACGGCGTGAGAGACCTGCGCATGTTTTATGAAAACGATTTGCGTTTTTTAAATCAGTTTGTCGCTTGAGGGTGATTAGATGAAAGTAAGTGAAAACTGGTTGCGCGAGTGGGTGGATCCAAAAGTCACCAGCAATGAATTGGGTGAGCGTCTTACCATGGCGGGCCTGGAGCTGGATGCTTTAAACAGCGCAGCGCCGAATCTAAACGGTGTAATCGTTGCGCGTATCGATGCGATAGAGCCTCATCCTGACGCGAATAAACTTAAAGTCTGCCAGGTCAACGTCGGTGATGATCAGTTAAGGCAAATAGTTTGCGGTGCAAATAATGCGCGGATTGGTTTGGTGGTCGCATTGGCGACCGAAGGCACGGTATTGCCTGGCGGCACGCAAATTGAAGCGGCGCAGCTACGTGGAATCGATTCCAGCGGAATGTTGTGCTCTTCCGCGGAATTGGGCCTGGATGAAGACAGCGAGGGAATACTGGAGCTGGATTCAGATTTAGCTCTTGGTCAGTCCTTGACGGATGCATTACATCTAAATGATCTGATATTCGATATTGATCTTACACCTAACCGCGCGGATTGCCTGAGCATGCAGGGAGTTGCGCGTGAAGTTTCTGCGTTGTATCAAGTTCCGCTTACGCAAGTTTCCAATGCAAAAGTGACAAATGATTGCGACGATGTATTCTCCATTGAAGTACAGGCAAGTGAACAATGTCCACGTTACTGTGGACGCGTAATAAAAAATGTAAATGCGGCCGCAACAACTCCTGTCTGGATGCGGGAAAAATTGCGTCGAGGCGGAATTCGCTCCATCAGCATTATTGTCGACATATGTAACTATGTAATGCTGGAGCTTGGCCAGCCCATGCATGCATTTGATCTGGAAAAACTAAATGGCAATGTCTGTGTGCGTATGGCGCAGGCCAATGAGCCGCTGGTATTGCTGGACGGACAGGAAATTAGCCTGTCGACGGATAATCTTGTAATCGCAGATGCGCGTAAAGCGCTGGCATTGGCCGGGGTAATGGGTGGAATCGAATCAGCAGTGCAACTGGATTCAAGCGATATTTTTCTGGAGAGTGCGTACTTCGATGCTTTGGCAATTGCCGGTAAAGCGCGCAGCTTTGGATTGCATACCGAATCTTCGCATCGTTTTGAACGCGGTGTCGATCCGGAACTGGCCGCGCAGGCGATTGAGCGCGCGACCGTACTCATTAAAGAGTATGCCGGTGGCGTTGTTGGCCCAGTCAGCGAAGTGGTCGACCACTCCAAGTTACCGCAAGCTGTACAAATCACGTTAAATCTTGCATCGGTAACCCGCGTATTAGGGATTGAACCCGATGCGACCGAAATTAAAAATATGATGGAAAATCTGGGCTGCGGAGTAGAGCAAAGTTCTGCGGAGGAATTTGTCGTTACGCCGCCTAGTTATCGATTTGATTTGTCTATCGAAGCGGATTTAGTGGAAGAAGTGGCGCGTACCCGCGGCTACGACCAAATGCCGACGGCGCCGTTGGCGGTCAGTTCCAAAAGAATCGCGGATAAAAATAATTCCGAAGTTATTTTCAGCCTGCAGCAAAAACTGGCCGGACTTGGCTACAATGAGGCGGTGACCTTCAGCTTTACTGAAAGTAAATACTGCGATTTATTTTCCGCGGAAGGAGCCAAAACGCTGGCGAATCCGATTTCCAGTGAGCTGGCGACCATGCGGACCAGCCTCTGGCCCGGATTGTGTTTGGCGGCCGCTTACAATCTGAAGCGTCAACAACCGTCCGCCAGGTTGTTTGAGGTGGGCAGAAAATATATCGAGAAAACGGGTGGTATCGAGCAAATTGATGTCATCGCCGGAGTGGCGACTGGCCAGGTATACCCCCGTCAATGGGGACTGTCGTCGCGTGCCGGCGATTTTTACGATGTAAAGGGGGATCTCGACTGGCTGTTTGACAGTATCGGCATGGGCAACAGCATCGTCTATCGCCCGTCCGATAAAATACAAGGCCTGCACCCGGGCAAAGCCGTACAAATATTTGCCGACGGGACCTGTATAGGACTGCTGGGTGGCCTGCACCCAAACGTTGCAAACCAGCTTAATCTCCCTAATAAGGATGTGGTTGTGTTTGAGTTAATGCTCAAGGAAATGACCGTAAGCCAGCCTGCAACGCAATTTCAGGCCTGGTCCAAGTTTCCGTCAGTGCCGCGAGACCTGACATTTACGGTCGACCAGAGCGTGCCTGTGCAAGCCATGCTCGATAAAATTTATTCTTTGCAAATAAATCAGTTGCAGAATATTGTTGTGTTTGCGGTATATCAGGGAAAAGGAGTGCCCGAGGGCAGAAAAAGTGTTTCTTTAGGCTTGATTTTACAGGATTTTTCCAGCACTCTTACGGATAAACAAGTAGAACAAATCATGACGAATATCATCTCTCTTCTTGCCGAATCATTTGAGGCCCAGTTGAGAAACGCGTAACCATGGCACTTACAAAAGCAGATATGGCTGAGAATTTATTCGAGGAACTCGGCCTGAATAAACGCGAAGCAAAGGAACTGGTTGAAGTATTTTTCGAGGAAGTGCGTCTCGCCCTGGAGGAGGGTGAAGAGGTCAAGCTGTCTGGGTTCGGTAATTTTATATTGCGGGACAAAAACCAGCGGCCGGGACGTAACCCTAAGACAGGCGAAGAAATACCCATAACCGCCAGACGTGTAGTGACATTTCGTCCCGGACAAAAGCTAAAATCAAGAGTCGAGGCATATGCTGGAAGCCAGCAATAATAACGAACTACCCACTATTCCTAGTAAGCGCTATTTTACTATTGGTGAAGTCAGCGAGCTATGTGATGTCAAACCCCATGTTTTGCGTTATTGGGAGCAGGAATTTCCGACACTGCGACCGGTAAAACGCCGCGGAAACCGGCGCTATTATCAACGGCATGATGTGATTTTGATTCGACAGATTCGCAGTTTGCTGTATGAGCAAGGCTATACAATCGGGGGTGCCCGCCAAAAGCTAGCGGGTCAATCTGCCAAAGACGACTCCAACCAAAGCCAGCAAATCGTTCAGCAAATGCGTACCGAGCTGGAAGATCTTTTGCAATACCTGCGTAGCTAATTAACGATTACACGTTCTGGCATCTGGAGCATCGTGAGTCCGGCAAGAATTCGCCGTCGGCCATTAGATCGATCGGAGCGTTATTAGGCCTTTCCAGCCAGAGATAATTTCTATTTAATTACACATTTCGGGGTGTAGCGCAGCCTGGTAGCGCACCGCAATGGGGTTGCGGTGGTCGGAGGTTCAAATCCTCTCACCCCGACCATACCCGTAAAATAGTAATTTACACGCTATTATTGCCAGCAGGCGATATAATGACTGTTTAAGTAACTCATTTTCATAGATTAATAACACATGAACTTTAATTTGGAGCTAATTTTAGTGGTTGGCACGGCGTTGACTGGCATTATTGTTTTGCTGGATAAACTGGTGCTTGCTGACAATCGTCGAAAACGGGTATTGGAAGAATCATATGAAGCAAAATTTGGCGAAGTGCGCAATTCCGCTCCAAGCAAGGAATACAAAGAACCCTGGTATGTAGATTATTCGCGTTCATTTTTTCCAGTGTTGCTTATTGTGCTCATATTACGTTCGTTTATTGCCGAACCGTTTCGTATTCCTTCGGGATCAATGATGCCGACACTGTTGCATGGCGACTTTATACTGGTTAATAAATTTTCCTATGGTTTGCGATTGCCTGTATTGCACAATAAGGTCTGGACCAACGGACGACCGGAACGGGGTGACGTGATTGTTTTTAGATATCCGAAAAATCCCGCGCAGGATTACATTAAGCGCGTTATCGGTGTGCCTGGAGATACGATTGAATATCGCAACAAGAACGTATACGTGAACGGTGAATTGATAAAACAGGAAGATCAGGGAATTTTCGTCGGGCAGGGTAGAGATGCATCCATGTCGGGTGCGCGTGTTAAGCAGGAACAGCTATTTTCAGTAGATCACCAGTTGCTCATCGATAACAATCGATATTCGCAAAATAATATGTGGGTGGTTCCGGATGCGAGCTATTTTGTGATGGGAGACAATCGGGACAATAGCAACGATAGTCGAAGATGGGGGACGGTGCCCGAAGAAAACTTAGTCGGCAGAGCGTTTATGGTGTGGATGAATTGGGATTTAAGTGCAGGACAGTTTGATTTGAGTCGTATTGGTATGCAAATTAAATAAGAGGTATCGAAATGAAATCTATCAATCGTCAGTCAGGAATTTCTTTTGTGTTTATGTTGATACTTATTGGATTATTTGGTTATGCAATTTTTATCGGCATTAAACTGGCGCCAGTGTATATGGAGTTTTATTCAATTAAAGCTTCCGTCGATGGGTTGGCTGCCGAGATGAAGACCAGAAATATTAATAAAAAACAGGCGCTGGATTTACTGGATAGACGCCTGAGTACAAATTATGTGTCTGTTCACGAATTAAAACCCAGTTGCGTTGGCGGTGTGGCTGCAAAAAAAGATGTGTTTCACTACAAACGCACCAAGAAGGATGTCGAGCTGGGTATTCGCTACGAAAAGCGAGTTCCGATGATTGCGAATGTTACGGCTGCGCTTGATTTTGACTATATTACGAAAGTGCCGCTTAAACAGTAACACTATATGCCTTCAGTCGACGGCCCGTTTTCCCTGCCCGAGGAAATTACCAAATCATCTTTGTTTAAAGCTGCTCTTACTCATCGCAGCGTAGGCAAGCAAAATAACGAACGTCTGGAATTTTTGGGCGATGCAGTGCTGGGCATGGTAATTGCAAATTTATTATATGAAAAGTTTCCGGGCTATGACGAGGGTGATCTCAGCCGATTGCGTGCACATTTAGTATGCAAGAAAAAATTAGCGGAATTGGCTAATGAAGCAAATCTGAGCGTCCATTTACATCTAGGTTCATGCGAAAGAAAAAGTGGCGGACACAGACGTTCATCCATACTTGCGGATAGTTTAGAAGCAATTATCGGTGCGGTATACATACTTAGAGGATTTGATTATACGGCAAAATTTCTGACGGCATTATATGCAAAACAACTGCAACAACTGCCGCGCGCGCATGAACTCAAGGACCCTAAAACGCGTTTACAGGAATATCTGCAGTCGCAACAAATGAATGTTCCGGAATATACGGTCGTAGACGAGTGGGGCGAAGGGAACAATAAAAATTTTAAAGTAGAATGTTCGATCCCTGCGATGCATTTGAATACCATAGGGAAGGAAAAAAGTAAAAAAAAGGCGGAACAGGTCGCAGCAGCCTTGATGATCGATTTATTAGACGAAGACTAGCTTGTAAATGGAACAGCGCTGCGGATATGTTGCGATAATCGGAAGTCCAAATGCCGGCAAGTCTACGTTATTTAATCGACTGCTTGGCCAGAAATTGTCTTCGATAAGTTATAAGCCTCAAACCACCCGCCATCAAATAGTGGGAGTTAAGACCGAGGGTGATGTTCAGTTCGTGTTTGTCGATACTCCGGGAATTCATCTTGGTGGCAAGAAGCTGCTAAATAAAGTATTGAATAAAAATGCGCTAAACGTGCTTTACGATGTTGATCTGATTTTATGGTTAACTGACCGTGGAATCTGGACAGGAGAAGAAGACTTCATTCTGAAATCCGTGCGAGGCATCGAATGCCCGCTAATACTGGTCGTTAACAAGATCGATCAACTTGTGCGCAAGGAAGAGCTTTTATCGCGTATGTCTGATCTGGCGAAGCGACATAATTTTGCTGAAATCATTCCGATTTCGGCGCTAAAAAATGAAAATATCGAAGACCTTGTCGATACCAGTAAAAAATATCTGCCTGAGTCGGAGCATTTTTATCCGCAAGAGTACGTTACGGATCGCGACACATCTTTTTTTGTTTGTGAGAGTGTTCGTGAAGCAATATTTATTTATCTGGAAAAGGAATTGCCTTATGCTTCTCATGTTGAAGTGGAGAGTATTATCACTCGCGAAGACGGCGGGATGCAGGTTTCCGCCGCCATCTGGGTGGAAAAAGATTCTCAAAAATCCATATTGATCGGTCATAAGGGCGCTATGCTTAAAAAGATAGGAACTCGAGCTCGGCATGCAATTGAAAGAAGAGTAAATCAAAAAGTGCATCTGGATCTATGGGTAAAAATAAATAAGGACTGGCAGAACAGTTCGCAGGTAGTGGGAAAGTATGAGTCTTAATACCAGGGTAGAGCTGGAGCCGGCTTTTATTTTGCATACGCGACCCTATCGTGAAACCAGTATGTTGGTTTATGCGTTGACCAAACAGCATGGCATTATGCATTTGATTAGTCGCGGCGCTAAAAAGAAAGGTAATAATGTTTTGCAACCATTCGTTAAGATGTATCTATCGTGGTCAGGTCGTGGCGAATTAGTTACCCTGAGCAAAGCGGAGTTGGAGTACTCCAGATATACCCGCAGTTTTCGTGCACACGTGCAGTGTTTTTATTTGCATGAACTCATACTGCGGTTAATGCCTAAAATGAGTCCGGCGCCGGAGTTATTTCACATGTACGAGTACACACTGGATGCAATGATAAAATATCCGCTGCGGGAAGAGGTATTGCGGGCATTTGAACTGCAATTATTGAATATTATCGGTCATCCATTGCAGCTCAAGTTTGATTATCAGGATGATCAAAAAATTACCCCAGAGCAGCACTATTGTTACGAGCCGGATGTAGGGCCTTCAAAGTGTCCGGCAGGTCGTAAGCAGTGGAATGTAATTAGCGGTGAATTAATTCATGCGCTGGATAAAAATGATGTTAGTAAAGAGTTACTACCGCAGGCAAAAGTGTTTCTGCGCGGGTTATTGCAGCATTATTTGCGCGGCAAGCCGTTAATGACCCGGCAACTTCTGAAAGTCGGTTGATTGGCTATGGAAAAAGTTCGACTTGGCGTTAATTTGGACCACGTGACCACCTTGAGGCAGGCACGTAATACTCCGTATCCTGATTTGATCGAAGCTATTCGAATAGCGGAAGCATCGGGGGCGGACGGAATAACAATTCATTTACGCGAAGACCGGCGTCACATTCAGGACAATGACGTTTACGCGGCTCGAGAAGTGATTACAAGCAGTATGAATCTGGAAATGGCGGCGACCAGCGAGATGCAAAAAATTGCGATCGAAGTAAAGCCCGATTATTGCTGTATTGTCCCCGAGCGCAGAGAAGAGTTGACCACCGAAGGCGGGTTGGATGTCGCTGCTCATCGGGATCGTTTGCGGGAATTAGTTGCTGCGTTACACGCAGCGGAAATTAAAGTGTCGTTGTTTATCGAGCCAAATCCATTGATCATAGACGCGGCTGCGGACGTAGGCGCAAAAATCGTCGAATTACATACCGGGCATTACGCCGACGCTCATGGCCCGCATCAGCAACACGAATGGGAGCGCCTGAATGTCGCCGCGCAGCATGCGATGCAATTAGGTCTGGTAATAAATGCGGGACATGGATTGCATGTAGGCAATGTAAAGCCGGTGGCGGATATAAATGGCATGAATGAACTTAATATCGGGCATTCAATTGTCTCTGACGCGTTGTTCGTGGGCTTGGATCGAGCAATTCGAAATATGCGCTGTGCGATGGATGGAGTCGAATAATGGAACTGCTGGGCTCGGGTATCGATATTGTAGAATTGCAGAGAATTCGCGATATTTGTGAGCGTAGAGGTAGTCGATTCGCCGCTAAATTGCTGCATCCTAAAGAAATTCAGGAAATGGAGGAAATCGGCAACCAGATTTCATTTATTGCGAAACGATTTGCAGTAAAAGAGGCTGCTGCCAAGGCGTTGGGCATCGGTATAGGTAAAGATTTAGGATTTAAAGACATGTATGTCGAACACGATTCGTTGGGAAAACCGATTTTGGTTTTTACCGATAATTGCGTTAAGCGACTAAGTTTGCAGGATAAGAATAATTTGTTGACGATTGCCGACGAGAGGTCTTACGCTGTGGCACATGTAATGATTTTTAAAAAATAAATTTTATGACATACAAAACTCTGGCTGACTTTGTCGGTAATACTCCGCTGGTTCGACTGCAAAAGCTGAATCCTAATTCCAGTAATACCATTTTGCTTAAGCTGGAGGGTAACAATCCCGCAGGCTCGGTAAAAGACCGGCCTGCACTCAACATGATTCAGGCGGCGGAAGATCGAGGTGAAATAAGTCCGGGGGATACGCTGATAGAAGCCACCAGTGGAAATACCGGAATTGCGCTGGCAATGGCGGCGGCGGCGAAAGGCTATCGTATGATTCTGGTGATGCCTGAAACAATGACCATGGAGCGACGCGCCGCCATGGCGGCGTTTGGCGCCGAATTAATATTAGTGACTGAAGCACAGGGAATGGAAGGCGCGCGCGACGTAGCATTGCAAATGCAATCTGAAGGAAAAGGCAGAGTATTGGATCAATTTGCCAATGCCGATAACCCGGCAGCGCACTATAAAACCACCGGCCCGGAAATCTGGCGCGATACCAACGGAGAAATCACTCATTTTGT
>JANQOT010000078.1 GCA_028285655.1 Gammaproteobacteria bacterium
GGCTCAACTCGGTGCAGAACGTGCGGCACAGATTGCCTGTGTATTTATGGCGGTGCCGCAAATTATCGTTATCGGATTACTTTTTGGCTGGCATCAGCCTACGCATGCAATTGCGATTTCTGTTTTGCTAATACTTCAATTGATGGCTATGGGCCGATTAGTTAAACAGCCCAAGAAATTAGCACCCTGGTATAACGCAACCGGCGTGACTCTTTATGTATCCGGCATGATGATTTGCGCATTTGCATTACGGGATATTATTTAAAGGAAGTACCTATGAGTCAAACTTCACTTTCTTGGTTTGGCATATTTCGTCTCGGCCTTGTGCAGACATCATTGGGATCGATTGTTGTTCTGACTACTTCCACCTTGAACCGCGTCATGGTAGTCGAATACATGCTTCCGGCCATGTTACCAGGCGCATTAGTGGCGTTACATTATGCTATCCAAATGACTCGACCGAGATTCGGTTACGGCTCGGATGTTGGTGGTCGCCGAACGCCCTGGATTATTGGCGGCATGCTGACACTTGCGATCGGAGGTGTTGTTGCTGCGACAGGAACGGCAATTATCGAAAATAATCTGTCAATGGGTATCGCAGTTTCTGTCCTCGCGTTTGTATTAATCGGAATGGGTGTCGGCGCGTCCGGCACCTCGCTACTCGTTTTGCTTGCAAAGCAGGTAGATTCAAAACGTCGCGCAGCAGCCGCAAGTTTGGTCTGGTTTATGATGATTGCGGGATTCGCGATAACAGCCGGCATTGCGGGCCATTTTCTGGATCCTTTTTCCCCGCAACGGCTGATCGCTGTGTCCACCACAATTTCGTTAATCGCGTTTAGCATTACACTGCTCGCTGTTTACAAGCTTGAACGTTCCACCAATATAAGCGACCAATCCGTAACAGCGAGCGAAGTTCAAAAACCACCGTTTTTCGTCGCACTGCGTGAAGTTTGGTCTGAACCACAAGCGCGTCATTTTACAATATTTATATTTGTCTCCATGCTCGCATATAGCGCTCAAGATTTAATTCTTGAACCTTTTGCCGGCATAGCATTCGGCATGACGCCGGGCGAATCCACGCAACTGTCGGGTATCCAGCATGGGGGTGTTTTGGTGGGTATGATTCTTGTCGCGATCGCCGGACTGGTCGCAGGCAAGAACCGCTTCAGTTTATTAAAGAATTGGACAGTCGCCGGATGTATCGCTTCCGGCCTGGTGTTATTTGTAATGGCCTACAGTGGTATTGCCGATCTTGCATGGTCGATCCATATCACTGTACTCGTACTTGGAATAACCACAGGCGCATTTGCGGTTGCAGCGATTGGATCCATGATGGCGTTAGTTGGTAAAGGACGTAAACGCCGAGAAGGTGTACGCATGGGTTTATGGGGCGCAGCACAAGCTATTGCATTTTGTGTCGGTGGATTTTTAGGAACGATTGCCATCGATGTCACCCGGTATTTTCTGGAATCACCAAATGTTGCATACGCCATCGTATTTACCTGCGAAGGCCTGATGTTTTTGGTTGCTGCACAAATTGCTTCCAGAATTAGACCCACGAATCCTGATATTTCCAATGAAACTGAATTTCACCCAATTGGTGATAGCAACATCGCGGAACTTGCGAAAGGCAGATAGTAGTTATGAATCAATCAGAAAAATTCGATGTAGTAGTCGTTGGTGGCGGCCCTGCTGGCAGCACTGCGGCTGCCGACCTTGCACGCAAAGGTTACAAAGTTTTGTTGCTTGAAAGAGGCCATCGAATAAAACCTTGTGGCGGTGCGATTCCTCCGCGTTTAATAGAAGAGTTTGGCATCCCAAACACATTAATTGTAACGCGCATTAATTCTGCAAGGATGATTTCACCAGCCGATCAAAAAGTAGATATGCCCATCAACGGTGGTTATGTTGGTATGGTAGATCGGGATGTGTTTGACCCATGGTTACGCGATCGCGCAAAAGCGAATGGAGCTGACCTGCGAATCGGTAAATTTGTACGGCTGGATTATTGC
>JANQOT010000151.1 GCA_028285655.1 Gammaproteobacteria bacterium
TCCTTCGCAGCGATAGACAGTGAACCCCGCCAGGCCCGGAAGGGAGCAACGGTAGCCGTTGACTCGGGTGCTGAAGTACAACTGGCACAGGTTGCCACCCAACAAATTATAGTAAATGCCTCATCAAGTTCTAGCGCGCAAATGGCGACCACAAACCTTTGCTGACATTGTCGGTCAGGATCATGTGGTAACGGCATTGGTTAATGCGTTAAATGCCAATCGATTGCACCACGCCTATTTGTTTTCCGGTACTCGCGGGGTCGGCAAGACGACCGTCGCGCGCGTACTGGCCAAAGCGCTGACCTGCGAACAAGGCATCAGCGCCGAACCGTGCGGAATCTGTGAAACTTGTGTTGCGATTGCAGAAGGGCGTTATGTCGATTTAATCGAGGTCGATGCCGCCTCGCGCACTCGCGTGGAGGATACGCGGGAATTGCTTGAAAATGTTCAATATGCACCTACCCGCGGGCGTTTTAAAATATACCTGATTGACGAAGTGCATATGTTGTCCGGACATAGCTTTAATGCGTTGCTGAAAACGCTGGAAGAGCCTCCGGAACACGTCAAGTTTTTATTGGCAACGACCGATCCGCAAAAATTGCCGGTAACTGTGCTGTCACGCTGTCTGCAATTCACTTTACGGCATATTTCGACCGAACAAATTACGCAGCAACTGCAAAAAATACTCGCAAAAGAAGAAATTTCGGCCGATGAACAAGCGTTGATCCCTTTGGCTGATGCTGCCGACGGCAGTATGCGCGATGCCTTAAGTTTGCTTGACCAGGGTATTGCGTATTCCGGTGGAAAATTAGACGAACAATCCATTCATCAAATGCTGGGCACGGTTCCTAGTGAGCAAATCGACGCCCTGGTAAATTCGATTTGCGAATTTAATACCGCGCAGGCCATGCAATTAATTCAGTCGCTGGCATCGTTAAATATAGATTTTGGAAAATTGATGGATCAGCTGAGTACGATATTTCACGCGGCGGCGATTGCGCAGGTAGTGCCGGAATATTTGCAGCATGTCAGCCAGTTTAAAAAAACAATTGAGCATGTTACGGCAACCGTTGCGGCAGAAGACTTGCAACTGTTTTATCAAATTGTGTTGAATGGCCGTAAAGAATTGTATATGGCCAATTCACCGCGAGCAGGATTTGAAATGTCGGTTCTGCGGATGATTATGTTTCGTCCGATGAGTGATAACAAACTTCCGCATGCCAAAGCCGTCAAGCAGGTCGACCGACAGCAGCCACCGGCTGCACAGGCAGCGGTTCCTCAAAATGGTTCCGGACAGAAAACGGAAGACAAACTCGAAACAAGTAGCTGCGACGACTGGCGGGAAATTATTGAACGGTTGCAACTCACCGGGGTCAGCCAGGTTCTTGCCACCCATTGTTCGCTGGAAGCGCACGATAATGAGCAAATTAGTCTGGCGCTTGCACAAGAACACGAGAGTTTGATGGCCGGCAGCGGTGTGGAAAAACTTACGCAGGCGTTAAAAAAAATGTATGGTGATGAGGTCGAGGTTTCGATCAATATTATAAATTCAACGATTAACAGTCCGGCGCAACGGGCACGCGATGACAGGGAGCAGCAACTGAGCGCAGCGCAAGACAATTTAAAAGAAGATACTTTTGTGCGGGCTTTAGAGCAGGGGTTGCAAGCAGAAATTGTTCCGGGATCCATTCAACCAATAGAGAAGTGAGAACGCAATGAAAGGTGGTTTAGGCAATTTAATGAAGCAGGCGCAGAAAATGCAGGCGGATATGCAAAAAGCGCAGGAAGAAATCAAGCAAATTGAGGTCGAGGGCCAGTCCGGTGGCGGTATGGTTAAAGTGGTAATGCAGGGTACTCATGAAATCAAACGTGTATCCATAGACGACAGCCTGGTCGGGGACGATAAAGATATGCTGGAAGACCTGATCGCCGCAGCGTGTAACGATGCCGTGCATAAATTAGAACAGACTACCAAAGATAAATACGCGGGAATTACCGAGGGTATGTCATTACCACCCGGAATGAAATTGCCGTTTTAGGTTCCGCTACGTCTGTGGCAGAAAACGCACCTTTATTGAATCAGCTGATCGATGCGCTGAAATTATTGCCCGGAGTAGGGCAAAAAACCGCGCAGCGAATGGCATTTCATTTATTGAAGATAGAGCGCGAACGGTCGTTGCATTTAGGAAAAGTGATTTGCGATGCGGTAGAACGCATTCAGAATTGTAAAACTTGCCGTAATTATACTGAACAGACAGAGTGCGCAATATGCCAGGATCGGACTCGCAAACGCAGTCAATTATGTATTGTCGAATCGCCGACCGATTTATTGGCAATTGAAAACGGAACCAATTACAAAGGACTCTATTTTGTATTAATGGGGAAATTATCCCCGCTGGATGGTATTGGGCCGGAACATATCGGGCTGGATCTGCTGGAACAGCGTTTGCAGTCGGGGGAGCTGGAAGAAGTTATATTGGCCACCAGTTCAACAATGGAAGGTGAAGTCACCGCCCACGTTATTTCCGAACTGGTTAAAAAACACGGGTTAACCACGACCCGCCTTGCGCAAGGTGTGCCGGTAGGCGGGGAATTGGAGTACCTTGATCTGAATACACTTTCGCAGGCATTTGATACTCGCACCGAATATTAAGAATTTATATTCTGGTTTGTTAATTCTTTGAAAATAGTTTGGTAGTTTCGATAACGCTCGAGTCGAATATATTTTTGATTAACCGCATTTTTGACGGCGCAATTCGGTTCATTGATATGCATGCAGTTATTAAATTTGCATTTGTGTATATACGATTGAAATTCTTTGAATCCCAGCATCACATTGCTGCCGTCTTCAAATATTGGTGTGAACGCTCGAACGCCGGGTGAGTCAATAATTTTTCCGTTTTGTCCGATCGAGTATGCCTGTGCATGCGATGTAGTGTGAGTACCCTGCTGAATCTGTCCGGACAGGTCGGCGACTTTTATTTTATTTGAGTTTAGCAGTCGATTAATCAGGGATGATTTGCCGACGCCGGATTGTCCAGTCAGTATGCTGTAACCGGAGCTGAGTGTTTGACGTAATTGTGCAATGCCGTATCCCAGTTTAGCGCTGGTTACAAAAATATTGGCGCAAACATCTTGGTAGATTGATTCAAGCAGATTGATATCAGTATTTGTAGCTTGCGACAACTCGCATTTGTTTATAATCAGTGAAGCTTTGCACTGAATCAATTCTGCGCAGGCAAGGTACTTGTCGATGAGTATCAAAGAGTATTCAGGAATCGGAGCAATCACGATCAACAAATGATCAATGTTTGCCGCCAATGTTTTTTCACGGTTAAAATTATCCAGACGAGTTATTTGATTAACTCTGGGATGAATGGCTTCAATGGTGTCTAAAGACTGATTTTGCGCAACACAGTCGACAATGTCCCCGCATACTGCATCGATCGCTTTGCTGCGCGGGTGGCAATGATGTTGGTCGTTTTTCAGATCTTCAACAATATACTGATTTCCCTGTCGTGCAATTACGCGCGCTTCATACATGCTTGATAAATACTAATTGGCAGCTAGGGGAACTGGTAAATGAGTTCATTCAGGTAATTGCTTACCGCAGTTATTTCGTTGTCGTTCCAATCTGTGTGTGCACCTTGTGCGCAATAGGCGACACGTTGTTGCAGCTCTGATTTGGTCGTTACAATACGGTCGTCTCGTTTGTATATCAAGCTACCATCACCCCCCGTCATTTTTGCATGACAGGAGATACACTGTGAACGATGTAATTCGGCCGGATCACTTGCCTGCACCGGCAGACTGCCGATTGCTAAAAAGAAAGTTCCGGTAAGCAAAATAGAAAAATATTTAATTTTAATTATCATAGTTAAAAAATTTATGAGCAGGTGTAGTACACTAACGCTTATACATATTATACATTTCAACAAGGCGCAATGGACGAAAACAATTTAATCTGGATCGATCTCGAAATGACCGGTTTGGATACTGTCAACGATGAAATAATCGAAATCGCGACCATTGTAACCGATAGTAAGTTAAATGAACTGGCGGTTGGCCCGGTTATTCCGATTCGCCAAACGGAAGCACGCATGGCACAGATGGACGAATGGAACCGCACTCAACACGGTAAGTCCGGCTTGACCCAGCGGGTATTGGCGAGTCACTACACTTGTGAAAAAGCCGAGCAGGAAACGATAGAATTTCTGCAAGAGTATGTGCCGTCCGGAAGTTCGCCCATGTGCGGTAACAGTATTTGTCAGGATCGTCGTTTTATGGCTCGGCAAATGCCTTTGCTCGAAAGCTATTTTCATTATCGTAATCTGGATGTAAGCACAATAAAAGAACTGGCCAAGCGCTGGTTTCCGGAGATCGCAGCCGGATTTGAAAAAGAGTCCGCACATTTGGCGCTGAGTGATATTCGTGATTCTATTAGTGAACTGCAGTATTACCGCGAAAAATTATTTATTGCTACCGACGCGTAGTTCGGTATTCATTTCGGAGTCAAATTTTTTCGGAGCGAGAACGGTATTTACCTGGTCCAGTTGCGGATCTAGTTCGGGATAATCCAGTGTGTAGTGCAGACCTCGACTTTCCTTGCGTGACAAAGCGCACCGAATAATTAAATCGGCAACGACCGCCAGGTTGCGTAATTCAATCAAGTCGCTGGTAATTTTGAAGTTGCTGTAGTATTCGTCGATTTCACTTAGTAATAAGTCAACGCGGTGTTTGGCGCGCTGCAGTCGCTTGGTAGTGCGAACAATGCCGACGTAGTCCCACATAAACCGACGCAACTCGTCCCAGTTGTGTGCCACCACGATTTCTTCGTCCGAATTGGAAACACGACTTTCGTCCCAGGCCGGAATATTGATTACGGGTGCGAATGCATCGAATTCTGCATTTATATGCTGACTGGCAAATCGACCATAAGCAAAACATTCCAGCAGAGAATTACTGGCCATGCGATTGGCGCCATGCAAACCCGTAAAGGCGACTTCCCCAACTGCATACAATTGGTCAATATCTGTTTTGCCATGCTGGTTGGTAACAATGCCGCCACAGGTATAATGCGCCGCGGGAACCACCGGGATCGGTTGCTTGCTCATGTCGTAACCCAGTGAAAGACAACGCGCATTGATGTTGGGAAAATGACGGGTGATAAAGTCTTTCGATTTATGACTGATGTCCAGGTAAACACAATCCAGGCCGTGTTTTTTCATCATATAGTCGATCGCCCGCGCCACGATGTCGCGCGGAGCCAATACACCTCGCGGATCGAATTCGTGCAAAAATTCGGTGCCGTCGGGAAGAATAATGCGGCCACCCTCGCCGCGCACCGCTTCGCTGATAAGGTATGACTTGGCGCTGGGATGGTACAGACAAGTCGGGTGAAACTGCATAAATTCCATGTTGGCGGCGCGACAGCC
>JANQOT010000174.1 GCA_028285655.1 Gammaproteobacteria bacterium
CATAAATCCAGTCTTTTCTGACATATAAATTCTTTTTACTTGTGCTGACAATATTGCTTTGGTAACAAAGCGTTAGGGAGCGTGTGATGTCAGCCAAACTAAAAATATCCAATCTTATCTTGCTGCTTCTAATGAGCTTCGCAGCCAATGCGAGTGATTTTTCGCCCTATGTGGATGCCGACGGCAATATAAGCCTGCCGGACAGTTTTCGCACCCAGATGGCACATATAGGCTCATGGTTTGTCCCCGACGGGGATGCAAGCGGATTTCACGATGTATTTACGGAAAAAGAGTCGCTGGAAGCTTATCGCAAAACAAAAGACTTTCCCGATGGCGCGACGCTGGTCAAAGAAGTACGGGCTCACCGTTCGGGAAACTTCACAACCGGTGCCAATATCAGCTATTCAGAAAGTACCAAACTGTGGTTTGTGATGGTCAGGGATACGCAAAATCGCTTTCCACACAATAAAGTATGGGCGGAAGGCTGGGGATGGGCGCTGATTAATATCGATAACCCGAAAAAGAATGTCGCGACAGACTTTGCAAACGATTGCAAAGGTTGTCATTTGCCGGCGCAAAAATCCAACTGGGTTTTTGTGGAAGGATATCCCACGTTGCACGAATAAATTTCCATTAATAGCGGGAGATGATTTATGAATATTGAAAACGAATATACTGCTTTACTCGTCACCGACGCACAAAACGATTTTCTGAGCGAAAAAGGGGTTACCTGGCAATTAGTAGGAGAAAGCGTCAAAGAAAATAACACGATTGAAAACATTGAACGTTTGTTCAAAGCGGCAAAAGGAAATGGATTCGAAGTGTTTATTTCCCCGCATTATTACTATCCGGTTGACCATGAATGGAAATTTGGCGGCACGGTTGAAAAAATGATGCATGAAATCAAAATGTTTGACCGTAAGGATGCATTAAGTCTGGAAGGATTTTCAGAATCCGGTGCTGACTGGCTTGCACAATACAAGCCTTATATTGAAGATGGCAAAACGGTCGTCGTCAGTCCGCATAAAGTGTACGGCCCGGAAAATAACGATTTGATCTTGCAGCTACGTAAACGTGGTATTAATAAAGTAATTTTGGCAGGTATGTCCGCTAATTTGTGTGTAGAAGCCCATTTACGCGAATTACTGGAGCAAGGCTTCGAAGTTGCGGTTGTTAAAGACGCTACCGCCGGTGCAAAACATCCAGAGCTGGGGGACGGCTACAAAGCAGCGTTGATTAACTTTGGATATCTGGCGAACAGCGTCATTTCCACTGATGAAGCCGTACTAGCAATGGAGGCTGCATAAATCAAATCGGGTCGGGCCTGGTTGATCTATTTCCCCATATTTGCCGGACAGGTACCTCTGCGTGTATCACAAACTTTTGCCCCGGCAAAATAGAGCACGGTCTCGTCGATATCTTGTTTGGGAATAGGGAGCCCTTTGCTCAGGTCAAAGGGTTGTAACCGCCAGGTTTTTTGAATCGCAAATAAATGATCTGTACCTTTTATCGTACGGATGACAGTGAGTTCGCCTTTGCTGCTGGTTTTATTATTGCCGCACAGCTCAATCATGCCGTCGGTTGGGTAACCGTCGGAGCCTTTGAACGGTAATCGCTGATTCTGGTAATCGGTACAGTTTTTTGCTTTTTGCTCGGCGGCCTGGTTTAAATATTTATCAGGCAGCATCGATTCGCCTGTCATTTTAGTGATAGTGACCATCTGCGACCATTGTTGCGTGCTTTCTCCGGCGGGCACGAATTTGAAGTTCGCAATATGCAATTGCGTGTCTTTATCTACCAGCGTCCAGCCCTTGGGCGGCGCAGCTAAAAAGAATTCGCCTTTGGGTTTATCGGCAACAACAGTAGTAAAACTTATTATTGCTAATGTAATCAATAAGGCGATGGTGATCTTCATGTCAAATTTTCCCAGCCACATGAGGTTTTGAATAGTATATATTAGTTAGGAGAATTAATGATGTGCAGTGAGATCCGATATGAGAGCAGGTTTGTTGGTAACTGTTTTATTGTTTCTTTCGATGCCGGTGCATGCCGAATCTGGCTGGACTACCTACGGTAAAGTGCTGGAGTTGTCGCCGGATTCCGACTTTCGCTATCGCGTGAAAATCAAGGTGTCTGAAAATCCCAGTGGATGCAGAAACGATCATTGGTTTTATCAGGATTATTTGTCCAACGGTTCCGACCAGATGTATGCCACTTTACTGGAAGCGCTGATTCATAATTTACAGGTCAGGGTACATGTGAACGGGAAATGCGGCTTCAAGGGCAACTCCGAGATTTCAGCAGTTAACGTCAAGGCGAAATAGGCAAAAAAGCGGATAAAAAGTCACCGGATTTTCGGCTAGTTCGAGGGACTTCCTTGTCATTTCTCTCCTACCGATTAAGACATTTGTGCAGTACTAAAGTTTCTATATTTGTATACTAATTCACCACTGAGCGATTCGTTTCAGGGCCGATAATCGGTCACTTTTAACATATAAATACAACTGATTTCCGCCAGCGACCAACGTGCTTACACAGATCGAATTTTGCAATATGCAGCATATCGCTGCCGAAGACATCGAAGACTGGGATAAATCGATGCAATTGGCGTCGAAAATTATCAAGCAGTTGCCCAACACCAAAGGACTGGGCGGCACCGACCGTTTGCGGGTATTTCTGGATTCGATGAAGCTGCTGGGCATCCGGGTGGATGCGGGTGATTACAGTGAAAATAATGCCTACATCGCGATGCTGATCGCCAAGTCGACATTCAAGGACTACGAACACTGTTTTCGCCAGTGGGAGATCAAGGTGTTACAAGGCAAGATGACCCTGGGTAGCCAACCCTTGCTGGCTTCCAAATTCATGCAGAAATTGCATCAGCATCTGTAACCGGCGGCTGCAAAAAACACTTTTATTACATAATCATTCCCGAATATATTCTATTGTCGCGAGCAACAGGATTTCTAATATAATGCGTGAATTATGTCTAATTCGGCATTGCGTTAATGAAATCCGCCCTCAGTATAGTCGCGATCTTGCTGGCGATATTGGGAGCCGCCGCCGGAATATGGGGTGCGTTCACCGCACAAAATGCCGCCAAATATCAACAACCATTTATCAAGCATAAATCGTTACAAACCAGTTTCGAAAACCAGATCGCCTCGGCCGAACGGCGCGGCGATGAAAAAGAACTGCAACGACTGCGTAAATCGTATGAACAGTACGAAGAGGGCTGGCGCGAAAGCCTGAAAATCGCAACGCTGGTGGATGTTGCTTATGCCAGCGAACCCGCCGAAGTCGATGATTACAGCAAAGCGGCCATTTCTTTGTGGACCCAAAATGCGATCGTGCGCACCTCGGGTTGGCTAACGCACAACTCCACTCTGGTCGGCAAAGCCTGGTTTATTTCGGGTGAGTATGAAAAGGCGGCGCGCGCATTTAAATTGGCGCAAGATCAGCAAACGAAGAACCCCGATAATTATATGCACCAGGCACGAGCATACGGATATATGGCGGCGCATGCAGTGGAAGGGGAAGATAAAGTAAATTATACCGAGCACGCCGTTCAAAGCGCCAAATCCGCATTGCAATTAATAAAGGACCAACCGCTGCCCGTAGAGGTGGACAACGATAAGATATTAAAATCGATTTTTGAACTTGCTGAACAGGAACTGAACTCCAAATAACAATAAAGCAGAGTAGTTCTATACCATGCAGAAACTGCGATCTGAACAGCAGTAAAATAGCGGAGCTATCTGGTCAAATAACTCCGCTTGCGTTCACACTTCGACAATCGCTCCGCCGGGTGCATTTTTGCGCACGCTGGCGATTCCATTCTCCATAGCTCGTTCCGTATTATACATTTCGCTTTTGCAAATCACCTGACCGTTTTTGGCTTTCAGTAAAAAATAAGGTTTACCGTTGCGCGACGTGCAGCGTTCAAACTGCTTGGCGTATCTGCCGTTTTTTTTCACGGATGCAATTCCGTTTTTACATCCCGTTTTGGCTGAATACCCCTGGCTTGCCAGTATGATCTGACCATTGGAGGCTTTTAGTCGAAAACGATGTTTACCGCCGCGGTCTTTGTATATTTCGTATTTTCCTGCCATCTCAGTTCCTCATGGTTGTAACCTGATCAATTTTCCTAATATGCGGGAATATGTCAAATTTGAAACAATTGCTCGCTTGTTTTCATTTGCTGCAAAGCCAAGCTGAGTTGCTACGCATTTTATGGGAACAGGATTAATACAACGGTAGAACCGAAAATCAATATACGGCTCCGCTGTTACTCAAAGAAAGCGACAAAAGCCGGGTTGAACCGCAAACGGGATTACCGTACCCGGATTTTCACGCTACCAGCGACGGGTTCGGCCGATATCGATATGCAGGAAATTGCTTTTTGCGTAGTAACCGACACCGCCGTTTTGCAGCGATACCGCCTTATCGCGTAAATCTGCGAGCCTGATATCGGGCAGACGTACATCGATGGCTTTACCCTGCATGTGCAGGCTGCGCTTGGCCACGCCGCCGGTGGTATTGCGCAAGCGGGCGTTGGTCTTGGGGGATCGATACCCGGAAATTACTTCAAAGGGCGCACTTGAGCCGGCAAAAGTGTGCAGAGAATGCAATAAATCCAGTAGTGTACGGTCGATGGGATAGACTTCTTCCGCACGATGGTCGCGCAATAAATAATCAATTTCAGCCAGGGCAGCGGGGTCATAACGACCGTTTTGCCAATAGCAGCAGTCCAGCGTTTCATTGGTATGAAGGTTGATAAACTCTAAAGTTCTTTCTGAGCTTTTCTTTATATTTGCTTGAATTATTTGAGGAAAAGCAGCGGCTACAAGCGCTACGGAAGACGTTTTCAGAAACGCACGGCGATCATGAAGCGTTTCGCTCCACGCAGGTTTTGGTCCACTCACAATTTGCCCCGATGGTTATGCTTATAATTTTAGTTTTTCGCATTATACAAGGTGGCGGCAAATTGGCTATCGCGTTTGTAGATGTCCGGTCGAAAATGCACGACTCCATGCTCGTCCGCCCACGCCGTTATATAAGTAATGTGGATCGGGACGGGCTGCTCCAGCTCCACAACTTTGGAGCGGGATTTTTTGGCCAGGTACTCCAGATCGCCCTTGGAATAGGCGCCGTCTCCCGAAGATAACAGCACTTCGGCTAAGGCGAACGGGTCTTCCAATCGTATACAACCATGGCTAAAGGCGCGTCGTGGCTGGTCAAATAAATTTCGTGCCGGGGTGTCGTGCAGATACACACTGTGTCGGTTGGGAAATATAAATTTGATTTGCCCCAATGAATTTCCTGCACCGGGTTCCTGCCGAATTCTAAAAGTGGTATTCGCCGCGTCGAGCGAGGACCAGTCGATCGCGTCCGGATTTACCTGGTAGATTTGATTGTTTAATCGGCCGAATAATTTCATATTGTTCTTGGCCAGGTATTGCGGATCTTTTTTCAGTTCCGGAAAAATTTCGTTACGCGCAATCGATCGCGGTACATTCCAGTACGGGTTTAAAATAACTTTGGTCAGTTCCGACGTCAGTTGCGGTGTTTTGTGTTTCTTTTTACCGACAATAACGCGTGCCGTGTACGCGACTCTATTGTTCTCGTATAAATACAACTGGTAGGCCGGAACATTTACCAACAGGTAGCGCTCTTGGTGAACCTTGGACAACGCTCGTGCGCGTTCAATATTGATTTCCAGTTGCCGAATTCTGTGCAGCAGGGGAGTATTCAGTTCGCGAATGGTTTTTTGCCCCAGTATGCCGTCTGCTTCCAGGCCGTGTCGAATCTGAAAATGGCTGACCGCGACCGCCAGATCTTCATCGAATAAATCGCTTTGCAGGTCGTTGCCGATGTAATCGCCCAGATGGAACAGCTTGTTTCGCAGCGCAACGACTTCGGCGGACCGGTCACCCATTTCCAGCCTGCGTGCTTTTATATGTACGGGTTCTTCGCTGAGTTCCAGTTGCC
>JANQOT010000175.1 GCA_028285655.1 Gammaproteobacteria bacterium
TGATGCGGGTGCAGAGAAGTACGCAGCCGATAACAACATTGAGCGCCGTCCATGTGACGCGAACAACAACGACGACGATTTCGATTTATAATCAAATCGTTTCCGCCGGGCCTCTTTGGAGGCCCGGTCGGATTTTAAACAAGTAAGGTTAAGTAAATGAGTTCGGACCAACCTATACTGGCGATTAAAAACATCGAGGTGCTGTATGCGCGTGTAATCGCCGCATTGCATGGTGTTTCACTTGAAGTACACAAAGGGGAGATTGTTTCTCTTTTAGGCGCGAACGGCGCAGGTAAAACCACTACCTGTAAAGCGGTATCCAGATTGCTGGAAGCCGAGCGTGGTGAAGTCAGTAAGGGAATCATCGAGTATAACGGTCAGGATATTTCCGGCTTGAATCCCTACGATATGGTGAAAATGGGAGTCGTGCAGGTTCTGGAAGGCCGACATATTTTCGGTCACTTAACTGTAGAAGAAAACCTGCTTACCGGTTCATTTATTCGCAACGCGGACAATGCATCCGTTAAGCAAGATTTAGAGTATGTTTACGATCGCTTCGAGCGAATTAAAGTTCGTCGAAAAAATCTCGGTGGATTATGCTCGGGTGGTGAACAGCAAATGGTTGCAATGGGACGTGCCATGATGGCACGACCAAATCTGATTTTGCTTGATGAGCCTTCCATGGGTTTGGCACCACAGTTAATCGAGGAAATTTTTGAAATTGTAAAGACCCTTAATGAGGAAGATGGCGTGAGTTTTCTGGTATCGGAGCAAAATGCCAACGTTGCATTGAAGTACGCCAAGGTCGGTTACATTATTGAAAATGGTCGAGTGGTACTAAAAGGATCTGCTAAAGAATTGTCGGAATCTGATGCCGTACAGGAGCTATACATGGGCGGCGGTGCAGAAGATGTCAGTTTCAAAGACGTTAAATACTATCATCGCAGAAAACCCTGCATGGTATAACTGCAAACAGTACATTTCTTTTACTTTAAGCTATTAAATTCTTGTTCGCACTTTTCGTGCATTTCTTGTTATTTGTTTTTCCTGGCAAGGCCGGTAAAAACAATTGCCAGTAACCCATAAATAACTCCAGCGATCAATCCAAATGCGTGTGCATAGGATGATGTCCGTACGGATTCCAGTCCGCCGTCTACCAGTTCACCGCTATTTATTTGAATGAATACGTAGATTGAAAGGATTAGCAGCAAACCGACGGAGAATCCCGGATTTTTCACGAAACTGGTGATTGCACCGTAGGCAAACAAACCGCTAAGAATTCCGGAAAAGCCTGCATACCAGACCAGTTTCACGCTGAGTTCCATCAACCCGGCGCTTACAATCAGCAGGATAAATACAATTGCCGGCAACAACATATTAGAGTGCCGGGATTCACGAAAAAATAGCCAAAATAACAGTATTCCCAGCGTATTCAGACTCCAGTGCAGCCACGAGACGTACACGAAATGTCCCGAGATCAAGCGCCAGAATTCGCCGCTCCGACTTAGTTCCAGGTGCAGATAAAGTAATTGTCGCACGTCTGCCGGTAATACCATCACGATTGCGCCAACAACCGGAATCGCAAATAACCAGATATTTTGTGTAAACAGGCCGGCAGGTTTCATGTTTGTCTGATTCATGAGTTAGTTAAAGCGCGTTCGGCTGCAAATGGGTATGCATTTCAACCTCTGTTTTTGACCGTCTGTCATTAACTGGGCCAATTATTGTTTCAATAGTAGATCCTCGTCAAAGATTTCTAGATCAGATGTCAGCTTCTGATCTTCATTCGAACCAAGAGGGTCATTCAGTGCGATTCACTAAATTGCTGCTAAGACTGCCGTTATGCATGAGTTTGTTAATTTTATCAAACTCGGTTTTTGCCCAAGAAACCATACTGCAAGTTCAGGTGCTGGGTCATTTTTACGAGGCTGTGGTTAGTGAAAATGCTTCGCTGAATGCAAAAGTAGCAAATGTCGATGCGACCGAAAACGTTACCCACTACGCCGGCCGCATTAAAAATATTGACGACAGTTGGGTGCGTGTATCCAATATCGATGGTCAATGGCAAGGCGTTGTTTCCCTGTTTGGCAGCAT
>JANQOT010000176.1 GCA_028285655.1 Gammaproteobacteria bacterium
AACAAACTTGAATCTGAGTGTCAGTCGATGCTGGGCTCATTGCCTAAAGTCACAGGCGCCGGTGGCGAAGTACATGTATCTTCCGGTTTGGCAGGAATACTAAATCTATGCGAAAAAGTTGCCCATGACTGGGGCGACGAGTACATCGCATGCGAGACATTTGCCATTGCTGCGTTGGAGGACAAGGGCAATCTGGGTGAGTTATTAAAACGTTTGAATGCGGATAAGGCAAAAATAGATAGTGCTGTTCAACGAATGCGTGAAGGTCAAACAGTGAATAATCCCAATCAGGAAGATCAGCGCGGCGCGCTGGATAAATACACAGTTGATTTAACCGAACTTGCAGAGCAGGGCAAACTCGATCCGGTGATCGGACGCGATGATGAAATCAGGCGCGCCATTCAGGTATTGCAGCGCCGCACCAAAAACAACCCGGTGTTGATCGGCGAACCCGGAGTCGGCAAGACCGCTATTGTAGAAGGACTGGCCCAGCGAATTATCAATGGCGAAGTTCCCGAAGGGATTAAAGGCAAGCGACTTTTGTCTCTGGACTTAAGCGCACTGATTGCCGGAGCCAAATTTCGTGGTGAATTCGAGGAGCGTTTAAAGAGTGTGCTAAACGATTTGTCCAAGCAGGAAGGGCAGATCATCCTATTCATAGATGAATTGCATACGATGGTCGGTGCCGGAAAAGCGGAAGGGGCTATGGATGCGGGAAATATGCTGAAACCTGCCCTTGCGCGCGGAGAATTGCACTGTGTGGGTGCGACTACGCTTGACGAGTACCGGGAATATATTGAAAAAGATGCTGCATTAGAGCGACGTTTTCAGCAAATTGTCGTCGATGAACCATCGGTGGAAGACACCATCGCCATATTGCGCGGGCTTAAAGAAAAATACGAACTGCACCACGGGGTCGAAGTGACCGATCCGGCCATTGTGTCGGCCGCAACCTTGTCGCATCGCTATATATCTGGTCGACAGCTGCCGGACAAGGCGATCGATCTCGTGGATGAGGCCGCATCAAAAATTAGAATGGAAATTGATTCCAAGCCTGAAGAGATGGATAAACTCGATCGTCGACTTATTCAACTCAAAATTGAACGCGAAGCGTTGCGCAAGGAAAGCGACGAGGCATCGAAAAAGCGTCTGCAATTACTGGAAGACCAGATCCAGGAACTTGACAGAAAATATGCGGACCTGGAAGAAATCTGGCGCGCAGACAAAGCCGCTTTGCAGGGCACGCACCATATAAAAGAGGAACTGGATCATGCGCGCATTGAACTCGATGCGGCACGACGTGCCGGAGATCTGGCTAAGATGTCGGAAATTCAATACGGGCTGATTCCCGAGCTGGAAAAAAAGTTGCAAGCTTCTGCCGGCGCGGATCATCAAACAACGCAGTTGTTGCGCAACAAAGTAACAGACAATGAAATTGCCGACGTAGTATCCCGCTGGACCGGGATTCCGGTCAGTAAAATGCTGGCGGGTGAACAACAAAAATTGCTGCAGATGGAACAGCAGCTACAGCGTCGAGTGGTAGGTCAGGATGAAGCCGTAGATGCAGTTGCAAATGCGGTTCGAAGATCGCGTGCGGGACTGGCCGATCCGAATCGTCCTAATGGTTCGTTTTTGTTCTTGGGCCCGACCGGTGTTGGTAAAACAGAACTGACCAAGGCGCTGACAGAATTTCTGTTTGATACCGAAGAGGCGATTGTGCGGATCGATATGTCCGAATTTATGGAAAAGCATTCGGTTGCGCGATTGATCGGTGCGCCTCCTGGTTATGTCGGTTATGAGGAAGGTGGTTATTTAACCGAAGCCGTCAGGCGTAAACCTTATAGCGTAGTGTTACTGGATGAAATCGAAAAAGCCCATCCGGATGTATTTAATATCCTGTTACAGGTGCTGGATGACGGGCGTTTAACCGACGGCCATGGTCGAACTGTAGACTTTAGAAACACCGTAATTGTAATGACCTCGAATTTGGGCAGTGATCGCATCCAGGAATTGGCGGCTACGCAAGATTACGATCAAATCAAGGCGACTGTGATGGAAGTGGTAGGCCAGCATTTTCGCCCTGAATTTATTAATCGAATCGATGATGCCATTGTGTTTCGGCCATTATCGAAAGACCAGATTCTTGCAATTACCAAAATACAGTTGCAGAAGCTGCAAGATCGTTTGAATACTCGCGAAATCGAAATTGAATTTACTGAAGCTGCATTGAGTTTTCTCGGTAATGCCGGTTTTGACCCGACTTATGGTGCGCGACCTCTCAAACGCGCCATACAGCAAAACGTGGAAGACCCATTAGCCAAGGCGTTGTTGGCAGGTGAGTATGCGGATGGAGATGTGATAAAAGTGGATTTGGCAGATGGCGAGCTTTTATTTTCAAAAATTTCCTCATCTCGCGCGGCTTAGTGTGCTGGTTTCTACGCTGAAATTTTACCCAAAAATTTATCCAGTGCTTTTGTACTTAGAATCCGCTTTAACGATGCAAATAAATAGGTGGGGAAGGTGACATAATAGCGGGCTTTTGGCTGTCTGCTCTCAAGGGCATGCACAACTTTGGGTGTAACCGCACTGGCCGGTAAAGTAAATCGTGTAGTAGCACCCTGTTTTAATAAACGCCTTTCGGTTTCTGCGTATTCTTTTTGAAATACGCTGTTATCGCGATCGATAAATTTTTGAAACGTTCGATACCCGTTGGCCCTGAAATTACTTTCGATGGGCCCTGGTTCAATTAGCGAGGCAAATATATTGGTCCCATGTAATTCCAGTCTCAAGGTATCGGTAAAACCTTCGATCGCGTATTTACTGGCGACATAGGCGCCTCTGAATTTTAAAGCGGCAAATCCCAATACCGAACTATTCTGAATGATACGACCGTAACCCTGCTTGCGCATAACGGGAAGGGCTTGGTTTGTCAATTCAATCCAGCCAAATACATTGGTTTCAAATTGTGCTCGTATTGCTTCGCGCGACAAGTCTTCGACTGCGCCGGGCTGTCCGTAGGCGCCGTTATTAAACAGTGCGTATAAAGTACCTCGCGTGTATTCAAGTGTTTGCTGTACGGCAGTGATGATGCTGTCGGGTCGAGCGAGATCTAACTCGATGCAGTACAGACCTTCGGCATTTAGCCGATCCACATCGGCCGGACTGCGCGCGCTGGCAATTACCTGGTAGCCGCGTGTAGATAGTTCTTTGGCAACGCAGTAACCAATGCCCGATGAACATCCCGTAATTAGTACCGAGCGTTGTTCTGCGTTGGGCATAGTGATCAGGTCAGGGCAAAACTATCGTGAAGAAACCAGTTATACATAAATAACAAGCACAAAAAAAACCGGGCTCCAAAGGAGCCCGGTCTAGAACACAATATTCGATTTGATTATAAATCGAAATCGTCGTCGTTGTTGTTCGCGTCACATGGACGGCGCTCAATGTTGTTATCGGCTGCGTACTTCTCTGCACCCGCATCA
>JANQOT010000192.1 GCA_028285655.1 Gammaproteobacteria bacterium
GCATCAATGCTGGATGCAATCGAACCAGTTCCGGTTGCAGCCGTTCACCCGGACGATCTTAAAAAATTGGGAGTGGAGCCGAATAATAAAATTCGAATCAGCTCGCGCCGAGGAACAGTGGAATGCTTCGCCCGCGCCGATGATGGTTTGCTACACGGGCAAATTTTTATGCCGTTTTGCTACCATGAAGCAGCGGCCAATTTACTAACTACGGACGCACTGGACCCGTTTGCCAAGATTCCCGAATTCAAATTTTGTGCTATTAAAGTGAGTCCCGCGGTTAGCCATCGCTAGCCAACGGACTGGTTGAGTCTATTCCCAGTCGTACGAACCGCATTTTGCAAAAGACATAGACATCCAGTAAGCGCTGAGCTTTTCAATAACAGGCAAGAAAGTTTCGCCCAGCTCTGATTTAACCAGGTACCCGGCAACCGATAATTCTTCGGCTCGCACCTTGTCTTTATCCAGATTTGAAGTTGTCAAAACAAATACTGCAGCGTCGCGCAATTCTTTATCTGCCCGCAAAACCTCCAAAAACTCAAATCCGTTCATTCGGGGCATATTTAAATCCAACAGAACCACGCATGGTTGTTTAATCTTGGGTTTTCCCCCTTCCCCGCGTAGATACTCCAGCCCCTCTAATCCGTTGGCAGCATAATGTACCTGGTTGGGAAGTTTTGCTTTACTGATAGCACGTCGAAAAGCCATCACATCGACTTCATCGTCTTCTATCATCAAAATTGTAATGTCTGGATCAATATTCATTTGGATTGTCGTTATGAATTCGCTTGTATCTACTTACAATCTAACGGCCTCTGCGGCGAAAAATTTAGTTCGTTATCAAGATAATTGTTCGATTAGCACTTAGTCCCATTATGCCTACGTTTCGTCGCCGAAATGACGGAAAATAATTAAACTAGGGAACTATTATGCTGCAATACTTTTATCCTCCCAAAGTATCGGCCAGGTAAATACAAATGTGGTACCCCTTCCTCTGCTGGGATTGGAAATAACACGTATTTCGCAACCCGCGATACCGACTATTTTCTTGATTAAAGCCAAGCCCATACCGGTACTATTTTGATTGCGCTGAGTGCTTAGCTTTTGAAACATTTCAAAAATTTTCTGGTGGTAGTCCTCGTCAATGCCCGGACCGTCATCCATTACTGATATATGCAGCTTGTCCAGTACAATTTTGCAATCGACGATTATTTTACCGACGTTTTTATCGTGGTGATTAATTGTGTTACTGAATAAATTCCTGAAAATCAGTTCCAACAACGGCACCTGCGTATGGATATCTATCCAATCGCCATGCATGATCAAGGAAAAATTACTGTTGCCTGCTACAAATTCAAACACTTCTTTGACTAAAACCGAAGTGCTAATCTTTGAAACGGCACCGTATTGCGCATCCACTACTGAATAATTGAGTAAATCTTCCAGCAAACACTCCATTCTTTGTATGCGCTGCTTCATTAACTGAATATTTTCGCTGACATCACTGCTCATAATTTCTCGCAGATCCTCTTCAATCCAATGCGCCAGGTTGTCAATCGCTCGCAAGGGGGCTTTCAAATCATGCGAGGCGACATAGGCAAACTGCTCCAAATCGGCATTTGATCTTTCCAGCTCTATGGCACGTTTTTCCAGCAATTCATCTTTTGCCTGCATTTCGATCGTTCGATTTTTTAACAAGTACAGCGCATTCTCCAGGTCATTCAGCTCTTTTTCCTGCATCGGTTCGATTTGTGTATCCCATACATTATTCGCCATTTGTCTGGTGACATTTGACAAGCTTTTTATTCTTCGCAAAACGCCATTAAATATATACAACCAGATAAACAGCGAAGTACTGACAAGTGCAAATAAAGCTATACCCAGCATAGTCCAAGTGCTATGCCTGGTCGTCTCGTCCAGTTTTATTAAATTGTCTTCGAGAGATAGTTCGAGCTTGTTTTGCAAACCTTGTACATATTCCCGCAAATTAAACAATAAAATCTTGTTACTAATATTGTTTCGCTTAATTACACCGAGCAAGCCAACAATATGGTGTTGCATATCAAAAATATTATTGGCTCCTTGTCCCGCCGAAACCAAGTTTCTGACATTTTTTCCCAGTTTAACCCGCATGTCCGAATCCCTTATTTTTACCAGACCGCGTGTAATAATACGCATATCATGATGATATTCTTTGCGCAGAATATTTATTTTTTCACCGGACATGCTTTCAGTGATCAAATGAATGCTATTGGTCAGCTTATTAAGTCTCGTCTGAATATCCCCAAGTAAATTTACATAATATGCATCTTTTATAATAACAGTACCTAAAGATTCGGAATTGGCGCTTCTCGCCTCGTAATTATCAAATATTGTCGATGCATCAACTTTTAAGTAGGAAATTTGATTCAGCATAGAATTTACAATTCTGTTGGTATCCGCTATTTTTTGCGACAACACCTCGTTCAAATTAATAAATTCGCCCAGCGAACTAACGTTTCTATTGATATTTTTTTTCAGCTCATTTATATCCTCGATCACATCTTGCGTAATATAGGTATCTCCTTCTCGATACACCATCGCCGACAAATTCTTGTTCACCTCATTTAGCAATAGTTCCAGATTTTTATGAGTTTTTTCGAGCTCCTCCTGCTTTTGTATAATTTCCAGACTGTCCGACAGGTCGACTACGACTGCTACATGTTTGGTTATATTGTAGAGATCCAGCATTGACGGAATAGTACGATCGGTTAAATCCCGCTGGTAAGAGTGAATTTTTTTAAACGAGAATACTCCCACTACAATACACAAGACTATCGCCATTAACGTTACAAAATAGCCGACCAGGAGTTTATCTCCGACTCCGAAACGACTCAGCTCGACATTTCCGACTTTATTTTTTCTCATAACAGCCGATAGAAATCCGTGAATTATTGCGATTTACCCTACGCAATACTTATCGGCGGTTATCTCGATCAATTGAACAAAACATGAAGACCGGAAAAATTAATCTATTCAGAAGAAGGTATTGCGGGTTTTTGGCAGCAATTATGGCGAGCGCTTATATGCCTGTAACTGCCAAACCAAACAGGGTCGCGAAGTCCAGATTTTCTTTAAAAAATCTGCACTTACAGATCCTGCAGCAGGTAAATGAGTTAACCCGAAATAAATCAGTTTCGCTTACGATTCTTCAGCCCAAAGGGTCGTTGGGTAACGTTAAGCCGGTCGGGGATGCGTTTCAGCAAGCGACTAATGTCAACATTAACTATATCGAAGGCTCGCTGGATGAAATCAATGCCGCAATAATGGCCGATACTTTAGCTGAAAATTCCTCGTTTGATATCGCGCTTCCAGCCACATTCGGCCTGCCCGATCTGGTAGAAGTCAACGCTATTAGAAACCTGGATGATTTCGCAGAGAAATATCAACCGAGTGATTTTTACGACGGCGTTTTGTATTCGATTGGCGACTACTTTAAAGGCAGTCTGTACGGTTATCAAACCGACGGTGACGCATATGTCATGTTTTACAACAAAGCCTGGCTGGAAGATCCAAAAGAGCAAAACGATTTTAAAAAGCGGTTCGGCTATGAATTAAAAATACCCCAGACCTGGGAACAACTGGATCAGA
Source organism: Gammaproteobacteria bacterium (assembly GCA_028285655.1). Classification (GTDB taxonomy): domain Bacteria; phylum Pseudomonadota; class Gammaproteobacteria; order UBA4575; family UBA4575; genus JANQOT01. The sequence goes on from JANQOT010000192.1 coordinate 3,631, forward strand.
TAATTCAATTTTTTCACAGGCCGGAGCAAAATAGATTTGGTGGAACGCTTTTTCGAACCAAGGACTATATGGCATGGGAGTGGTGGATACGATTTCATGCCAAAGGGTTTATGCCTTTTGACGATAATCTTAACCCACAGATTAATAATTCCGCAGGTATTGCAGCCCTTAAAGAATTGATATCTCTTTCCAGATATTTGTATCCGTTGGCGGAGTCAAACGGCTTATTTGAAAATTGGGAAGCATTCTCGACGGGAAACGCGTTCTGTAATATTGGATGGGGCGGCACTCAAAAATACCTCAATGGCCCTAACTCGAAAATTAAAGATAATATTTTATATGGCCCGACACCGGGTGGATATAAAAACGGCCGGGTATTGTTGACACCTTATTTTAACTGGGGATGGAACTACACGGTTTCAAATTTCTCCAAGGAACCCGAACTCGCGTATTTATTTACTCTTTATGCATGCAGTCCGGAAATGTCTACTCTGGCAGTACGCTATTCCGACGGCTATTTCGATCCTTTTCGAGTTGAGCATTACACAGATTCCGACATCCAGAATACATACACAAAGTCTTTTCTGGACACGCATTTAATCAGTATGAAAAACAGTATTCCGGATCTGTATTTGCCAGGACAAGGCGAGTATCTGGATGCTTTAAAAGAAAATATCGATTTTGCGAATCGAGGAATTATTACTCCTGAACGCGCGATGAGTACTGTTGCCAAAACCTGGAAACAAATTAATCACCGTATCGGAATCAGCAACCAGTTAGAGCAGTGGCGCTATTTAAAAAGCCAATACCCACAAAACATAAAAAATCGCTTAAGTTAACTCGCTTACATATACAAAGCATTTTATCATTGTTATATTTTCGTATAATAATGAGATGACACGCATCATAATTCTTGTTGCAATTAGTATTTGCACGGTGATATTGATTGCATTACTGGGCCCAATTTCCCAGGACCTTGCCTATCATCGATTCATTGATACCAGGCCGCTTGCAGGCATCCCAAATTTCCTGAATGT
>JANQOT010000220.1 GCA_028285655.1 Gammaproteobacteria bacterium
AAATTAAATCAGGGGTCCGCTTAGTTCAACTTAGGAGAAAACTGTGGCACTAAATCTCGAGACCAAACAAGAAATTGTCTCAGAGGTTGCTGCGGTTGCGGCTGATGCACACTCGGCGATTGCGGCCGAGTATCGTGGACTCGGTGTAGAAGAACTGACCGAATTGCGTTCCAAGGCACGCCAGGGCGGCGTGTACCTGCGAGTAGTGAAAAACACACTGGCAAAACGCGCTTTGGAAGGAACTGATTACGAGTGCATGCGCGACGGTTTGGTCGGGCCCTTGATTCTTGCGTTTTCGCAGGAAGATCCGGGTTCTGCCGCACGCGTTGTAAAAGACTTCAGCAAAGAACATGAATTGCTAAAAGTCACGATGTTATCTATCGGTGGTCAGTTATTAGAACCATCGGAGTTGAATCGTTTGGCGAAGCTTCCAACCAAGGAACAGGCAATCAGTATGTTAATGGCAGTAATGAAAGCGCCGGTCGAGAAACTTGCTCGTACCCTGGCCGAACCGCACGCAAAAATGGTGCGCACATTTGCTGCAGTACGCGACCAGAAGCAATCTTAAAGGTCACACAAAGTTTTATTTAATTAGGAGTATTTAGAAATGGCTGTATCAACTGAAGAAATTCTGGAAACCATCTCCAATATGACGGTTATGGAAGTCGTGGATTTGATTTCTGCAATGGAAGAAAAATTTGGCGTCTCTGCAGCGGCAGCGGTCGCAGCGGCACCCGCAGCGAGCGGTGATGCCGGCGGCGAAGCAGCGGCCGAGAAAGATGAATTCGATGTCGTCATGAGCAGCTTCGGCGGCAACAAAGTCGCCGTAATTAAAGTCGTACGAGCGGTCACCGGCCTGGGCTTGAAAGAAGCCAAAGAAATGGTCGAGGGTGCACCGTCGACGATTAAAGAAGGCGCTGCTAAAGACGAAGCGGAAGACATCAAGAAGCAGCTTGAAGAAGCGGGCGCTACAGTAGAGCTTAAGTAATTATTTCGCATTATTACGTGCAAAAAAGAAATACGTTCGCAACACACGCTATGGGTGACCGTGGTGTGTGTTGCTGCGTGGATTTGATTTCTTTATCAGCGATTTTCGAAACGCACAGCAGATTTTCGAAAATCCGATTAGGCCGGTAACGAGGAGGCTAAATGCAGTACAGTTTCACCGAAAAGAAAAGAGTCCGTAAGGATTTCGGTAAGCGACCACAAATTCTGGAAGTTCCCTACATGCTCCAGATTCAACTGGCATCCTATCGCCAGTTTTTGCAACTGGATTCTACCGAAGGGGATCGAACGGATACCGGATTGCATAGCGCTTTTAATTCTGTATTTCCTATTGAAAGTTATTCGGGCAATGTCATTCTCGAATATGTCAGTTATCGACTGGGCACACCGGTCTTTGACGTAAAAGAATGCCAGTTACGCGGGCTTACCTATGCGGCACCGTTGCGCGTAACCGTGCGTCTGGTCATTTATGACAAAGAGGCGCCGGCCAGCCAAAAGAAAGTCAAAGATGTAAAAGAACAAGAAGTGTATATGGGCGAATTGCCTTTAATGACCGACACCGGTACCTTTGTAATTAACGGTACCGAGCGAGTGATCGTGTCCCAGTTGCATCGTTCGCCGGGTGTGTTCTTTGATCACGATAAAGGTAAAACGCATTCATCCGGCAAACTTTTGTATTCGGCCCGCATTATTCCTTATCGCGGTTCATGGCTGGATATGGAATTTGACCCCAAAGATTGCCTGTTTGTGCGTATCGACCGTCGACGCAAATTGCCGGCGACCATTTTATTACGCGCACTTGGTTTCGAAACACAGGAGATTCTCTCCATGTTTTTCGACACTCATAAAATCAAAATTTCCCGTAAAGGGTACGAGCTGGCATTAATACCGGAACGTTTGCGCGGCGAAGTCGCAGCGTTCGATATTGAGCTGGATGGGGAAATATTAGTTGAGGCAGGTCGCCGCATTACCATGCGCCATGTTCGTCAACTGGAGAATTCGAAACTTAAAACCCTGGTGGTTCCGTCTGAGTACTTATTGGGCAAGGTGATCGCGCATGACATCGTCGATGAGGAAACCGGCGAGCTGGTATTCCATGCCAACGAAGAATTAACCGAAGAGAACGTCGATAAACTTGATGAAACTGGTCTTAAAGAATTCGAAATTCTTTACACCAACGAAATTGATCGGGGTCCGTATATTTCGTCCACGCTTGCGATTGATTCGACGACTTCCGAGCTGGAAGCACAAGTCGAAATATATCGCATGATGCGCCCCGGTGAGCCGCCGACCAAGGAAGCGGCGCAATCACTATTTAATAATCTGTTCTTTTCCGCGGACCGCTATGATTTATCGCCGGTAGGCCGCATGAAGTTTAATCGCCGTCTCGGCCGCGAAGAAATCACCGGCGAAGGCACATTAAGTAAAGACGACATTCTGGATGCAATGCGCGTGTTAATCGACATTCGCAACGGTAACGGCATGGTCGACGACATCGATCACCTCGGAAACCGTCGTGTGCGTTGTGTCGGTGAGATGGCGGAGAATGTGTTCCGCGTTGGTCTGGTGCGTGTAGAGCGGGCGGTTAAGGAGCGCTTGACCCTGGCGGAATCAGAAGGGTTGATGCCGCAGGATATGATTAACGCCAAGCCGGTTGCTGCCGCGATAAAAGAATTTTTCGGTTCCAGTCAGTTATCGCAGTTTATGGATCAAAACAATCCGCTGTCGGAAGTTACCCACAAGCGACGTATTTCAGCACTGGGACCGGGAGGTCTTACCCGCGAGCGTGCAGGCTTTGAAGTGCGCGACGTGCATCCGACCCACTACGGACGTGTTTGCCCGATCGAAACCCCTGAAGGGCCCAATATTGGTTTAATTAATTCGCTGGCAATCTATGCGCGCACCAACGAGTACGGTTTTCTGGAAACACCGTACCGTAAAGTTGTGAAAGGCAAAGTGACTGCCGATATCGATTATTTATCCGCAATTGAAGAAAGCCAGTATGTCATCGCGCAGGCAAATGCGAGTCTGGATAACAAAGGTAACCTGGTGGATGAATTGGTTTCCTGCCGTCATTTAAATGAATTTGCACTGTCCACACCGGATAAAGTCGAATACATGGATGTGTCGCCGAAACAGATTGTGTCGGTAGCGGCGTCTTTAATTCCATTCCTCGAGCACGATGATGCCAACCGCGCGTTGATGGGTTCCAACATGCAACGCCAGGCAGTTCCGACCCTGCGCGCCGACAAGCCTTTAGTGGGTACCGGTATTGAACGAGCGTTGGCGATCGATTCAGGTGCGGCCGTGGTTGCAAAACGCGGCGGCGTGGTCGATAGCGTCGATGCGGGTCGTGTAGTCGTGCGGGTCAACGACGACGAAACCCAGGCCGGTGAAGCGGGTGTCGATATTTATACCTTGACCAAATACACGCGTTCTAATCAGAACACCTGTATTAACCAACGTCCCTTGGTAAAACCGGGCGATGTGATCGCGCGCGAAGACGTGTTGGCGGATGGTCCTTCTACCGATTTGGGTGAATTGGCTTTAGGTCAAAATATGCTGGTCGCATTCATGCCCTGGAACGGTTACAACTTTGAGGACTCGATTCTGATTTCAGAGCGTGTCGTGGAAGAAGATCGCTTTACGACTATTCATATAGAAGAAATGAGTTGCGTGGCGCGAGACACCAAACTGGGTGCAGAAGAAATTACTGCCGATATTCCCAACGTAAGCGAAAGCCTGCTGGCGAAACTGGACGATTCCGGAATCGTATACGTGGGTGCGGAAGTTAAACCCGGCGACATTCTGGTCGGTAAAGTTACACCCAAAGGTGAAACTCAACTCACCCCGGAAGAAAAACTGTTACGCGCTATTTTTGGTGAAAAAGCTTCCGACGTTAAAGATACTTCGTTACGCGTTCCTTCCGGTATGGAAGGCACCGTAATCGATGTGCGCGTATTTACCCGCGACGGTGTGCAGAAAGACCGTCGAGCGTTGCAAATAGAAGAAGCGGAAATCGAGCAGGTCAAAAAAGACTTGCGTGATCAATTACGAATTTACGAGGAAGATATTTTTAGTCGCGTGCAGCGATTGATTACCAATAAAGTGGCTGAAGGCGGTCCGGAGGGATTGAAGTCGGGTGAAAAAGTCACGGCATCC
>JANQOT010000224.1 GCA_028285655.1 Gammaproteobacteria bacterium
AACTGGGCATCGCCAAACTGCCGCAAGGCCTGGGCTGGCAACATATTTATGGCGCCGCGCTGTTGTGCGGCGTGGGCTTTACCATGAGTTTGTTTATCGGCTCGCTGGCATTTGAAGAAACCGGCGTGAATATGATCTTCGATGAACGTCTGGGCATTATCATCGGATCGTTAATGTCGGGCGTGGTCGGCTACTTTGTGCTGCGACTTATATTTCGACAATCGCCGGTCGACGTGGCTACCAAAAAAATCTGAGCCTTTACGTTCCATCCTTCGAAATTTTCGACTTCGCAAGCAGAGAATTTCTGCTTTTTATTGCGTTGGCATGCCGTTACGATAAATGCCAACATGGAGTTGATTAACTATGATTAAATTTAATGTAGAACCTCAATTGAAAGCCGAATGGGAACCTATTCTTATTCGTCAGTTGCATTTATTGCTAACGCCGGTGTTAACGAATATAAAAACGGGCTGCATACATTTTTATATTCAAATCGATCCGGGGCAAGGACAATCCTACTACTGTTGTGAATTTCAGGGCGACGGCTTCACGGATGAAGTGTTTTACGCCTTCACTCAGAATATGGACGGTAGAATCGCAATACGCGACGCGCTGTCGCGCGTGCGGCGTGCAGTCATCCATAAAAGCCAGTACGCGCTGCTGCGATCCAAGATCGCTTAAGACTTACATCACCAGTCGTTCGCGTGCTTCTTCGGTAATTTTTAGTACACCGGGATGCTTTAATTTGCGTTCCGGTGAAATAGCAAAAAAGGATTCAGTCACGGACTCGACCGCACCAATGTTTTTCGAGTGATACATTTGCTGAATCTGGTCGCTGATGGCGCTGGGCGCGGGAAATATCCCGACACCGGATTCACCGAAAGCCTTTAACAACGCACTATCGCTGCACTCGGCGATGATGTCCGGCACGATTTCGTGTTCTTCAAACCAAACTTCCAGCGCGCGGCGCATTTCGTTGTTCTTAGACGGTAACAACATGGGGGCACGGTGCAGGGATTTGGGGAAATTACGCGCGTACTTGGCCGCAATTTTTTTCTGCGCATAAAATGAAATATGACTACTGCCCAGTTTATGGTTGTAGGCTTTTACATTTAAGCCGGCCGGTATCTGTCGGTCGGAAATCACCAGGTCCAGGCGGTGCACCGCCAGGTCGCCCAGTAATTTTTCCAGATCGCCTTCGGTACACACGATGCGAATTTTTTCATCCAGCTCCAGCACCGGCGCCAACGTTTGAAAAGCGATTAATTTGGGGATCGATTCGACCAGACCGACATTCAGCTCGGCCGGCAAACCGGTAAGTTTGTTCTGAACCCGCTGGGTGAGCTCGGCCCCCAGGCTGAAGATTTCATCGGCGTAGAGATTCACCACCTGCCCGGTTTCCGTCAGTGCCAGACCGCGCCCTACCCGTCGAAACAGCGCGTCTCCGACCGCATCTTCCAGCAATTTTAGCTGTCCGCTGATGGTTTGCGGCGTGATATGGAGGGTTTCAGAAGCCTTGGCAATACTGCCTTCCCGGGCAACTGTCCAGAAATAGAGCAAATGGCTGTAATTTAAGTGTCGCATGGACCGCCTGTCCTTATATATGAGTTCACGCATTCTGGCATAAACTTATTATAAGGTATACTCGATTTGTTCTTATCATTTATTCGATTTTCTCGAATATTCGTAATCTCCGGTTTATCCAGTCGGTTCCTTTCCCGGTTACGGTTTTCCCGAAGGAACATTAAAAATAATACGATTTGTTTGTTGTTTGCAGTTCCCATACTCTGATCCCATCAAAAAATTGATGGAGTCTTTTATGCAAATTGATATTCAGGCTAGAGGTTTTGAATTAAACGACACCTTACGCGATCACATCGAAACCAGGTTGCGTTCTTCTTTTGAATTTACTCAGCGGAAAATTCATAAAGTGGTCGTGCGTTTGTTTAACACTACTTCCGCCCACCGACGAAACATTAAAAGTTGTCGAGTGCAGGCGGTGGTCGTCGGGCTGCCGAATGTCATTACCGAATATCGCGGCAAGAACTTTTATCTTGCTGCGGACACGGCAATACAACGCGCCAACCGTTCGGTTAGCAAGCGATTACGAAGACTACGAAAATTACGCAGCAATCCTCGCAGTCTGCCTCAGGTGCCTGCCGGTAGTTTTGCATAAACACACTTGTTTACTTACCAATCGACAAACTGGAGATATTTAAAATGAAATCGTTATCTTACTTAGCCTTCCCTGCATTTTTAACATTTATTCTGCTGATCGGCTGGCAAAATGCTCAGGCGAGCAACGCCACTGAATCAAAGAATGTAAATCAAATGGTTATTGATACACTGGTACAAACCGAAGAAGCGATTGCCTTGTTACGCATCAATCCGGCAACGGCCAAGGCCAAGGTAGGCGAAGCACTGGCGTCGATCAAGAGCATCGGTGCACAGTACGAGCATAATACCGTCGCCAGCCTGGAAAAAATGGGAACGACCATGAAGGCAACGGATTATCGTCACTACTATCCGCCGGTTGATTTGTATTTGCTTTCAAACAAGCAGGAATTACCGACCCTGAACTACAAACTTGAATCCGATATCGTGTACAAGGGTGACGACTATTCCAAGGACGCGAAAAAGGAACTGTACTTCGACTACACCTTTGCCAAAGCCAGTCTGACCACTGCGCGTGAAGCAATCGATGCGGACCATGCGCTGGAAGCGATGGCGAACCTGCGACGTGTATTTGAAGCTATTTACGTAAACCCGGATTTTAATGTTTCAACCGACTCTTAATTACCTCACGACAAGGAGATTTGATTCATGGACATTCAGCAAGCGATATCGTCCAGTAACGAGAAAGGCTGCGATTACTGGTGCGAATTTTTCGGCTTCGCCCTGTTCGCAACTGCGGCGTTTGGATTCGGAGTGGCGATTTTCTAATCGCCGGCTTGATGAACAAAAACTATATCGTAACTAACTTGGAGGAAGCTCACTTGGAACTGGAACAGGTACTGAAAGACTTGAAACAGGACGGAACCTTCGGCGAACAGGAGTTCAATGCAGCGATGTCCAGTGTCTATCATTACCTGAATACCGCCTGGAATGCTCGGCATGCGACCGAGTCGGAAGTAAATGAGTTAAGTAGTGAACACTTTTACTTGTGGCGGGAATTCCCTTCTCTGGATGAGTTCTTTCTGGAAGAGTTTGAAACGAGAAATTTCATTCAAAGATAGTTGGCACAAAAAAAACGTGGATTCTTTACGAATCCACGTTTGTGTTTACGACTAGATAACCAACAGACTACGCTTTTATACTACGCAAATTGGTCGGCATAAAAAATTAGAATATTTCAAGCTGACTGCCGACAAGCGTCGATTTATTCGAAGCATTTAATTTTTCTTGATTCCCAGTTTTTGAATTCTTGAATTCAGCGTGGAAGCGTTCATTCCCAATAGCTCCGACGCGCTGTTTTTGCCTGATATTTTCCAATTTACTTTATTCAAGGCGGCGATAATGTTTTCTCGTTCCAGATGCTTGATTTCATCCGCTTTCAGTAAATCTCTGCCCGCGACTGCAAATGGTTCGTCCGGATTGACTTCCGCGGGCCGGTCGAAAATCAGTCTGGGCTCGATATGCAATGCACTGCCTTTGGATAGAATAACGGCGCGTTCGATGACATTTTGTAATTCGCGAATATTACCCGGCCAACTGTAGTTTTGTAATTGCTGCACGGTATTTTCCCGTAGTCCGTGACAATGTTTGTTAAATCGACGACAGGACTCATCCAGAAAGTGCCGTGTCAATACGGGAATGTCGTCCTTGCGCTCTCTAAGCGGCGGCACTTTCACCGGAAACACGTTCAGGCGATAAAATAAATCTTCGCGAAAGTCTCCGCGTTGTACCATGCGTTCGAGATTACGATTGGTCGCCGCAATAATTCGCACGTCGACTAGGCGGGTTTTTTCATCGCCGACCCGCTCGAATTCATTTTGCTGAATGGCACGCAATAACTTCGCTTGCAACTCCAGCGTAATTTCGCCGATTTCGTCGAGAAAGATGCTACCGGTGTCGGCCAGTTCCCAACGGCCCTTGCGGTCTTTGTTGGCGCCGGTAAATGCGCCTTTTACATGACCGAAAAATTCGCTTTCAAATAATTCCTTGCTTACCGAGGCACAATTGATCGTAACCAGCGGCATTGCCGCGCGGGTACTTTGTTTGACGATCGCGCGCGCGACCATTTCCTTACCCACGCCGGTTTCACCGGTAATAAGAACTGTCGCATCCGTTTGCGCCACCGCTTTTAGTTTTTCAAATAAATGCTGCATGGCGGCTGACTGGCTGATCAGCGGAAATTTTTCTTTGACTTCGGCCAGCTCTGAACGCAAGTAATCGCGTTCGTCGATCAACTGGTCTTTTATGCGCAGCAACTGTTTCAGGTGATGATTTGTATTGCTGGGAATTAACTCGACTTCATCCACATCGTACAACGCCCAGGTAATACTGCTGGGATTGCCCAGTCGATCGCGAATCACTTCGGCAGAGGCTACGGCTTGAAATATTTCGCCGTTTTTACGCACACATTCGATTAACTGATGGTGTAATTCGCCGTCGTCGATAATCTGCTGCAACAAGCCGGATAATAATGCAGCGTTGGTTTCTTCGCTTAAAAACTCAAAGACTTTTTTACCGATGACTTCGTTTTCCTCAAAGCCCAGTTTCTCCAGCCATTTTTTGCTCACCGCCTGCATCACGCCGTCGCCGTCGATGGTCTGCAACATCACTGGTGTGGTTTGATAAAAAAGCTCGTATAAATGTTTGTCTGCCATACGCGCTGCTCACAGGATTCGATGTTCAAAGTGTAACGCTGCTGACATTTCAAATTCAAAATTCTCGAGATTTCGCGAATTTTCTGCAAATTTCAAAATGCAGGCCGTGGCAAATCGATTGCCGGGTTTCTAAGTTGTTGATTTTATTAACGAGCCTTGTTGGCACAGTTGATGCTCTTAGTTAGCTGTCTAGAACGATTAAGCCAACAGGAGAAAAACGATGGCAATATGCAACAAGTTACACCTGAAACATGCTTTTCAGCTTTTTATTTTTAGTGCCGTGGTCGTGTTGACGGCGCAAAGCAATGCTCACGAGTTGGGTTCAAACAAAAAGCCGATTGCATTTGGAAACGACCAGACCATTGTCGATGTCGAGAAACTGGTGTGGGAACCTTTAAACGTCGAAGGCTTGCCGCCCGGTGCCGAGATCGCACCCTTGCGTGGAAGTCTGGACATTGCCCAAAGTGAATCGATCGTACGTATTCCGCCCGGCTATGTCGTACCCAGCCATACGCATACCAGCGAGGAATTGTATCTATGGATTAGCGGCGCATTTACTCTGGTATCCGACAAGGGCGAAAAAACCAGTTTCAATGGTCCCGCCTACATCAGCTTTCCCGGAAGCGCACCGCCGCATGCGTTGATTTGCGGCGAGCGGGAACCCTGCTTGTTTTACCTGGCGTACACGCGGCCGTTCGATATTGAATATCAGCAGCAATAATCTCCCGACACGCAGTCATGCGTGACCTAAGCGGTTTGCACAGGGAATGTGCTCCGCTTTTTTTTAAATTTCCCGTTCGCCGATCAATACGCCCGGGTTGATGTTGTTACTGGGGTGTAATATTACTTGTTCACCTTTTTCCAGCCCTGCCAGTACCTGCGCTTCAAATGCATTGCGTTTGCCGATTTGCACTTTTTTCAGCATGGCCCGGTTGTCCTCGATAACAAATACCGACCAGTCACCATTATTTCTGAACAGCGAAGTAATCGGCAGCTTTAATACATTTTCATCGCGCCATAAAATCACCCGCGCTTCCACTTGATAGCCATGGCCCAGTGATTGCCACTGCTCGTGTGCATCGGTGATATCGATTATGACGTCCACCCGCTGTTCCTCGATGCCCAGTGAAGAAACTTTGGTGTAACCAAACGGCTCGACCTTGTTAACAACGCCGTTCAAATACGCTTCACCACCCCACTCTTCGATCGCGACCTGCTGCCCGGGCTTGATTTGCACTGCATCGATCGACAGAAAATCCACCACAATTTCCAGATCGCTGGTATCGCCGATCTCCACCAACACATCGCCGGCTTCGATCACACCTTCGCTTTCGTGCAACACACGCAAAATTTTGCCGCTGGCAGGTGCAAACAATGAAAGACATTTACATTCTTCGCCGGAATTCTGCACGGTAATCGGTGTTACCAGACGTGCTTTTGCCTGCGCCAGTTCGGACTCGCGCGCCTTGATCGATGCCTGCGCGGTTTTTACCGAGGCTGCCTTGGTTTTATAATTTTTCTTTGCCTGGTCGAGTTCACGCTCGGACACCAGCCTGCGGTCGACCAGTCGTTGCGCGCGTTCCAGTTCTGAAAAGGCAAATTCCATTTCGGATTCGGCTTCGTTTAACTGCGCTTTTGCCAGCGTTAACACTGCTTCCGCCGCACTTACCGCGGCTTTGGCTTCTTTTTCGCTGCGCACATCCAGAAAAGTAGGATCGGTCGGTTCTATTTTGGCCACCACTGTTTCAGCAGCGCTAACTTCATCGCCCGCTTCTACTTCCAGGCGTAATACTCTGCCCATCAACGGCGAAGACAGTTCGTACACATCGCGTACCTGGGTTTCGCCTTCTTCGGATATCGACACTTCCAGCGGACCCACCTCGACCACGCCGATGTCGACCAGAACGGGTTGCTCTTTAAATGTAGAGAACAAGCCTGCAGCGACAATCAAGGCAACGAGCGACCAAAGTAGTAATCTGCGATTTTTTACGTCCATTTTGTTTTTACTCCCGTGTCTTTAACACTTCCAGCAAATTAAGATGCTTGATTTTCGACTGCACAATGGTGGCGGATACGACGGCCGCAAACAGAATAATACTCATGGAAATGCCGTAGCTGTCGGGAAAAATAATCACCGGCAGACGGTAAAGTTCGTTTTCCATCAAGGCCACAATCATTGCAGCAAGGCCATAGCCTGCCAAACACCCCAGGGGCAGACTGATTAATACAAACAAGGCCATTTCACCTAACAGAATATAAGAAATTTCCATACTGGAAAATCCAAGCACGCGCAGGGTCGCCAGCTCTCTTCCCCGCTCCGACAAGGCAATGCGCGTACTGTTGTACACCAGGCCAAATGCCAGCGCGCAGGCAAACATGGTAAAAAAAGAAATATAAATCAAAATGGTTTCCGCCAT
>JANQOT010000092.1 GCA_028285655.1 Gammaproteobacteria bacterium
ACTTTTGGGATTGACGATAACTTTGACGCCCTTGTCTTCAAATACTTCGTCGGTATCTTCAATATCGTCGGCAAATTCGATGGTATATGCCATGCCGGAACAACCGGTGGTTTTAATTCCCAGGCGCACGCCAACCCCTTTGCCACGTTTTTGCAAAAACGTTTTGACTCGATCGGCTGCACTGTCGGTTAATGATATGGCCATCACTACTTCCTGCTATGCGCTTTTCTTTTCGTCTTGTGTGCCTTGCTTGCCCTGATAATCGTCGATCGCTGCACGAATAGCATCTTCAGCCAATACCGAGCAGTGGATTTTTACAGGTGGCAACGCCAGTTCTTCCGCAATATCGGAATTCTTGATCTGGCTGGCTTCGTCCAGCGTTTTGCCTTTCACCCACTCTGTCAACAGACTGGATGATGCAATCGCCGATCCGCAACCGTAGGTTTTGAATTTGGCGTCTTCGATGACACCGTCCTGACCAACTTTAATTTGCAACTTCATTACGTCGCCGCAAGCTGGGGCACCCACCATGCCGGTACCGACATTGGTGTCTTCTTTATCCAGAGTGCCCACATTGCGTGGATTCTCATAATGGTCTAATACTTTTTCTCCATACGCCATTTGCCTTTCTCCTGTAGTAATTATGTAATTCTAATGCGCCGCCCATTCAATCGATTTCAAATCGATACCGTCTTTGTGCATTTCCCACAACGGTGAGAGATCACGCAGTTTACTCACTGCTTTTTTAATAGTGTCGATTGCATAATCTATGTCGTCGGTCGTTGTAAATCGACCAATACTGAATCGCAACGAACTATGCGCAAGTTCGTCATCGCGGCCCAATGCACGTAGCACATAACTGGGCTCCAATGAAGCACTGGTACACGCAGAACCGGATGAAATGGCGATATCTTTCAACGCCATTATCAGACTTTCGCCTTCGACAAAATTAAAACTCATATTCAGATTGTGCGGCACACGATGATCCAGGTCTCCATTGATATACACTTCTTCAATTTCTCGCAAACCATTCAATAAGCGATCCCGTAGCATGCGAATGCGCTCATTTTCAGCCGCCATTTCTTCTTTTGCGATACGAAAAGCTTCACCCATTCCTACAATCTGATGAGTGGGCAATGTACCTGATCGCATACCGCGCTCATGCCCGCCACCGTGCATTTGCGCTTCAATTCGTACCCGTGGTTTGCGTCTTACATACAGTGCGCCAATGCCTTTGGGACCATAAGTTTTGTGCGCAGAAAAACTCATAAGATCGACTTTCATTTCTTTTAAATCGATCGGCGCTTTTCCGGGACTCTGGGCCGCATCCACATGAAAGATTACTTTGTGTTCGCGGGCGATTTCACCAATCGCCTGAATATCCTGAATTACGCCGATTTCATTATTCACATGCATCACTGAAATCAGCACCGTATCGTCACGAATGGATGCTTTCAGTTTTTCAAAATCAAGCAAGCCGTCGGATTCTGGCTCCAGATAAGTAACCTCGAATCCTTCGCGTTCAAGCTGCCGACAGGTATCCAGCACCGCTTTGTGCTCGGTTTTTAATGTAATAATGTGTTTGCCTTTCTTGCTGTAAAAATGCGCTGCACCTTTAATTGCAAGATTGTCTGATTCGGTCGCTCCACTGGTCCAGATGATTTCCTTGGGATCGGCGTTTACCAATGCCGCAACATGACCACGTGCCTCTTCGACCACGGCTTCGGCCTGCCAGCCAAACGCATGACTGCGGGATGCCGGATTACCAAAATTACCCTCATTGGTCAGGCATTCCGCCATTTTCGCAGCTACTCGAGGGTCCACCGGAGTAGTTGCACTGTAGTCCAGATAAATCGGTAATTTAAGTTCGCTCACCTGCGTATTCCTTTAAAAATAAATTAATTGACTGCACTATGGTTGAAATTCAACGCGTCGCTCGTTTTCATTCAACATACGGTCCTGTCGAGCAGCGACTTCCGCCACCCGTTCTTTATTAATGGCATCGGCCAAACTGATGCGCGACAAAAATTCGTGAATCTGGGCACTTAGATCTTCCCACAACTCGTGAGTCAAACAGCGTTGCTGGTTTTGACAGTCAGATTTTCCTCCGCATCGAGTAGCGTCGACGTTTTCATCCACTGCTAGAATAATATCTGCGATGGCGATTTTATCGGCGGCATGCGCCAGACTATAACCGCCACCAGGACCGCGTGTGCTTGCGACCAAGCCGCGTCTGCGCATACGACCAAACAACTGTTCTAAGTACGACAGGGAAATACCTTGGCGAGCCGATATATCGCTCAATGAAATCGGGCCATCATTACTATGAATGGCGATATCCAGCATTGCAGTGACCGCATATCGTCCTTTGGTACTTAATTTCATAATTGCACCGCTATTACTAAATCGTAGTGAAATAGTAGCAATACCTGAGTAATTTTATCAAGTATAGCTAACGGGTTAGTACTGTATGGATGGAGCTATCCAGCTACGAATATAATTATATAAACTATTGTTTATTAAAGCTTTTTAGAATTCCCCGCAAAATGTTAACTTCCGCACTTGTCAATCGTGTGCGATCAAAAAGTCGCCGAATTTTGCGCATCAGGGGCTTAGGATTCACTGGATCGATGAATTCGCTGGTGGCCAGG
>JANQOT010000248.1 GCA_028285655.1 Gammaproteobacteria bacterium
AATAAAAGTATCGAAGCATTTAAACTTGAGCTTTCTAAAATTCGTACCGGTCGGGCCAATGTAAGTTTGTTGGATCATATAGTGGTCGATTATTACGGATCGGATGTTCCGATAAATCAAGCTGCAACAGTTTCGGTGGAAGATGCGAGAACCTTGGCGGTTTCTCCGTGGGAAAAGGCGATGGTGCCGGTGGTAGAGAAGGCGATACTAAATTCAGATATGGGGCTCAATCCGGTTACGGCTGGCGATGTAATTCGAGTGCCGTTACCCGCATTGACGGAAGAAAGGAGAAAGGATTTGGTAAAACTGGTTCGGCAGGAAGCCGAGCAAGGCCGTGTTGCTATTCGAAATATACGTCGGGATGCGAATGCAGATCTTAAAGAGCTGGTGAAAGAAAAAGAAATTTCTGAAGATGAAGAACATGTCGGTCTGGAAGCAGTGCAAAAGCTTACCGATAAGCACATAAAAGATGTCGACAGTATTCTTGAAGCGAAAGAAAAGGAATTAATGGAAATTTAAATAACCATTGCGGCGGAGTTAAATTTGCTGCCCATAGTCCATGTCAAATAAGGAATCTATTCCCAAGCATATTGCCATTGTTATGGATGGCAATGGTCGCTGGGCCAAACAACGATTACTGCCAAGGTCGGCGGGACATCGTGAAGGTGTAAAATCCACTCGTCGAATAATCGAAGCCGCGGGAAACGCGGGTGTAAAAATTCTTACGTTATTTGCATTTAGCAGTGAGAATTGGAATCGTCCGAAAAAAGAAGTTTCTGCGCTCATGAATTTATTTGTGTCTTCTTTAGATCAAGAGATACAAAAGCTTCGAGAAAATGGCGTGTGTCTAAAGTTTATTGGTGATAAATCGCGATTTAATGACGAACTGCAAGTAAAAATAAACGAGGCTGAAAAAATCACAGCTTCCAATCAGGATTTCATGCTTAATATTGCTGCAAATTATGGTGGTCGTTGGGATATTGTGAATGCAAGTAAAAATCTGTTTAGAGACGTGCTTGAAAGCCGTTTGAACATTGATGATGTTAATGAAAAAACGTTTAACAAATACTTGTCGACTTTTCCGTTAGAAGAGCCGGATTTGTTTATACGTACTGCCGGCGAGCAGAGAATTAGCAATTTTTTAATTTGGCAGCTTGCTTATACAGAATTGTATTTTACCGATGTGTACTGGCCGGATTTTGATGAGCAACAATTGCAACTGGCCTTGGACTATTATGCGACTCGCAAACGCAAATTCGGCCTGACCCAAGAGCAGATTGATAAGGAAATCAATGCTTAGACAACGAGTAATTACAGGTGCGATTCTAATACCAGTAATGGTTGCCATTCTGTTGAAATTTCCAACAACTTGGTTGGCGATTTTATTTGGTTTTATAGCGTTGGCGGGAGCGTGGGAGTGGGCGACATTAGTAAGCAAGGGTTTGCTAATCAAAGTGATGTATGTCTCGATTTGTGCTGTATTGATGTTGGCTGGCTGGTTTTGGCTGCAGCGGGAACACATGCGCTTATTGATGTTGGCCGCCAGTTGCTTCTGGGTACTGGTGTTATTTTTATTAACAATTTACCGCGCGTCCTGGCTGGGACAGCCGGCCTTGCATAGCTTTCTCTGGCACAGCGGGTACGTGGTAATTGTGACAGGATGGATTGCAATTATTCATTTGCATAAGCAATTGCCCGCGTTGCTGCTGTTTTTATTCGTACTGATTTGGGTGGCCGATAGTGCAGCATACTTTGCAGGTAAAAAATTTGGCCGAGTCAAACTGGCGGAAAAACTGAGTCCGGGCAAGACGCGGGAAGGTCTATGGGGCGCCTTGGTGGCGACCTTGCTGTTGGCGTTGGCGGGCGTGTGGCAGTTTGATTTAAAGCCGGGTGCGGCGGTGTATTTTATAATTCTTAGCCTGCTAACGGCGCTAATATCGGTAGTTGGAGATTTGTTCGAAAGTCTGTTAAAACGAAATGCAGGTGTTAAGGATAGCGGGTTTCTTGTCCCTGGCCACGGTGGGGTTTTAGACCGTATCGATAGTCTGCTCGCGGCCTCTCCGGGATTTATTTTGGGCTTATACTGGTTACAGGCATGAGTACAAATGCGAATATACAAACTTCTACCGGTATAGCCATATTGGGTTCTACCGGTAGTGTGGGTAAAAATACACTGGACGTGATCGAGCGTAACCAGGAGCGTTTTCATGTAGTAGCGCTAGGTGCAAATCGATCGGTAGACGTTTTATTTGAACAAGTCCAGCGGTTTTCGCCCAAGTACGTAGTCGTATCCGACCCGGATTACGCAAAAAAATTTGCTGAACGACTTTCCCGACTAAGCAACTCGCCTAAATTGCTGGTTGGTAATAGCGGCTTGTGCGAAGTGGCTACGCTGCAAGAAGTGGATTGTGTTATGGCGGCAATTGTCGGTGCGGCTGGATTAATGTCAACTTTAGCGGCTGCCGAAGCCGGTAAAATTGTTTTGCTCGCAAATAAAGAGTCGCTGGTAATGGCTGGAAACTTGCTGCTAAATGCAGCGCATAATAGCGGTGCGACATTGCTGCCGATCGACAGCGAACACAACGCAGTATTTCAATGTCTTGCCAATGTAGCCAATAAAGAAGTAAAGGCGGGTGTTCAGAAAATAACGCTGACGGCCTCCGGAGGCCCATTTCTAAAAACTCCGTTAAACAAGTTAGCCGATGTCACGCCCGAACAGGCGTGTGCGCATCCAAACTGGTCGATGGGCCAGAAAATTTCTGTGGATTCGGCGACAATGATGAATAAAGGTCTGGAGGTTATAGAGGCTTGCTTGTTATTTGGCCTGGATATAACGAAAGTAAATGTAGTCATTCATCCGCAGTCCATTGTGCATGCGATGGTGGCGTATAGAGACGGTTCGGTATTGGCCCATTTGGGGTTTCCGGATATGCGAGTGCCTATTGCACACGCCATCGCCTGGCCCGCACGTATAGATTCCGGAGTGGAGTCGATAGATCTGACCGATTTTTCCGGGCTGGAGTTTTTTACCCCGGATTTAAATCGCTTTCCCTGCCTGCGTCTGGCGATCGAAGTGCAAAATTCGGGGAACAGCGCATCTGTAGTAATGAATGCAGCCAATGAGGTCGCGGTGCAATCTTTTCTAGAGAGAAAGATCAAGTTTTTGCAAATATATGATGTGGTGGCGAGTGTGGTGGACAGTTCGGAACCTGTAGCGATAAATGACGTCGAAGTAATTATGAGTATCGATCGACAAGCTCGTGCAGCCGCAGATAAGCAAATTTCACAACTAGTTCACTAGTTCATTAGTAGTTCCGTCGATGAGTAGTATAGTAATCAGCATAATTTCTTTTATAGTCGCGGTAAGTATTATCGTGACGGTGCATGAGTTCGGGCATTTTATCGTGGCGCGCATGTTAAATGTTCGAGTATTACGATTCTCCGTCGGATTCGGTCGTTCCCTGATTAGCTATGTTTCGCCCAAGAGCGGTGTTGAGTATGTGGTAGCGGCAATCCCGTTGGGTGGTTACGTAAAAATGCTGGATGAACGCGAAGTCGAAGTGAGTCCTGAAGAGCGAGAATTTGCGTTTAATCAGAAACCGGTTTTTTCGAGAATCGCCATTGTGGCTGCAGGCCCGATGTTTAATTTTATATTTGCGATTGCAGCCTACTTTTGTATGTATCTGGTAGGTGTGCAAGGGATGAAGCCGGAGATCGGTCATGTAGAAACCAACAGTATTGCATACGAAGCCGGGCTGGTTTCCGGTGATGAAATTTTGCAGATTAACGACAAACATGTTGCGACCTGGGAAGATACCAATATCTACTTGATTGACGAAGCATTGAAAACGGGTGTGATTCAATTGCGAAAACGCAGCAGCAGCGACGAGATCTTTGATGCGACCCTGGATTTAAGCGACACCGAACAACTGTTGGGTGAAGGTAATGTGCTGGACAAGATCGGGATAAAGCCCTGGCGCGTGAAGCTGGCACCCAGATTGGGGGAGTTAACGGTAGGTGCCGCTGCACAGCAACAAGGGCTGCAAAAAGGAGATCTGATTCTCGTGGCTAATGAGGAACAGGTACGGGACTGGACTCATTGGGTTGAAATTGTACGCAATCACCCGGATCGGCGGATCGACTTGTTGATTCAGCGAGATGGTCAGGAATTAAGCATACCGTTGGTGCCGGAGCGGGTTCGGGAAGGCCAGGAGGAGGTCGGTAAAATTGGCGCTGGACCCTGGGCCGCGCAGGATGAGAGCGAAAAACAGCGAATTGGCAAAGAAATTGAGCAACGACAAATATTGGTCAGGCACGGTTTTGGTAAATCATTTGTAAAAGGAGTGGTTAAAACCCTTGATATGAGCGTTTTGACCGTTAAACTACTTGGCAAGTTGGTGATTGGCGAAGCATCCCTCAAGAATATAAGCGGCCCCATATCAATTGCGGAATATGCGGGAATTTCGGCTCAGTTAGGCTTGGCTACGTTCCTGAGCACATTAGCTATAATAAGCATTAGTATTGGGATACTAAATTTGTTGCCTATCCCGATATTGGACGGCGGTCACCTGATGTATTACCTGGTGGAATTAATCAAAGGCAGTCCTGTGTCAGATGCGGTTCAAATGCATGGCCA
>JANQOT010000260.1 GCA_028285655.1 Gammaproteobacteria bacterium
AGCGGCGTACCTTCGACCTGAACTAATAAATTAATGGGAACAGATTCCGGTACCGGATCCATATTGGCAAGTTGTACCAATAACCCCACTCGTTGTTCCCGGTTTTCACCCATCCCGAGAATTCCGCCGCAACAAACATTGATACCTGCATCCCGAACATTTTGCAGTGTGTCTAATCGATCCTGATAAACTCTGGTAGTAATAATGTCGCCGTAAAACTCCGGGGACGTATCGAGGTTGTGGTTGTAGTAATCCAGCCCCGCGTCCGCCAGGCGTTGCGATTGCGAACTGCTTAACATGCCCAGAGTTACGCAGGTTTCCAGTTGCTCTTCCTGGACAACCTTAATCATTTCTATAACCGAATCGAGATTTTTGTCGGTAGGGTTGCGCCAGGCTGCACCCATGCAAAAGCGTGTAGCGCCCAGTTCTTTTGCTGCGCGCGCGGCGCTACGCACTTCGTCGTTTGACAGCAATTTCTCCCGTTGCAAGCCGGTATCGTAATGCGCACTTTGTGGGCAATACGCACAATCTTCCGGGCAGGCCCCTGTTTTGATCGATAGCAGCGTGCTAGCTTGAATGCAGTTCGGGTCGTGGTGTAAGCGGTGAATGCGCTGTGCTTCATACAATAAGTCATTGAATGGCTGGGAAAAAATTGCTAAAGCCTGGCTGGTATTCGTACTCATGATCAATTGCGCTTAGTCACTATGGAATGGGCAGTCTAATCTCCCGAACCTACTTGTCAAATTATGGCGCACCTAAAATTTTACAATTGTACGGCCAAGTTCAGCCGCTTGATTTATCCGTGGACTTGCCGGCTTTGCGGAGGCAGCTGTGGCGAGCGGACAGGAATTTGCACGAGTTGCCATTCGATTCTTCCATGGTGTGGAGCAGCGTGCGCCGTTTGCGGGCTGCCGGTCAAACCCGAAGACAGTAGTCCCAAAATCTGCGGAGTCTGTCAGCAGCATCAGCCGTATTTTGACCGGTTGTTCGCGCCGCTTTGGTACCAGGCGCCGATTAGCGAATTTATTGTTGATTTCAAGTATTTCAATCGTTGGGAAAACATCATGCTCTTGATGGAGTTATTTCTAAGCGTGTGTTTAAGTCCTCCGCCCGACGCGCTTTTATTATCAGTACCAAGTCATCCGGAAAGAATAAAGGCACGAGGTTTTAGCCCGGTACACGAATTTATTCGCGAATTCAGCCAAAAAACAAAAATAAAATTTCAAGCAAATGCAATAAGGCGTATTCGCGCAACTGATACTCAAACAGGTAAAACCAAGTGTCAGCGTCGACTAAATGTTCGAAAAGCATTTGAAGTCACACAGGCGCTACCGGATAAACGTATAATTTTATTTGATGATGTAGTAACAACCGGCGCGACGGTAAATGAAATTAGCAGGTGTTTGAAAAAACGGGGAGCGGCATATGTTGAAGTTTGGACGATCGCACGTACCAAGCGTATTATAGATGATTGATCTGCAGACGACTAAAAAGGCATCCAGTAACTGGCCAGTATTCCTAAAAATAGAATCAGACCGACATAATTATTATTCAAAAAAGCACGGAAACATTCTTCCGGATCGCGATAATAAATTAAAAACTGCTGGTACAAAAACAAACCGATAACGCCTAGTAGCGAAATGTAATACCAATAACGCAGGTCGTTCTGGGTGCCAATGGAGATAAAACAAAACACGACAAATCCCTGCAACACTCCGATAATTAATCGGTCGGCGCTACCGAAAAGAATTGCAGTGGATTTGATGCCAATTTTAATATCGTCGTTGCGATCCACCATTCCATACATCGTATCGTAGGCCGTGGTCCACATAACAGTAGCCACAAACAATAACCAGCCCCAGGGTGTCGGCAGGTTATTGGTAAGCGCCACGAACACCATCGGGACCGCCCACGCAAACGCAAGCCCCAAATGCACTTGAGGAAGATAATGCAATCGTTTCGTAAAAGGATAAGTAACTGCCAAAGCAACAGCAACCAAAGAAAACCATAGCGTTAGCTCGTTTAAAAAAAATACTACTAATAAAAAAGCGATAACGCTCAACAAGGTAAATACAATAATCGCTTCACGGGAAGTGATTTCTTCAGTAACCAGCGGACGACTCTTCGTACGTGCAACATGAGGATCGATGTCACGGTCAGCATAATCATTGATGGCACACCCGGCAGAACGCATCAGCACTACACCGGCAACAAAAACCAGTACAACCGAGTAATCCGGATAACCTTCGCCAACCAAAAAAAGCGTCCATAGCGTCGGCCACAGCAGCAGGTAGATACCAATAGGTCGATTTAATCTGGTTAAATTTATATATGCAAATAGCTTTTGTTTGGTAATCATGCTGGAATAGATTGAAACATATATTCTGCCGGATAACTCACCATCGTCGCGACGACATGATAGCATTAGGCGTATTAAATAAGTTTACTCATGTACTAGATGCAAATGACTATAAGAAAATTACAAAATCATACCCCATCGATTCATTCTACTGCATATGTGGATGAAACGGCTTTAGTGATCGGTCAAGTTACTATAGGGGCGCAGAGCTCGATTTGGCCGCAGACTGTCGTGCGTGGAGATATCAATGTAATTTCCATCGGCGAACGCACGAATATTCAGGACGGCTCTATTTTACACGTAACTCACGCCGGGGATTTTAGTCCCGAAGGTGCAAGGCTGACTATCGGTAACGACGTAACCGTGGGTCATTCGGTTGTATTACATGCGTGCACGCTTGAAGATACTTGTCTCATTGGAATCGGCTCAGTGGTGCTGGATAACGCAATTGTCCACTCGCATGCCATGGTGGGTGCCGGTTCGCTGGTCACCAGCGGAAAAGAGCTGGAGGGCGGTTTTTTGTGGATGGGTCGGCCTGTGAAAAAAATTCGCGAACTAAATGAGCGTGAAATCGAATACTTATCTTATTCCGCCAGACACTACGTAAAAGTAAAAGAACTGCACGAAACCTCAAGTACTAGCGATTAGGCCGCAATAACGAAAATACGCTGCCTGTATCGGGACGAAAGCCTCGCCAGATAAAATACGATTCTGCAGCCTGTTCAATTAACATACCCAACCCGTCGCTGGTGGTACCGGCATGGTGTGTCTTTGCCCAGTTAAGAAAAGCAGTGTCCTGATCACTATATGCCAGGTCGTAGCAAACCGTTTCCGATTTAAGAACAGTCGCGGAAACAGGCGGAATTTGATTGCTAAGACTGGCGGCGGTCGCGTTGATGACAATATCAAATTTGCTAGATTTCAGATCACTGAATTGACTACTGCTAATCGTGCCTGCAGCGATAAATTCTTTTGCAAGCGCTTCCGCTTTTTCGTAAGTGCGATTTGCAATTACAATTTGACTGGGATTTTCCTGTAACAACGGCAGCAGAATTCCTCGCACCGCACCGCCGGCCCCGAGGATTAGTACGTTTTTTCGAGTTAGCTCAACTCCCAGGTTTGATTTTAAATCACGTAACAAACCGATACCGTCGGTATTTGCGCCGATCCAGTCACCGGTCGAGCTAAAACTTATTGTATTTACGGCTTTGGCGGCCTGTGCATAATCATTTAACTCGGTACACTGCTGATAGGCTTTAACTTTAAACGGCAGCGTAATATTGAGACCACAACCTCGGTCATGAAAAAATTTTTCAACAGTCGCTACAAAAGTTTCATCATCGGCGAGAATTCGCCGGTAGTCGATACTGACACCTTCTTGTTGCGCAAAGGCCAAATGGATTTGCGGTGATTTGCTATGAGCAACAGGGTTGCCGATGACCGCGTAATTGTCCACGAGTATATTGGAGTGAATTAATCTTTCAGATAGTGCGCTACGTCTTTAGCGAAATAGGTAAGAATGGCATCGGCGCCGGCACGCTTGATGCTGATCAATGATTCAAGTACACACGCGCGTTCGTCCAGCCAGTTTTTTTCTGCTGCGGCCTTTAACATCGCATACTCCCCGCTGACCTGATATACCATGGTCGGAACTTTAAACTTTACTTTAATTTTTCGTACGATATCGAGATAAGGTAGTCCGGGCTTAACCATGACCATATCGGCGCCTTCATTTAAATCCAGCTGTACCTCGCGCAAGGCTTCGTCGCTGTTGCCGGGGTCCATTTGGTAGCTATATTTGTTTCCGCTGCCTAAATTTCCGGCCGATCCTACTGCATCGCGAAACGGTCCGTAAAAACTGGATGCATATTTAGCGGCATAAGAAAGAATTTTTGTGTTTTTATGGCCGGCATTTTCCAGTGCCGAGCGAATTGCACCGACGCGGCCATCCATCATATCGGACGGGGCCACGACGTCCGCTCCGGAATCGGCGTGTGAAACCGCCTGTTTGACCAGCACTTCTACGGTTTCGTCATTCAGTACGTAGCCCTGTTCGTCGATTAGCCCGTCCTGGCCATGCGAGGTAAACGGATCCAGGGCGACATCGGTGATCACGCCCAGTTCGGGCAGCCGGTCTTTCAGTGCGCGTACCGCCCGTTGTGCCAGGCCATTCGGATTGTAAGCCTCAGCCGCGTCCAATGATTTTTGTTCCGCCGGCGTTACCGGAAAAAGAGCAATTGCGGGCACGCCCAGCTGGTGTATTTCGGTGGCTTCCACCAGTAACTGATCGATGGTGAGTCGTTCGACCCCCGGCATCGAGGCGACTGTCTGACGGTTGTTTTCGCCTTCGATAATAAAAACCGGATAAATGAGGTCTTTCACAGTCAGCGCATGCTCTCGCATCAAGTCGCGACTAAAGGTCGAAGCGCGCATTCTGCGCATGCGGGTGGTCGGGTAGCGGCTCATGAGCTTATTCGTTTATCCAGTC
>JANQOT010000013.1 GCA_028285655.1 Gammaproteobacteria bacterium
CGATAATCGTAAGATCGCCGTGAACCTGCGCAAGATGTTCGGATTCCACTTCAACTTTTGTGCTTTTAAATTCTATGGTCGGGAATTTACTGACATCGAAGAAATCTTCGTTGCGCATATGATCATTCCATTTGTCGTTGTCCATATCGATACTGGCGGCATCGATCGTCACTTCGGCGGAAGCCTCTTGCGGGTTATCCGGATTAAATGTAAAGCGTCCATTGAACTGCAGGAATTCACCCTGTGATTTGGAAAATCCCAAATGATCGCAGAAAAATAAAATCTGTGTATGCACGGGTTCCAGTACATAATCGGCGGACTTCGCAGGCGGACATACTACCAGTAGTGCGGCTAATAAGAGATAACGACGATTAGTCATAAAATTTCTCCGGATATTTGGGTTCAGTTGCAAGTGTACGACTCACTGATAATGTAAAGCTATTAAGCTGATAATCTAACGCTATTAATTAGTAACGTCTAATATGCCGACGGGATATATTAATTTGGTTGACGGCAAACCATTGAGACCGTAAGTTGTGACTGATTCAGAAGCGTGACGTTCACAAAAACCATGAATAAAACAACCATGGAGTTCGAAGACTCAAGTAGCGTAGTATACGTCGACTCGACAGAAACAACGGTAAGTTGTCGCGGAGTCGGCAAGAATCTGGGTCATCCGGAGGTCTTTTTGACTTTTGACGGTGCCTCCAGTGTGCGTTGCTACTACTGCGGCCGAGAATTCAGAAAACATGCGGCAGAATAAACAGCCCTCATAAGAGTTGTTGATACATAAATTAAATGCCCTAATAAAACATTGTTGTTTGTCCAGGACTGGCAGTGCGCTATATGGCGTCTTGCAGTGCGCCGAATGCAGTAAATAACGAGTTAATTCAGTCAAATTATTGAAAGTAAGTACTAGCGAAAAAGGAATTGAGGAATGTCTAACAAAATCAGCATAATGGTCATTTCCGGCAAGCGGGAACAATTGCAAATGGCCTCGATGGTAGCCTCGGTAGGCGCGGTCAGTGGCAGTGAGGTAACGGTCTTTTTATCCATGAATGCTGTGGAGTACTTTCGCAAAGGAAACGATAGCAAAGCGCCGGCGGATGGTCCCATGGGAACATTAATGGAAGAGAAAAACGCGCCTCAATTCAGAGAACTGTTTCAGCAGGCGGTGGAACTCGGTGATGCCAAAATTTACCCCTGTTCGATGGCAATCGATATTCTCGGTTTAAAGTCGGAAGATCTGGAGGAATTTGTTTCGGAGCCGCTGGGGCTGACAAAATTTTTAAGCGGAGCTGATGAAGGTCAGGTTTGGTCGTTTTAACCAGAGGAGAATTAATAGTGCCAGAAAGAAAAATAGTAGACGCAAAAAATACCTTTTGCCCCGGCCCGTTGATGGAGTTAATCGCCAATATGAAGCAGGCCGAAGTCGGCGATGAGCTGGAAGTACTGTCGACAGACGAAGGTTCGGCCAATGATATTCCCGAGTGGATTAATAAAGTGGGCCATGAAATGCTGGAGAGTTTTCAGGATGAAGGTGTCTGGCATATTGTGGTTCGCAAGATTAAATAAATTAGTAAATAGCGAAGATAAAAAGTGAGGTTCCCATGAAGATCTTGATTGTTGGCGGCGGAATGGGTGGCACCATTCTCGCTAATAACTTAGCACGCAGGCTCCGAAATGAGCTTAAAACCGGCAAAGCCAGTATTACCATGCTCTCGGCGTCCGACAAACACATGTATCAGCCGGGTTTGTTGTATGTGGCAGTCGGCAAAATGAATCCATCCGAATTGTACCGTGATCAGGCAAGTTTGCTGGAACCTTCAATTGAATTTAAGGTGGATCCGGTGGTTGAATTCGACCTGGATAACAACAGCGTTAAATCACAAAGCGGTGCGACGTACAGTTACGATGTAATCGTGATCGCTACCGGTTCTCGTACCCACGCCGAAGGCACGCCCGGACTGGCGGAGAATGCCGAAATGTTTTACACCGAGGCCGACGCAGTCAAAATGTACCGACGTCTGGAAGAATTCGAGGGTGGAAAAGTAGTGGTAGCGGTCGGTGTGCCGCACAAATGCCCGATGGCGCCGCTGGAAATCACATTTATGCTGATCGATTATTTCAAACAGCGTGGAATCTGGGATGACGTGCATTTGCATTACACGTATCCGATTGGCCGCACACACAGCCTGGAACCCGTTGCGAAATGGGCGACGCCTGAATTCGACCGCATGGGTGTTACGTACGAAACGCTGTTTAATATGAAAGAAGTTACAACAGACACAGTAATCAGCGAAGAAGGCTCTGAAGAAAAATTTGATTTACTGGTGACCGTGCCGGCCCATAAAGGTATGCAGGTGATCGAAGATGCCGGAATGGGTGCGGGTGGCTTCATTCCTACCGACCGGCAACGCCTGAACATGGAAGGTCGCGATAATGTATTCGTGATTGGCGACACTACCAATCTGCCGATTAGCAAGGCAGGTTCAACAGCTCACTTTGAAGCCGAGGCGCTGGCAGAAAATATTGCATCCATGGTGACAATCGGTACCGCTACGCGCGATTACGATGGAAAAGTGTTTTGCTTTATCGAAGCAGGCGAGGGTAAAGCCACCTATGCAATGTTTAACTATCAAAATCCGCCTGATCCGAAAGAGCCGACTGCGGGAATCCACTGGTTTAAAACCGCCTATAACAAAATGTACTGGGCCAGTGCACGCGGCTTATTATAAAAGGAGGTAGAGATGGGACAGTTAGGTAATATGAATTCGGAAGTAGAACGTTTATTTGAAAGTGCCGGCGATGCATTATCAGATGACATCATTGCACGCCTGGCAGAAACTTCCAGCGAGTTGCTGTGTATTGCGGACCGACTGGCACGCAGTGAAGGTTTAACGCGTTTGCTGGATCTGCTGGAACGCGAACACATCGTAAACAGTCTGGTTGAACTTGGTGAAGCGGCGGCGGCGGCGAAAGCCAGTCATGCGCCGGAAGCCAAGGGCGGCATCGGCGGTATGGTGAAAACCATGAGCGACCCCGATGTGCAGGATGCGCTGGTATTTTTTGCCACCATGTTTAAAGAATTTAAAAAGGGATAATAAACTTTTTGAATTTTATAGCCCGGCGCTTCGCGTCGGGCTTTTTCATTTATTCAGTTTAGTCCAGGTTTCATCCACAAATGCTTGCAAGAGCGTTTATGTAACATGAAACCAGGTTTCTTCCGCTAGTTTAAATTAATGTGCTTATGTTTCAAGAAACCAGGTTTCATCCACAAAAGCTGGCAAAAGCGTTTATGTAACATGAAACCAGGTTTCTTCCGCTAGTTTAAATTAATGTGCTTATGTTTCAAGAAACCTATTACTTCGGCTCTAAATCTAGCTACGAATATTTCATTTATTCAATTTAGCTCAGGTTTCGTCCGCTGATGTAATTACCTGTGCTTAACTTACACGAAACCAGGTTTCATCCACAAATGCTTGCAAGAGCGTTTATGTAACATGAAACCAGGTTTCTTCCGCTAGTTTAAATTAATGTGCTTATGTTTCAAGAAACCTATTACTTCAATTCCAAATCAAGCAACAACTATTTTACTTGTTTAACTTAGCCCAAGTATCCCTAAGAGTAACCGTCCTGTTAAAAACAGGTTTGCCATCGTCACTGTCGGATATATCCCGCACAAAGTATCCGGTGCGTTCAAATTGATAGCCGGTTGCGGTTTTCGCCGACTGTAAACTCGGTTCAGCAACAGCATTGTGTAAAATTTGCAGCGAATCCGGATTCAGACATTCGATAAAGTTTTCTTTTGCCGCAGGATTGGATTCATGAAACAACCGGTCGTATAAATTAATTTGTACCGGTAGCGCATGATCCGCAGATACCCAGTGAATAGTGCCTTTTACTTTGCGACCGTCGGGTGACTTGCCGCCGCGCGTTTCCGGATCATACCGGCAACGTAATTCCGTAACCTGGCCTTGATCGTCTTTAATCGCTTCGGTGCAGGTGACGTAATAAGCATATCGCAGACGCACTTCCCGTCCGAGTGTGAGGCGAAAGAATTTTTTAGGTGCGTCCTCCATGAAATCTTCGCGTTCGATATAAATTTCCCGTGAAAATGGAACACTGCGTTTGCCTAGTTCCGGTCGTTTCGGGTGATTGGACGCTTCCAGTTGTTCGCTTTCCCCCTCCGGGTAGTTTTCAATGACCACTTTTAATGGATTCAGTACGCACATTACGCGCGGCGTATTGAAATCCAGATCTTCGCGCAGACAATTTTCCAGCACACCGACATCAATCTGCGCATCTTTTTTGGTAATGCCAATACGTTCGCAGAAATCACGAATGGCGGCTGCGCTGTACCCGCGACGGCGCAAACCTGAAATTGTCGGCATGCGCGGGTCATCCCATCCATCCACATGGCCTTCTTCGACCAGTTGATGCAGTTTGCGTTTGCTGGTAATTGTGAAATCAAGCGACAGTCGTGCAAATTCTATTTGTTGCGGATGAGCCGGAGTTCGTAAAGTGTCCAGATACCAGTCGTAAAGCGGCCGGTGATCTTCAAATTCCAGGGTACATAAGGAGTGCGAAATGCCTTCAATGGCGTCGGAAACACAGTGGGCATAATCATACATTGGATAGATATGCCACTTGTCTCCGGTGCGGTGATGGTGAGCGTGTTTGATTCGATAAATCGTAGGATCTCGCATGTTAATATTGGGCGAAGCCATATCGATTTTGGCGCGTAATACATGTTCGCCTTCCTTGAATTCTCCGTCGCGCATGCGTCTGAATAAATCCAGATTTTCTTTCGCGCTACGTTCGCGATAGGGACTGTCTTGTCCCGGCTCGGTTAAAGTGCCCCGGTAGGCGCGAATTTGCTCGGCATCAAGATCGCATACGTACGCATGCCCTTCCTGAATGAGTTGCTCTGCATATGCATAAAGCTGTTCGAAATAATCCGACGCGAACAATAATTCATTCCACTCATATCCCAACCAGCTAACATCGCGTTTAATCGCCTCTACGAATTCATCGTTTTCTTTTTCCGGATTGGTATCGTCAAAACGCAAATTGCAGCGACCGTCAAATTCTTCGGCAATGCCGAAATTCAGGCAAATAGATTTCGCATGTCCGACGTGCAGATAGCCGTTGGGTTCCGGTGGAAACCTGGTGGTGACGGTAAAGGATGCCTTGGCGAGATCCTCTTTTATACGTGTGCGTATAAAGTGATTGGATACTTTTAAATTGTCTTCAGCCATGATTATTTAATGCAGCGACGATAATCGCGATTTTAAAAGTTCAGTGGTTCTACAGTTGCCTTTTTAGGGGTGTCTGCATTTTCTTCGGCAGCTTCTTCTGCTGCCTTGCGTTCGGCCTCTTCTTTAGCTTTGCGTTCCGCTTCTTCCTGGGCTTCGATGGCTTTGGAAGTTGTTTCGGCAACTTCACTAAAACACTTCGCCTGTTTGTCGGTGCCCATGCTGGCGAATGGTATCGCTAATGAAGCGGCGGGGCCAAGGGCAATGGTTGCAGCGCTTTTGAGCAATTTTTTAAACAAGGATCCTTTGTCCAGGGAAAATCCCGGATCGACAATATCGCCTTTTACCCGAATATTGGCGTCCAGGGTGAACAGCTCGATATCCTTGGGTTTTGGTATCAGTAAAAAATCCAGTATTTCCTGCGTTAAATCCACTGTGCCATCGGCGGTCATCACAATATTTTCTGTATTCAATAAAGCGGCGTCGGTTTTGAAAACACCGTCGGTGCTCGACAACTGCATGAACATACATTCGATTTTGGTATTGTCGGATTTGCTACGCCCCGGCATTAGTTCCACCAGCAGGTTGCTGGCTAGTAAATCAATCGGCGCGTCGGCTAGCGAACCCTCCGTCATAATGGCAGTTAGCTTGCCATTGGTAGTGGCCGCAATTTGGGCGCTGCTGTTTCCACTCGCCGCCAGGTCGATGGATGCATCGATTTTGCCTTTTAAAGTAGTGCCGACATCCATTTCTTTTAACAGCGTACCCAGGTCGAATGACTCGGTATGCAAGCTATAAGTATACTGTTTATTGTTACCGTCAACAGCAGCTTTGCTGCGCAGGGATGCATTCTGATATTGCAGCGAGGTTAATTCAAAAATCGCCTGGTTATTTTTAGCCTTAATCTCTGTTTGTACATCTTTTAGAGTTGCTTCTTTGTATATCAATTCGTCGACCTTGAGAGAAATTTCAGTGTCTGCGGTTTGCAGCCAATCAAGTGAAATAGGGTCGTCATTGAATAGCGTAGGTTGCTCTTTTTCGGTAGTGCTGTCCGTGTTTTTCGTTTCCTCCGCCGGAATGAATGACATGATATGCTCGACGTTAATGGAATCGGCTTCCAGTTTTGCTCGAATATCGGGGGGTGTCGATAGCTCAATTACACTGTTGCCTTCTAGCTTGGTGTTATCGATTTGTAGCACGAGCGGATTCAGGCTTAAGGCTGATTGCTTGAAGTTGACGGTGGAGTTTATCGAGAACTGCTGCGAAGCGGGTAATGTTTGCTTGAGAACTTTTTCGAAGTCCTGCAAGTTGTCGCCGAGTGCAGACACTGTCACATTGACGTCGGGACCGCTTTCATTATGGTAATTGACGACTCCCTGCGCGCTTAAAACGCTGTTGTTGGCGTTCAAAGAAGCGTCGATATCACTGACTGTCCAGGTATCTTCGGCGTTGCTGATATCAGCCTGTACAGAAAATTTATCGATTTGTTCGGCAGCAATTATGTCCTGCAAAGTATTCATCCATTCCGGATCGGTGCCTTCGGCGCGGGTCTTAAGCGCGACTTGTAAAAGTTCTTCTCCCGCTGTGACCTCTCCTTGTGCAACCAGCGTGCTTTTTTCGACGGTGATGTTGACGTCCAGATCGGAAATCTTCCAGTTTTGATTGTCGTCTTTAATTTGTGCGCTAATTGAGAACTGATCGATAAGTTTACTGGGAAAAAAGTTTTGATACGCATCCAGCCACGTCGGCTCGGCTCCGCTAATATCTGCTGAAATATCGATTCCCTGTAACGAATTTACTGCAGCCACTTCACCGTTCAGAACTGCGCGCGTTCCGATTAACTCTAGCTCGCCCTTTAAATTATGCAGGCGTAAAGCATCAAGAGCGCCGCTTAAAATAAATTCCGCCAGAATATTTTGTGTTATCGGTAGCGGAGTATCGAGGGATAATTTTAATTCATTAATATCGCCGCCCTTGGTGCGCACATTGAGCTGATTATTGTTGCCGTGCAAATTTAAATTGCCTTCTAGGCGTGTTTCAAACGGAATTGAATTCAACTGTGCAATTAATTTGCAATCCTTGCTGCGTAGAAAATGTCGAATGCGACAGGAGCTGGAAGTAACTTCCAGTGGTTGGCCGTTTATGCTGCTAATTGCATTTAGTTGAATAGTGTCTTTGTTTTTCGGCAGCAATTTGAATTGATCAAGATTAAAATTGATATTGCTGTCTTTGGTTTTGTCCAGGTAGTTTATTTGCAGTTGATTAATCTCAACATCGATAACGTCCAGATAATCAAGCGATGCTCGTTTTTCTGATGGAGTTGACGTAGTTGCAAATTCGAGATTTGATTGTCCGTCTTCATTTAGTTTGATATTTAAATTTGCATTTTCAAATATCATATTTTGAATACTGACGACGCCGCGCAGTAAATCCAGCAGACCAATACCGACCTCCAGACGACCCGCCTCCAATAAGTTGGACTGAGGGTCCCAGTCCGCACTGGCGATTCTAAATCCGGTAGTTTTAAGCGTGGGGTGTAAAGACCGGGTTAATTCAAACTTTCCGTCGACGGCGACGTCGCGTTTCAACGTGTTTTGCAATATTTCCAGCGTTTTGTCTTCAATCGTCTTGTCGTCGATCAGTTTGTACGCCGCTACTGCGCATGCAAAAAGAACTGCAAATAAGATGACAAAACCAAGAAGGATCTTTTTGAGTATGGGCATAAACGCTTACGTTATTATTGTTGTCGTCAGGGCCGAAATATATATCAGCCTTTTTCAGGTGGCTAGGAATCTATACCAATATAACGATTATAATACTTTATGACTTTTTTAACGTAGTTTTGCGTTTCAGAATAGGGCGGAATGCCTTTATATTTTTGCACAGCTTTGGGGCCGGCATTATAGGCTGCCAACGCCAGCTCGACATCGTATTCGAATAGCTCCAGCATTTGTCGAAAATAGCGAGTGCCGCCTTTTATGTTGTCTTTGGCATTAAATACGTTATAGACACCCATTAAATCTGCTGTCGCAGGCATTAACTGCATCAGGCCCTTGGCGCCCACTCGGGAGACGGCGTATCGGTCGAAGCAGGATTCCACCATAATGATTGCTTTGATTAATTTTTTATCGACCCCGTATAAATCCGAATACTGTCGAATGACGGGTTCATGGTCTTTGGCGCGATTTTCGAGAGAATTTACGGTAGTGCCGCGACAGGAAGCCGAAGCGGTGGGTCTGCCGATAGTGGCGATGAGCTTGTAACTATCGGCTGGCATATTTTTATCTGTATACCAGGTTGTGCCGTCTTTATGTTTGTAGACATAATACTCGGCGTGGCTATGAGCGCTGATCAATAGCAGGCAAACTACAGGTAAAACAACGCGTACAAATACCTTGAATTTATGCATGGCCAAATCTAAAAAGTTGAATGCCTATATTACCTATTAATGGCATTATTGCCTTAACATTTTGTAGACAGAATTCTTCCGTTTGTCTTTGCGATTAAGTGCTGGATTTTACCAAACTATTGCCGTTGCTGGATCATGTCGAGTATCGATCCGGGCAACAATTGGCCACCCATTTTAATGTCACCCGGGCTACGATTCACAATTGCATGGCGCGAATCGATGCGCTGGGGATTGAGCTTGAGCGAATCCCGGGGCGTGGATATCGTCTTTGCGCACCACTGGATTTGCTGAGTAAAAAAGAGATTGTAACGAATTTAACGGCGGAAGTGACCGCTTGTATGCATGCATTTAAATGTCTGCAACAGGTCGATTCGACCAATAACACTGCATTTGAACTGGAGCAGCCCCCCAGCGGCAGTTTTTCGGTCGTACTGGCTGAAAATCAAACTGCCGGCAAAGGGCGGCGTGGCCGCACGTGGATTTCGCCCTATGCGGCAAATATTTATGCGTCCGTCGTTTGGTCTATGCGGCGACCCATGCATGAGTTGAGTGGATTAAGTCCCTATCTGGCAATTTGTGTAGTAGAAGCATTGCATGCTATGGGATTGTCCGGTCTGAGTTTAAAGTGGCCGAACGATATTTATTGCAATCACAAAAAACTGGCTGGTTTACTGATCGAATGTTCGGGTGAATTAAGTGGAAGCTGTAAAGTCATCGCAGGTCTTGGGGTAAACGTTGCAATGAAGAATTATCGCAATATCGAAATCGACCAGCAGTGGACGGATATTAAAAGCAATATGCCCGGTTGGGAGCTGTCGCGCAGCCAACTGGCGGCACAACTTATTGCAACTGTTGTGGCGGGATTACAGGCATTCGAAAAAAAATCCGTATCCGATATGGTGCAACGCTGGGCGCATTGGGACTTAATGTGTGATTCTGAGGTTAATATAATATCCGAGTCGGGAGTGCAGCACGGCATTGTGCGTGGCATTGACGCTGCAGGATGTTTGTTACTGGAAACAAAACAGGGTATCGAGCATATTGCGATAGGAGAAGTCAGTTTGCGGGGAAGCGAGTGAATTTACTTATTGATTTTGGCAATAGCCGTTGCAAATGGGCCGGGTTGGAAAAGGAAACCTTGCAAGATTCGTTTGCACATGGCTACGCAGGTAACAGCATATCCCAAAAAGTGGAAAATTTGGCTGCAGAAATACCGCTGCAGCGTTGCGAACGAATTCATGCGGTTAGCGTGCTGGGTGCGGACTTCGATCGAGCATTTGCCGAACATGTTTTTCGAAAAACCGCGATCCCGGTCACCTACCATTTTTCTCAACTCGATGCGTTCGGCATCCGGTTGGCGTATGCGAATCCGGACAGCTATGGTGCGGATCGCTATGCCGCCCTGGTGGCGGCTCACCACGCCGGCGACGGTGCTAAAATTGTCGTGGATTGCGGCACTGCGGTAACCATAGACGCGGTCGAGGCAAATGGCCGGCATCTGGGCGGACTTATACTCCCCGGAGTTGAACTCATGTGTTCCGTATTGTCGGAAAATACGACCGGGATTCCTTCGGTGGATTTCGTAAATGCGGCTGAGTATTTAAATAATAATACGCATGACGCAGTCGTTTCGGGCAGTACACTTTGCCTTCAACAGGGGTTGCGCAGCATAATAGCGAAGATCGAGCAACAAATTGCATCGCCTGCGTCGATATATGTTACCGGTGGCGCCAGAGCAGTGCTTGCCGAATTTAGTCATAATCGATTGTTCGAACGACCTGATTTAGTGCTGGAAGGATTACACATAATGCAAAGTAATTAATATGCGTGTAACTATTTTGTTCTTGATTTTTTTAAACGCCGCTTTTTTTTACTGGGCGTATGAAAAAGACTTCAGTCAGGCAATTTATGCCGATACGGGTGCAGTACCGGGTGTTGCTCCCATTGAATTATTGTCCGAGCGTGACGCGCCGAACAGTGGCCAGAATAATTCAAAACAAAGCATGAATGCATCCGACATCGCGCTTGCTTCCAAGCGAAAGTTGCTTTGTTTTTCAGTAGGGCCGTTTGAACAGGAGTCTTCAAGCGATGAAATCTACGAAATATTGCTGGATTCAGGTATCGATGCCAAGCAGAGGTCTGTGAACGAACGACAGCCGAAAAGCTACTGGGTATACTTGTCGCCGCGCGAATCGCTGGCGGAAGCGCTGGCCACTGTGGCGTATCTTGAAAATAATAATATCAACGAGCACTACATCATGCCGGAACCGCCGGAACACGAGCATGCGATATCTCTGGGTCTTTACGAAAAACTGAATGCGGCGCGCAACAAACTTGCGGAAATTAAAAAACTTAATCTGGACGCGAAAATGGAGGTGCGGTTTAAGGAAAATACTCGTTACTGGGTGGACTTTCGTCAATACAATGATTCCAGCCAGCCGCGAGTACTGGAAGAATTGCTGAAGAAAAATGATCGTATGTTGGTGCTGGAATCGAAGTGTACTTAAGGCAATCTGTCATTATAAATTGCACTAGATGAGAATGGAGTAATCGGTTCCGTGATGCCAGGTAAGTTGCACTAGTTAAAAACGGAGTAATAGGTCCCACGTAAGTAAAGTGCAAATATCCGCAGTGGTGGGCGGGACCTGGAGCCGCCTGCCAGAGTCGAACTGGCGACCTCATGATTACAAATCAAGTGCTCTACCAACTGAGCTAAGGCGGC
>JANQOT010000017.1 GCA_028285655.1 Gammaproteobacteria bacterium
CTCACTAATACTAAAGGAGTCATGCAAAACGATAAGCTGTTAACCGGCTTATCCCCTGCAGAAGTTCAGCAACTTATTGATTCCGGAGTTATCCAGGGAGGAATGATTCCGAAAGTGAGATGCGCTATTGATGCGCTGCAGTCGGGGGTCCACACGGCGCATATTATCGATGGTCGTATCGAACATGCGGTGTTACTGGAATTGTTTACCGACGAAGGAATCGGAACGCTTATCGAACGGTAATTGAGCGAGTCGTTAATTCGGTAAAACGCTGGATGTCGAGGTTAAACTGCTGGCGTAATTGTTCTTTTTCCAGCTCTCGATCGCGAATATATTCTTCGATTCCCGCGATCTGATCCAGCACTTGTTTTTCGTTGCGCTTGATCCATGGAGGTAAATTCTGGTCTTTTTCTATAAATCGCTGGCGGCTTTTATTTAGTTTTGCCAGTTCTCTTTGCTGTTTGTGAAGCCGGCTTCGCGATAGCTCGATGGTCTGCTCGATCAACGATATACGCTCATCACGCGCCTGCTCCATGTCTTCCACACTGGTGAATGTTGCCATTAATGCGCGATCGTAGGCTGCTTGTTCTTCTGCTTTCTGACGTTCGATTTCCGCGATACGTTGTTGTTCCTGGTATAGCTTTATTTCTTCAGCGGTTTTGGCGCGCTCGACAGACTCGACTACACGACCACCCGAATTGATCTTGTCTCGACCATGATCAGTATCTTCGGCGGGAACATGATCACCGTAATGAATTTCACCGTTTTTGTCGATCCAGCGATAGTATTCGGCGTTGGCCGCCATACTTAAACTGGCGACAGTTAATAGTATTAATAATTGTACTTTGTTTATATACATATGAGTGGCAAACTATACCAATCTCGCTGGCCGCAGAATTTAGACTAGATCACTAATTTTCTAGTCCAGCCTCAATCAACACCATACGCTTGGCGATAAGCCGTCAATAGTTCCAGTTGGTCGGCTAATTTAGGATCGGAACGGGCAAATTCCAGCAAATTTTCCAGTTTGGCGATGGCTAAAACCGGAATTTTGTACGTTTGCTCGACCTCCTGGATGGCGCTTTTACCATTCGGCCCTTTTTCCTGGCGGTCCAGCGCCACCACCACGGCCGCAGGCCGCGCTCCGGCTGCCTCGATCAGGCCGATACTTTCGCGTATGGCGGTTCCGGCGGTAATAACATCATCTATTATGACCACATTCCCGCGCATAGGTGCCCCGATCAACGTCCCTGCTTCACCATGGGTTTTAGCCTCTTTTCGATTAAAGGCTACGCCCACGGATCTTGCATGGTCTTGATCAAGGGCGATCGCCACCGCCGTAGCCAGGGGAATCCCCTTATAAGCCGGCCCAAACAGCATGTCGAAATCGATCCCCGTAGCGCTTAGCCGATCTGCATAGTAACGACCCAGTGCTCGGAAAGCGGCGCCACTGTTGAAATTGCCGGCGTTAAAAAAATACGGACTTTGACGGCCCGATTTCAAAGTAAAATCGCCGAATTGCAGCGCATCGCACTCAAGTGCAAATTTTACAAAGGAAGTAGTTGTCATGTTATAGGGCGTAGTGATAGTTATGTTGTCACATGCTAAAGTATGCCTCGCATTTAAACAATCTCACCTGCATCTAAATTTGGCAAACT
This sequence comes from Gammaproteobacteria bacterium, assembly GCA_028285655.1. Taxonomy (GTDB): domain Bacteria; phylum Pseudomonadota; class Gammaproteobacteria; order UBA4575; family UBA4575; genus JANQOT01. Next base: position 1,659 of record JANQOT010000017.1, read on the forward strand.
TTACGATAATCTCTCTGAATGCAAACGGCATTCGTGCTGCCGCTCGAAAAGGATTTTTTGACTGGCTACAAAAACAGAACGCGGATATTGTTTGTATTCAGGAAACCAAAGCTCAGATTGATCAGTTGGAGGTAGATCCGGTTTTTTTTCCTGCCGATTACCATTGTTACTATGTCGATGCACAAAAAAAAGGATACAGCGGTGTCGCGGTTTATACACGGCACAAACCGAAAAAAGTAATCACCCGCTTCGGCGTTGACGAATTCGATAACGAAGGCAGATACCTTGAAGTTCAGTTTGACAAGCTTGCGGTAGTTTCGCTTTACGCCCCTTCCGGTTCTTCCAGCGATGAACGTCAACAGGCCAAGTTTCGATTTATGGATGTGTTCATGCAACATCTTAAATCTGTCAAGCGGCGCAAGCGAGAATATATTATTTGTGGCGACTGGAATATTGCGCACAAGCAGATCGATTTAAAAAACTGGCGTGGCAATCAGAAAAATTCAGGCTTCTTGCCAGAAGAGCGTGCATGGATGGATGAGCTTTTTTCTAAACAAAAGTTTATTGACGTCTTTCGCGAACTAAATCAGGAAGAAGATCAGTACACCTGGTGGTCTAATCGTGGACAGGCCTGGGCAAAAAATGTCGGGTGGCGCATTGATTATCATGTTGCAACCCCCGGCCTCGCTAAGCAGGCGAAGTCGGAATCGATTTATAAAAGCGAAAGATTTTCAGATCACGCACCGTTGATTATCGATTACCAGCTTACCCTATAAAACAATGTCGTCGTGGGCTCAATCCTTCAAGGTTTATCTTCAACCCAACATGCTGGCAATGTTGTTTCTGGGTTTCGCTGCTGGATTACCTTTATATCTCGTTTTTTTCACACTTTCTTATTGGCTTAGTAAAGAAGGAATTGATCTAAGCACAATTGGAAAAGTTTCATGGGTAACTCTTTTTTACGGTTTGAAATTTATCTGGGCGCCGCTGGTTGATCGATTGCCAGTTCCATTTTTTACTTCCAGGCTGGGGCAACGCAGAAGCTGGATTCTCATTGCACAAAGCGGAATTGTCGCCGGATTGTTCCTGCTGGGTTCAGCAAATCCACAAGAAAATTTTAATCTGATTGTCCTTTTTGCGATTTTAATTGCGTTTTCTTCCGCCACCCAAGACATAGCAATTGATGCCTGGCGAATCGAGTCTGCGCCTGACAATCAACAAGGTGCGATGGCTGGCTCGTATCAACTCGGATATCGCTTTGGGTTATTACTTGCAGGTGGTGGTGCTTTTACAATCGCAAATTACTATGGCTGGAACTTCGCTTATATAGCGATGGGCGCTGCAATGTTAATAGGAGTAATCACAACCTTATTAATCGCGGAACCTGTACGTAAAATCGGAGAACAAACCTGGCAGCAGGAAGAAGCCGTCAAGAAGTTTCTTAGTAACGCGACCACCATGCCTGCAACTTTAAAGAAAATAATCGCATGGTTTATCGGCGCGGTAATTTGTCCATTTACAGAATTTTTCATGCGTAATGGTTTATTTGCACTAACAATATTGTTGTTTATAGCTTCATTTAAACTAAGTGAAATTGCCATGGGGGTTATGGCGGGGCCGTTCTATGAAGCTGCCGGTTACACTGAAATACAAGTAGGTCTGGTTTCCAAGACATTCGGGATATTTGTAACCATCTTTGGGGCTTTGCTTGGAGGCGTATTAGTTATGCGCTTTAACATTACCAAGGTACTTATACTGGCCGGTGTATTAATAGTTTCTACAAATATGATTTTTGCATGGTTGGCGACCCAAGAACCAAAAACTATGTTACTAGCCCTGGTAATTACCGCCGATAACCTGGCCGGTGGAGTAGCAGGTACTGCTTTTATTGCGTATCTTTCAAGTTTAACCAATCGTTTGTATACAGCGACTCAGTATGCACTGTTTACGTCGGTCATGGTATTGCCGGCAAAATTCCTGGGTGGCTTTTCCGGGCAAATCGCGGAGTCCATTGGTTGGGTAAACTTTTTCATTTATGCCGGTGCATTGGGAGTTCCGGCAATATTGCTCGCTGTGTACGTAGGAACTCGCCACAATACTCATGATCTAAGAACCAGCACTCAATAAACACAGATAACCAGGGGCCAGAAGATGAACGTAATTACTCGTATCGCAGTTATTGTTTTAATTTTTATATCCATAACAACAGTAAACGCTGGTTGGCTGGATAAACTAAAAGACGTTATCAGTAGCGATTCAGACAATTCCTCCAGCTCTGCATTAAGCGACAGCGATATTGCCGGCGCTCTGAAAGATGCGCTAACGGTTGGTTCTGAAAATGTTGTAAGCCAGCTTAGTGCGCCAGGCGGGTTTAATGCTGATCCTAAAATTCATATACCGCTTCCTGAGTCGCTAGTAACCGTTCAGGAAACCATGAACAAGTTTGGCATGGGCAGTGCTTTGAATAATCTGGAGTTAAAATTAAACGAAGCGGCCGAAACTGCAACGGAAAAAGCCAAGCCTTTATTTATCGATGCGATTAAACAGCTTACGTGGGACGACGTTAAAAATATTTTAAACGGCCCCGACGATGCCGCTACACAGTATTTTAAAGGCAAGATGTCGGCACCGTTATCAGACGAGATGAGACCGGTGGTTGAAACCAGCCTGAATGAAGTGGGCGCAATTAAAAGTTACGACAATGTAATGGGTAAATATAAAAAACTGCCCCTGGTTCCTGATGTTCAGGCGGATTTGACCCAGCATGTATTAGATAAGGGCATCGACGGAATCTTTTATTATCTGGCGCTGGAAGAAGGCAAGATACGTAACGATCCGGCGAAAAGAACGACGGACTTGCTTAAAAAAGTATTTGGAAAATAGTTACGGGTCGATTTTGATCGGTGTGCCATCCCGCACCAGATCCCAAATTTCCAGCATGGCTTGATTCTCAACCGCAATGCAGCCTTCGGTCCAGTCCTTGTGTCCAAAGGTAAGTTTGATTCGCTCCGCCCAGTCATTGGGTTGTCCGTGAATCATAATGGCGCCACCCGGGTCGACGCCGGCTTCTCGAGCCGTGCGGCGCTGCGAAACATTCGGATAAGACACATGAATCGAACGAAAAAATTTGCTGGTCGGGTTCCGCCAGTCCAACGTATATAAACCCTCGGGAGTGCGCGAATCGCCTTCTCTGATTTTTTGTCCGGTCGGCTCCTTTCCCAGTGCAACCGGATAAGATTTCACCACTTCATCGCCTGAATAAAGGTACAGTTTTCTCGCACCTTTTTTGACTAATACATAGTCGACATACTGGTTATCTTGTTCGGTAGCGGGCTTTGACATTACTTTTGTTTGCACAGGCGGCATGATTAATGGAACCTCTAGATCGACCTCGGCGCACACAGTACTGTTTAACGCAATCACGAATAAAATTGTATAAAGCGTTCTATTCATTGCTAGCATTTCCCGCTAATAATCTGTTTTGTCCCTAAAACCTGATAAGAATCTATTATGGCTGGCTACGTTTGCTCTTTACCCATTTTATTATAGGATCCCACTGGTCGCGATCCACCGCGGTCGCAGCCGGTCCCATTTCATAGATACCCAGCCCTCGCTCGGCCGCCCTTACATAATTTTGGCTGTCCCGTAACATGGTTAAATAGGGCAGTCTCTGTCCGCTTAGGAAATCCTCTAATTCCCAGAAAATATTGGTGATATCGCGGGAGCGATTGGCGATCAGCGCCAGCTTGGCCTTCTTCTGGGAAACCGGTGCACAGGCTTTTAATTCCTTTATAAAGGAAGCAGCGGCACGCATATCGATTGGCGACGGTAATACCGGAATAAGAATAGTTTTGGCCTTGCGTACCAGTTTGCTTAGTTCGCCGCCATGTACCGCGGCAGGCGCGTCCATAATTACAATATCTGTGTTGCGTTTCGGTCGTTCGGCGTTTCTCTTGAATCCTGCGATGCCCTGAATGGGGGGTTTGGCCGGGGATCTGGCTTCAAGCCAGGCAAGGCTGCTGCCTTGTGGATCATAGTCGATAATGGTGACTTTCTTGTTTTGAGTCGCGAAGTAACTCGCTAGATTGGTCGCAATCGTGGTTTTTCCTGAGCCTCCCTTGGCATTAATAACCATAATTTGGCGCATTATTCCCCCTTTTTTAAGGTGGTCACAATTAAATTAGCTGCCAAGTTTGGACTAAGCCTCGCCAAGTCACAAGTCGAGTCAAAAATTTCAGGGCCTCGAGTCGCGTATCACGTATTTGAAAATTCTGCGACTACCGGAGCATGATCCGAGGGTCGCTCCCACGAGCGTGGAGCTTTGTCGACCGTACTTGCCGTACATTCATCACTTAAACTTTCGCTGGCGAGCACCAGGTCGATGCGTAAACCATGATTTCGACGAAATCCGCCGCCCCGATAGTCCCACCAGCTAAACTGCTTGTCTTCCTGGTCAAACAGGCGAAATGTATCTTTGAGTCCCAGCGCCAGCATTTTCTTCAGCGCCTGCCTTTCCTGGGAACTGCATAGAATTTTTTCGTGCCACATCTCAGGATCGTGCACGTCTTTATCTTCCGGCGCGATATTAAAGTCTCCCAGCACGACTAGATTCTTATGCGTTTTTAGCTCTGTTTTAACGTGCCTGGTAACCTTGTCCAGCCAGTCCAGTTTATATTGAAATTTTTCACTGCCGACTTCAGCACCGTTGACCACATACAAATTAATAATCCGCACCCCGTTCACAGTCCCCGCAAGTATGCGGCGTTGCGGATCATCAAGATTTTTTACATCCGTAACAGCTTCGGTTATTTCAGACTTCGCGAGAATTGCGACACCGTTATAAGTTTTCTGCCCGGAAAATGCGACTTGATAGCCGGCCGCAGCTATTTCTTCTTGCGGAAAATCCGGGTCTTGAGTTTTGGTTTCCTGCAATGCCAGAACATCTACCGGGTTTTGTTGCAGCCACTCGAGCACTTGAGGCAGGCGTACTCGCAATGAATTGACATTCCAGCTCGCAATTTTCATAAATTAATGTGCTAAACGATACCCCGACAAACGTTTTCGCTCGCGCGTTCTGGCCCAGACATGTGCCGCACCGAAACCGACTAAAAACGCTATTAAGAAAAATACCATTATTACTAATCGCAGATCATATTTTTCGGCAAATCGATACTTGGCTAGTTCGCTCGATTGCGCAGCTAATTTCTCGCTTAGTGTATCTTGTTCTCCTGTTAAGCGGTTAATTTTATTCGATAAGCTTTCAACGGTATTTTTTAACGTTTTATTTTCGCGCGCTGTTGCGCTGTCAAAGTTTTTTAGTTTATCGGTCGCGGTTGCCAGTCGATTTTCAAGCGACTCCTTGTCTTTGGTAAGCTGATTGACTAAATAAGTTGCAGGAACCTCGTCGGTTAAAAACCATGTTTGTACCCAACCGGTTTCACCGTCGTCCGTTTTCACTTTAGAAAACTTTTTTTGTTGTTCCAGCAAATTCAGCTTTTGTCCGCTATGCAATGTGGTCACTACTTCTCCGTCAGTGCTCGCGGTTACACGCAGTTTAAGTTGCAAGCTATCGGTAACGTAAATTGTGCTGGCGCTACTCAAAGTTGGCAACACCACTGCAAGTATAAATATCAAAACAGTCAAATGTCTCATGCCAAAACCCCTTAAACGCTAATTAACTACTTGCTGTTGAATTTTCGATAATGACTTTTCAGCCCTCTTCCACCGGCAGTTTTTCATAAAATGATCTGGCAGCTCCAGCCGGATTCAGGTCACCCTGTGCTTTTGGGCGACGAATGCAGGTTTTCGAATCAAAATATTACAAATGCATACTTTTGCAGTCTGCTTCTAGCCATCCGTAGAAAGTTTATTCTGGTCGCTGAGCTCAAGCGCCTCATACTTTCCAAATGAAAAAAAACTTGCGATAAAACTGTGTGGAAACTGCTCAATTCGATTATTGCTTGCGGTAACACATTCGTTGTACACATCGCTTCTGTCTAGAATCGCAAGCTCGGTATTTCTCAACTGTTTACTCAAATCCTGGAAATTCTCATCTGCGCTGAGCTCGGTATTTTGATTGGCGGTATCCAGTAAAGCGGCGGTTTCCATTTGCAGTTTTTGTTCAGCGGCGGCAAGGCTTTGTACTTCCCCCATTTGCTGGGCATTCATGATTTGGGTACGAGCCTTTAAAATGGTTTCAAATGTTTCCGACTGGTCAACGCCGTATTCTTTACAAAGTTCGATCAGTTTGGGTAACTGGTCGTGCCGCTGCTTAAGCGCGGTTTCAATATTCACCCATGCTTTGCTAACCGCGTGTTTAAGCGACACGAGATTGTTGTAGATCTTAGTACTATAAACAATGACTACGATCAGTATGACAGCAATGATTATGGAGATTGCTTCCATCTTCTAGAATCATATAAAACTTTGGCCAGTGGTCTTGCATTGTCGCCTATTACTCTTCAACACATGAAGCCCAATTTGTATAAGAGCTGCTATTATCTGATAAAGGGTAAATTATCTAAACATCTATATTGGTAGCAGATAGTGCGTTTTCTTCAATAAATTCCCTTCTAGGCTCAACCTGGTCACCCATAAGAGTTGAAAAAATTTCATCAGCGGCTACAGCGTCTTCAATATTAACCTGTACCAAAAGCCGCGACTCAGGATCCATGGTAGTTTCCCAAAGCTGGCCGGGATTCATTTCACCCAGGCCTTTGTAGCGTGAAATGGTTTGGCCCCGTTTTGCTTCTTCCAGCAACCAGCTCATTACGTCGCTGAATTGATTAACCTCTGTTTGACGATCACCACGTTTTATATACGCGCCCGGAGCTATTAATGCGCTGGTGTTTTGTGCAACATTTTGCAGAATTTTAAATTCCGGGCTTGTAAAAAATTCTGCCGGGTATACATCGTCGCTGCCCAGACCGTGCACCATCTTTTGAATAGTCAGGCTCTTGCCGGACTCGGTCCAATCAAGGTTCGCGGTATACCGGTTACCCGGCGGTTGTTCCGCGTTGAGTAATGCAACCAGCTTGTCTGCCCACGCCTGCATATCGTTTTCTGAAACCGGAGCGTCGGCGCCGTTGGAGTCGGCACTTACTGGTAAGGAAATCCGCAGCATCGCATTGAGAACTTGGTCGTCATGTGCCTTAGACAATCGATTCACGATTGCATCGGCCGCCATATATTCTTTGGCCAGATTTTCCAGTGCAGATGCCTGAATGGGCGGTGTATCCGAATCGATGTAAAGCTCCGCCTTGTCGATTGCGTTTTGTAACAGATAGGCGTTGAGTTCGATTTCGTCTTTGACATAAGTTTCCTGCTTGCCTTTCTTGATTTTGAACAACGGTGGCTGGCCAATATATACATGGCCGTGTTCGATCAATTCGGGCATTTGGCGGTAAAAGAATGTCAGCAGCAGGGTTCTAATATGCGATCCATCGACATCTGCATCGGTCATGATAATGATGCGGTGATAACGCAGCTTGTTTAAGTCGAATTCTTCTTTACCGATTCCACAGCCCAGCGCGGTAATAAGTGTGGCCACTTCTGCCGAAGACAGCATTTTATCGAAGCGCGCTTTCTCGACGTTCAGAATTTTTCCCTTTAGCGGCAGAATCGCCTGCGTATGACGATCGCGGCCCTGCTTGGCTGAACCCCCCGCGGAATCTCCCTCGACTAAAAATATTTCCGAATTCGCAGGGTCTTTTTCCTGGCAATCCGCCAACTTGCCGGGCAAACCCGCCACATCCAGGGCGCCTTTGCGTCGCGTCATTTCTCGCGCTTTACGTGCGGCTTCGCGCGCGCGAGCAGAATCGACGATTTTACCAATAATAGCCTTTGATTCTATAGGGTTTTCTATCAGGAATTCCTGCAGCAGTTCTGCTACCACGCTCTCCACAATCGGTTTTACTTCGGACGAGACCAGCTTGTCTTTGGTTTGCGAAGAAAATTTCGGGTCGGGCACTTTCACCGACAAAACCGCGGTCAAGCCTTCGCGAGTATCATCGCCGGTAAGCGTGATTTTATGTTTCTTGTTGTACCCTTCTTTTTCCATAAATTGATTGATACTGCGCGTCAATGCCCCTCTGAAGCCCGCCAGGTGTGTTCCGCCATCGCGTTGCGGAATATTGTTGGTAAAACAGAAAATATTTTCCTGGTAGGAGTCGTTCCATTGCAGCGCGGCCTCTACTTCCACCTGTTCGCGCATTTTTTTCACATACAGGACCGAGGGATGCAGTGCGGTTTTTTTGGAATTCAAGTGGCTGACAAATGCGCCGATTCCGCCCTCGTAATGAAAAATATCGTGTTTGCCGCTGCGGTGGTCTGTTAACTCGATATTGACGCCGGAATTTAAAAACGATAACTCGCGTAACCGTTTGGCCAGAATTTCGTAATGAAAAACAGTGTCCGAAAAGACTTCTTTGCTCGGTTTGAAATGAATTCTTGTCCCGGTTTTTTCGGTCTCACCCGTGACATGCAACGGCTCAACCGGCTCTCCCATACGATATTCCTGCTGATGGACTTTACCGCCACGGTAAATGGTCAGAATCAGCTCTTCGGACAAGGCATTCACCACCGACACCCCTACGCCATGCAGACCGCCTGAGACTTTATAGGAGTTATCGTCAAATTTACCGCCGGCATGCAACACTGTCATGATGACTTCGGCCGCAGACTTCTGTTCTTCGGAATGAATATCGGTCGGAATGCCTCTGCCGTCATCGGTAACGGTTACGGAATCGTCCGTCTGGATATCTACCTGAATGCTGCTGCAGTGCCCTGCCAGGGCTTCATCGATGGAGTTATCGACCACCTCAAAAACCATATGGTGCAAACCAGTGCCGTCATCGGTGTCGCCGATATACATGCCTGGTCGCTTGCGAACGGCTTCAAGGCCTTTTAATACCTGAATATTAGTGGAATCGTAACTCATAGATTTGCGCAGCCTGTTTAAACCCGTAATTATAGCATTGATGTGACACGTCCACGTTCCACGTGGAACCAATTAATTTCTTGATTATTAAGCGCTAACACCGGCTCTTTAGAGACCGATGTAATCAATATCTGGCTGTTCAGTTCCGCCAGCAGTTCCAGTACTTTCTCGCATTTGGTTTGATCCAGTTCCGCGGGTAATTCGTCAATCAAATAAATCGATGCTTTCTGAAGTTTTTCAAACAAATGCTTCGCCTGTGCCAGCTTTAGTGCTATCGCCAGTACTTTTTGTTGGCCGCGCGAACTGGTTTTTGAAAATTTACTGCCTTTCCAGGAAATGGCCATATCCGCTCGATGCGGGCCATACTGTGTAGAGTAAGGCTTTTCAGCCCGGGTTAACTCTTCGTCCAGGAGTGAGGTCAAACTGTGCTGGATATCCCAACCAGGCTTAAAGCTTAACAAGATCGCGTCATTTAGCGCCAATTTAGCCGCTGTTTCCAGCACGATGGGAGCAATTTCTTCTATATAGGTTGCTCGCAATCTGGTAATCGCTTCACCATTTTCATGCAACAATTGATGCCATTGCTTCGCCTCGTCAAAGCGCTGT
>JANQOT010000020.1 GCA_028285655.1 Gammaproteobacteria bacterium
TGATATTTTTGCATGAAAAAAATCCCGATATGTTTGCTGCGACGCAAACGGAACAGCAATCAGCAAATGTTGAACTGGCCGCACAAAATAATGCCGATACTGTGGCTCCGGATATGCCGACAGTGACAACGCAACAAAATGTCGAGCCAGAAATAGTCGAGGAAGCACCGCTTGTGTCGGGCATCCAGGCAGCTACGGTTGAGCCGCAGACGCAATTACCAAAAGTCGTTGAGCCAATTGTCGTCGTGCCGGAGCAGGAGCCACTAGTAGACGCGCCCGAATTTACACCACGACAGAAGGCGTTTCGAACATTATTTGAAATTTGGCAAATTGATTATCGGGATACAGAAATCGAACCGTGTGAATTTGCCAAGTCACACGGCCTGTTTTGTCATTCAGGCAAGGGCGATATATTGCAACTGCAACGACTTAACCGTCCGGTAATATTGATCGTCGAATCCGCTACAGATGCGCAGGAATTTCCGGTAGTCAGTCAAGTGCAGCAGAACGAGGTTACGGTGATCGAATCCTCCGGCGAATACCGGGTGACGTGGGCGCAGATCGAAAGTAACTGGAATGGAGATTATGTTTTATTGTGGAAGCCGCTGACAACTGTACAGAATATCAGGCCAAATTCGCAAGGCGAGTTTGTACAGGAAATCGATCGAAGTATCTCCATCATTTTGAACCGTCCGCCCAGCAACGACGACGTTTATGAATACAATACTTCTCTGGTGAGGGAAGTGCAGACTTTTCAACGCATGCAGAATATTACTCCCGACGGGGTAATTGGACCGTTGACGCAAATGTATATGAATAATTTGGTGCGTGCCGATATTCCGAAGTTACGCTAGGGTTGATGACATGTCTTATATACTAGAAGCACTCAAACAGGCAGAAGAAGAACGCGGTTCTGATCGTTTGTCGAAAGTGCTGACTGCTCAACCGGTAGACGAACTGCAACAAAATGCAGTGGATTGGAAAAAATGGCTGACGATTGCAATTTTCGTAAACGCAGTTGTTTTGTTCGTCTGGATCGCATGGAAGTTTTTTGCTGTTTCGACCGATCCTGAAGTAAGTAGCAAAAGTGTGCAGTCTGAGTTGGGTACTGTTGTCAGCGCTACACCGACTGCCGAAGCATTAACCGAACCACTTTCTTCGACCAGCGAGACAAAAACTGTATCGAAACCGGCCGAACCGCTTGCTACTGTAGACACTGTATCGACTGCGGAACGTGCCGAAACTCGTTCCTCAGTCAACGCTGCCATCACTCCCAAGGAAACAGTTCCGGCAATTACGAAACCGGTACAAACGCCACCTGTTTCACCTGTGGAAAAGGCCGAGCCGGAAGTCGCCGCTATCGTTGAGAAAAAAATTATTCCAAGCGAAGTCGCGACCGCCAAAGCGCAAGAGCCAAAGTCATTACCTGTGGATCAAATACAAGCATTGCCGCCGGAAACAAAATCCACCATGCCGGTTTTAGACACGCCGCAGATCAAGGCGGAAATAAGTGCCCCCAAAGTGGAGCCGTTACCCGCCACTCCGCGTGAACAACTGGCCATGGAAACCACTCAGGAGGTGGAGCAGCCGAAGCCGGAAATGATTGAACCGGAAGTCGCTGAGCCGCAATTCGTCGAGCCTATTGCGGCGGTACAACGACCGCCAGTTCCGGAATTTGCGGAACTGCCGTATTCCTTGCAACAAAAAATTCCGGAAATCAGGATTAGCGTACATATATTTAACAGCGAGCCGCAGCAGCGCAAAGTGCGAATTAACGGCCAGATATTTCGCGAAGGGGACGAAGTCGCGCGTGATTTATGGGTCGAGGAGATTACTCCGCGAGGCGTCATATTTGACTACGATCAAACGGTTTTCAGGCTTAATTTGCATTAAATACACATACTTACAAGTGTAACTTCCCTGTAATTTCGCCATTCATGTCGCATAATTTTTATGTACCTCTGGTATCTTGCAAGGGCAAACATTCTGGATTGATATATACTTGAAACGATTTCTGCTAAATTGAAACATAACGTACTGATTTAAAAGCACTAATATTGCAATGTCGCTAATTTACGATGCGCTTAAACTGGCCGAAGAGAAGCGCAAGCTGAGCAAGTCGGCGGAAGAATCTGCACCCGAGCCGGATGCTGCGGCCTTTGACGGTGCGGCTGCGGTTGCGGAATTACCCGAGCGGGAGCTGGTCCAAGAGACTTTCACCGAAGCCGAGGAACCAGTGACTGGCGCAATAGCACCGCTACAGGCCGACGAGGTCATCGAGCCACTCGATCTCGATGCTGATACTTTGCAGTTGCAATTGGCAGAGCAACTCAAGCAGGACGATAAAATCACCCAGGCGGATTTATCCAAAGTGCAGCGTATGTGCGAGGAAAAACCCAATGTATCGTTTCTGGATTTATTGACACGACTGGGGCTGGTAAGTGATCACAATATCGCGCAAGCCTTGAGCAGCATTTTACAATTGCCACTCGTAACCAAAGAACAATTTCCCAAGCAAAGTATTGTTGAAGACCTGATTTCCAATCGGTTTTTAAAAGAACAAAAAATTATGCCTCTGGCCATAGACGACGACCATATTCTGGTGGCGATGGCCAATCCGGCCGACAGCGAAACCCGGGAAGCGATTGCCTTGGCGTGCGATCGCGAAGTCAACGTGCGAGTAGGGGTGGCTTCAGAAATCGACGCGGGTCTGGATCAAATCGGCGGCGATCGTTCTTCGCAAATGAATCAAATTCTGGACGATGCCGCGATCGAAGATATTTCCGATGAAGACGTAGATCATCTGAAAGATCTGGCCAGCGAAGCGCCGGTGATTCGGCTGGTAAATTTATTGATTCAGCGCGCAGCCGAACAACACGCTTCGGATATACATATTGAGCCATTTGAAGGTCAGCTTAAA
>JANQOT010000022.1 GCA_028285655.1 Gammaproteobacteria bacterium
ACACGATCGAAATACGAGATCGCATGTGTGGTACCGCTGGTTTAACGAAGCACCGGTATTAGCATTGATTGCGATTGTAATTTTAGCGAGCGTCAAACCTATATAATTTGAATCGCTTCGCGATGATTAATTTGCGCATACTACCCAGGTTTCATCTATTGCAGAAAAATCAACCTAAGTACTAACATGAAACCTATTTCTCATAATTTATTCAGTGAACTTAACTAAAGTGTCACTTCGTGACGACTAAATTTGCGTGTAATAGCTACACGCAAATCTGATTTAACGAAGCGCCGGTGCTGGTATTAATTGCAATTGTAATTTTGGCGAGTGTTAAACCGATTTAAAAATCCGCAGCTTTTTTAACAGCAGCAGATGCACTCCCCAAAGAACCACCCCCAGCACTAGCAGTTGCACACCGAGCGGCGCAAATAAAACCGGCGCTTTCATTAAGGTGCTCATTAACGACTCTTCGTAATAAAAAAACCACTGATGCTCGGCCGGAAAAACAATCGGGTGCAACCAATAAAACACTTTGGTAAAACCGATCAACGCCAATACGACTGTACTGACCACCACTACCGCGACTACTGTCAGCAACAAGTTTCGTAATGCGGGCATCGATACACGCATTACAAACATCAGCGCAAACAGCACCAGGCTCACAACCAATAAAACCAGGCTCCACCAGTTCAGCAAACTTACGAAGTTTGCGACATCCTGTAAGTGAATAACTTCGTTTTGCGTAAGCAATCGATCCAGTACTTTTCCTTCGCGATCGCGATACTGTATCTGGGTTAATCCTTTGCCGCGGTCTTGTACGGCCCGTACTATTTCGGCAAATAATCGATGGTGTTCCTGCCGGCTGGTTTGATCAAAGTGGTTCTTGTGCAAATGCCGCGGTGTTGTCTGCTCGATCGTGTGATCGATGTTTAACAGCGAATACCAAAGCGGATAACCGAAGTTAATCTGCGCGAACAAATGCCAGGCGAGCCAGATACATAGCAACAGCGAGGTAAGCGAATACAGGGCCCACATCAGGCTAGTTCGAAATGTCGTCATCAAATCAGTGAAAAATTGGGTTTACCAATGAATACACGATCTTGCTGCAGAATTCTTTAACTTTCTGATTTCAATGAAAATATTCCCTACAGACGGCATACCCAGATAGAGATACTATTGACAATCATTCTCATTTGCGTTACATTTGCAGCATGTACGTATGCATCTGCAAGCAAGTCACGGAAGGCGAAATTCACGACGCCGTGAACAATGGCGCCCGCTCATTTAAAGACGTACGCATCGAACTTGGCGTCGGCACGGAATGCGGAGAATGCAAATGCCACGCGCGCCAGTGTATTCGCCAGGCGCACAAAAATTCTACAGAATCTGCTTATACTTCATTACACCCTGCTTTTGAACTAAGCACTTCCGCCTAAGCTTTAATCACAAGTTTTTAGCGGTTCCATCCTTCGGCACGCCATCTCCTGTTGGCTGATTTCGCTTTTAATGTAAATTGTATTGCGAACGCGAATCAATCTTTATTAACAGTGCATTAGTAGTGCATAACTCACATCTTCGGCGGTTTTATTTTATACTTCCGAAATTAATGATTACCAAGCAAACAGGAAGTGCAGATGAAAGGTGACAGCAAAGTTATCGACTATTTGAATCAGGTATTGAAAAATGAGTTAACTGCCATTAACCAGTATTTTTTGCATGCCCGCATGTTTAAAAACTGGGGCTTTCATAAACTTAACGAATACGAGTACCACGAGTCGATCGATGAAATGAAGCATGCGGATGTGCTCATCGAACGCATCCTCTTTTTGGAGGGACTCCCCAATTTACAAAAGCTGGGCAAGTTATACATCGGCGAAGATGCCGAGGAAATGTTGAAATGCGATCTAAAGCTGGAAATGGAAGCGTTACCTGTACTGCGCGAAGCGATCGCATACTGCGAAGAAAAAAGCGATTATGTGTCGCGCGAATTGTTCGAAGATATTCTCGAGAGCGAGGAAGAACACGTCGACTGGCTGGAAGAGCAATTCGACCGCATCAAACGAGTCGGTATTCAAAATTACCTGCAAGAAATGATGATCGAAGAAAGCAGCAGCTAATTCATTATTGGCTTTTTCGAAAACAGGCCATGGCGTTAAACCATGGCCTGTTTTAATTTCGGATTTGCCCTTTTAAATTCAAGCGTGCAGCAGCGTTAGTTGTGTTATTTGTTCGATGAGTCAGTGCACATCAATATACGGCACTACAAAATTCTGATCCTGATAAGCCATATAGATAAGTTTTTTGCCGCAAGCTGTTTGCGCTCCACCAATTCTCACTTCCCCACATTCCACTGCCCGTTGAAATGTAGACGTGGGTTCGCATACCAGCCGAGCGACCCATTCAATTTTGCGTAATACAGCTTTTTTGAGTCGTGTAACCGTGGATGATGAAAAATCAATTTCTTTTCTGTTAAGAATCAATTCCTTAGGGCAATTATCGGCATCTGGCATATTATTAATACGAATGATAATGATTCGCATATACTACATTACTGTAGCTTGTTTGCAATAGGGTTTATGAGAATTTTGTGAATTAGCGCAATCGCGATAAAGCCGGGGCGAAGCGATTTATTCAAATTTTTGGCGGCAAGTTAATTCAAAGCACTTGCCGATTACGCAGGATAATTTTTCTAGCACGCAAAATATAATTTTGTCTCAAACTTGCGCCATTTTTTTAGAATATCTTTGCATGCGAAGTATGCCAGGCGGTCGGAAAGGTGATAAAAATTGTTATGGTGGCCAATATTGTCAATTAATACGGCAATCCCGTCGTTGGGGCTGGTTCTTTGAATTACGATATTGTAAGGCCGTAAGTTACGTACCACAATTTTGTTAGTGAGTAGATATTTTTTTAATTCGTATAAATACCCCCGTATCAACGCCGAATCTATAACGTCAGATGTATTTTCGTTTAAGTATTCCGTCAACGTTTTCGAAACAGTGCCGTCGTAATCATTTATCAATTCGTATATGTATCCAACTCCGAGATTAGTTTGTTCTTTGCCGTAATATCTGCTTAGGTGTTCCCAATTAATATTTGCACGGGCGAGTTTCTGGTAGTATTTGCACTCCAGTTGTTGCGTTGTGTCATCTGAACCACTGACTATTTTAATGCACTTGTTTTGATCCGCTGGATGACGATAACAAATCCGGTGCGCGCCTTTGCCTACGATGAGTGAATCATCCAATTGCAACATAAAGGTCAAGTGTCATATATTTGAAACAAATATATGGTACGCCCAACCCTCTATTTATGTCACGTTATTGTAATAAGAATATAGTCTTGCCGGATTAATATTCTATTTTTACAGCGAATTTAGAAACTTAAGTAATTGTTCTCGCTGGATTTTCGACAAGCTAATATAACGCGTTCGAGACAACTCCGCTTCGCCGCCATGCCAGAGTATCGCTTCCTCAATGTTACGCGCACGGCCATCGTGAAGAAGATTGGTGTGGCCGTTTACAGTCCGGATTAAGCCGATTCCCCATAACGGGGGCGTTCTCCACTCGCTGCCCTCGGCCTCAAATTCGCCGAATTTATCTGCCAGTCCGGCGCCCATATCGTGCAACAATAAATCGGTATAGGGATGAATCTTTTGCGTACTTAATTCGGGAAAGTCTTTATCGACTCCGGTATACAAGGTTTCTATATGACAGGAATTACAACCGGCCTGTTGAAATAATTTTTCTCCCTGTTTTACTTCTTCATCATCTGTATTTCTACGAGCGGGCACCGCTAAAGTTTTCGAATAAAACGTTACAAAATCCAGAAACTCATTGCTGACTTCCGGATTACCACCGGAAGGAGCAGAGATGCATTTTGTTTGCTTGTTCGTGCAGGGTTGCTCGGGAAACAAACTGGAAGTAATTCCCATATCGCCGGCAAATGCAGAAGCGACTTGTTGCTTTACCGTGGGCTGCCCTGCTTTCCAGCCGAACCGGCCCGGTACCGTTGCCTGCAACTCCACATCCCAAACCATATTACGCCGCCCCGAAATGTTTTCATCGCTCGATGCTTGCCTGGCCGCGATTTCGTTTAAAGTTTCATTCGGTACCGCTTCCAGCAAACCCAAACCAATCATTGCGGGTGCAACCCGCAAGGAAAATGCAGCCTGCTCATGCAACGGGCCATAGCTCAAATGACTGAAATGTACTTTCGGGGCACGCAGGGTAACCACTTCACCATCATTCATTCTGAATTCCACCGGTGTCCATTCAATTTTTACCGATGCTTCCGGTGGAACGCCCTGAATGGCTCTATTTTGAATCTGGCTACCGTACACTGGATCAGCGACCACGCCCGCAACTTTCGTCGCATCGGGATCACCGGTGTGCGGCAAACCCACTCGCACTAACATAGAAGTCATTCGTTCGTTGTTATTCGGCGGTCGGCCACGCCCGTCTTTTACATGACAGGACTGGCAGGCATTGGTGTTGAACAACGGCCCCAGACCGTCACGCGCAGTCGTCGATGCCGGCGCAGATACCCAGGGATTTTTAAAAAATGCGTTGCCGATAAAAAACCGATCCCTGCGGGTCAGCGCAAGATTGCTGGCGGGCTTGGAAAATGCATTCTTGTCGGCGACAAATACAGTGGTATCTCCCCCTGAATAGGAGGATTGCGCCGACACCGCCAGATTAAAGATACAGCAGCTAAGAAAGATAAAGCTTGTGATTTTCCTCATTGAGTATCGCCATTACTACAATGCCAGAAAGTCATCGGAAATTTTTTCGATAGTGCTGGTTTGATTGCGTAAACGATTGATCATTTTTTGTAAACGCGCATTCCCTTGCGTATTGTCAGCCAAGATTTGCTGATCAAAAACTTCGCCTTGGTCGGCGGCCTCGGAAATTGCATACGCTGACGCAAGAGTTAATGCAAATTGCTGCTCCAAATACTCATGCAATTTACTATCGCGTTGCTTGAGCAATGCACTGATTGACGGCCCCTCGATTTCTGTCCCATCCGACGCCAGATAGTAACCTGCATAAATATTACGCACGGCTAATGCATTATTGTAAATCGCAACATTGGTCGTATCGCTAAAGCACGATTGTTCATCTTCCTGCGCATTTGCAAGCAAGGCGACACGTATCCGCTCCGCTGCCAGTTCACCAAAACTCAGACTGCCCATACCAAACAGAATTCGCCTTAGTTGTTCTTTATTATCCAGCGCCAGAAATTCCTTGGCGTAACCGCCGTTTTGCGGTTCCCATTGAGCGGCCATATCACCAAGATCGCTCAGTAGCAGTTGCGATACAGTTTCTAGGTATTTAGCCCTGCGATCGCAAGGTGCATTTGTACAATTTTCACCTTGCAAATAATCCGTATACGAACGTTTTCCGCCAGCACCGGGGTCTGTATTTAAATCCTGCCCCCATAGTAAAAATTCAATGACGTGGTACCCGGTAGCTACATTCGCTTCCGAACCGGCCACTTCGTGCATGTCCCGTAATAGTTGTTCATCGATTTTTTTTGATCCGGCGATCAGGTTTTCTTTCGCGTGAGGGTTGCCCTCTTCGTGTTCATAGCTATTGGCAACATAATCCACCATCCCTTCATCCATCGGCCATGCATTTACACGACCCTCCCAGTCATCGACATTGGGATTGCCAAATCGAAAAACTTCCGTCTGGGAATATACTGCGTGCGCCTCGATCCAGGACTGTTTTGCTTTATTGTGAGTGTCTGCATTTGGATTCGAAATTAATGCCGAAATATCTTCATGTAATTGTTGCGCAGTTTGTAACGCATCAGAAAACATGACATGCCCCAATTGCACATAGTGTCGCGCGATTTCGTCCTCATAGTTTTTGCCTAGTAGATTTTCGTTAGACGCTTGCAGAAAAGGAACCCATACCAGGCTGGCTAAAATAAACAGCAATATTTTTTTCATTGTAATCATTCTCAATCTCCGTATTTCGCGACGAAATCCTTACACTCGAAATTCAAAAAACATAAGCTCGAAAGCATATCAGACAACACTAAATATAACGTAAATAAGAATGATTTGCATTTGTATTATTTTTACTATAACCTTTCGGCGCGGATTTATTTTCGCATTTCAATAATTCATTATTTTTCAGGTACTTAGGGAGTATCAACATGAAAATAAAAACTCTAGTGATGGGAATATTGCTAGGAATCTTTCTATTCGCCCCAATCAGCTCATTTGCAGATAGCGACAAGGTCATGGTCGACAAGGAAGAGTACGAGCAATTAAAAGCCGCGGTTAAGTTCTTAATGGAAGAACGCCAGACGAACCAACAAGCCGTGCAAGAAGCCAAACAAGCTGCAGAAGCAGCCGCAGCTTCGGCACAAGTAGCAAGTGAAACGGCTGAAGAGGCCACGGAAGTCGCTGAAGCTGCCGCTGAAGCCATAGATGATCAAGCAGGTATAAATCGCTGGTTTGAGAAGACACAAATTGGTGGCTATGCTGAAGTGCTCTACAACAATGGCACACAAAATAGCGACAATAGTGACAACATCAGCGAAGAGCTTGACGTCCAAAGATTCATTTTTTACATCAGCCATCAGTTCACTGATAATTTAAGATTCTTCTCAGAAACTGAATTAGAACATTCTCGCGCTGGACGCGCTGATGACGATCCTGGCCATGTTGAGTTAGAGCAGGCGTTTATAGAATGGGATTATGCCCAAAATCATAGTGCGCTTGCTGGTTTGCACTTACCCCCTGTAGGCATTGTTAACGAAACACATGAGCCCGAAACTTTTTACGGTGTCGAACGTCCACGAGTAGAGTCACGCATTATTCCAACGACATACCGTGTGATTGGTGTTAAAGGTCATGGTCAGTTTGGTGACGGTTTCAGCTATGACCTAGGCATCCATGAAGGATTGCAATTTGATGACGGTGATCTGGATATTCGTGATTCTCGCCAAAGTGGAGCACGCGCTAACGCAGATTCACTCGCAGGTACCGGACGAATCAAATATACGGGCATGCCTGGATTAGAATTAGCTGCTAGTTTGCAGTACCAATCTGATATGGTTCAAGATGGAATCTCTAACAGTAATTTAAGACGTGCATCTATCGATGCAGATGGTTCCGTTGATGGCTTATTAACTTCTGTACATGCGATCTATGAAAATGGACCATTTGGCTTACGTGCTTTGTATGCCCGCTGGGACATTGACGATGCAATTGAAGATCTGGATGATGGCGCAGGACGTGACGAGATGGAAGGCTGGTATATTGAACCTTCCTGGCGATTAACTGATAAATTAGGAATATTTGGACGTTATACGCTGATCGACGAACGCGCCGGCAGTAATAGCGGGGATGCAGAAGATTCAGAAGAAAAACGATGGTTATTCGGTCTAAATTACTGGTTGCACCCCAATGTGGTACTAAAAGCGGATGTACAACTTGAAAATGACGACGATCGCAATGACGATAACGACCTCGATGGCTTTAACCTTGGTGTAGGTTGGAGCTTTTAACCCTAAGCAAATAAGGTATTATGTGGTTCGCCCTAAAAAATATGGTTGCATTGTTAATGCGCATTGTGATCGTGTTTATCGCACTGATTTGGCTTGGTCAAATCAGTGCTAAGGGCGTATACCAAGAACCGGATTCATTTATCTCGCAAGCTTTCAACGGCGCGACACCCGAACCTTCTCGTGTGCTCTTAAAAGGTGATGTAAAAAAACAGATAAAAGAAATTCTTGGCCATCGCTATAAATCCATTCGTATCCCCTATTGGCGCGAAGGCAATAAAACCGTGTGGATTCTAGAACGAATCGGCAAGGAATTGCCTATCACGGCCGGCTTTGTAATCACGGATGACAAAATCGAGAATTTCAGGGTTCTTGTATTTCGAGAAAGCCGTGGCTGGGAAATTCGCAATGATTTTTTTACTCGCCAGTTCGACGGGGGCCACCTGGTAAAGAAAAACAAACTCGATCGGAAAATCGACAATATTACCGGCGCAACTTTATCCGTGAATGCCATGAAAAAATTGTCTAGAATGGCGCTATACTTACACCAGCACGTAATTTCAGAATAATAAAAATTTTTCATGGCAAAACTACACATCTGGCATAGATATGTAGGCATCACGACGGCACTGTTTGTAATTGTATTAGCACTTACAGGTCTGGCGCTTAATTTTACTGATCGTCTGCAACTGGACCAAACCCACTTAGCCAATTCCTGGTTACTTGATCATTATAATATCGGCGATTTTCCCGTCGTCTCTTTTCGTGCAGGACCGCATATTGTTTCGCAGGCAAGTGAGTATGTTTATCTGGACGGCGAATATAAATTAAATATGCTGCAGGAACTTGTTGGCGCAGTCGAACTGAATAAAGAATTATTACTGGCGAGCGACGCCAGCTTGCTATTTATTAACACCGACGGGGAAATTATCGAAGAAATCGGCACCTACTCCGGCCTGCCGGAAAAACCTCTGGGTATTTCAATTACCGCGGAAGGACATCCGGTCATTCGCGGCATTAATACTTACTGGAAAGGCAGTAAAGAACTGTCGGCCTGGCGGCCTTTACGCGGCCCGCATCCCAAATGGTCTGCGCCGATATCGACTCCCGGGAATTTAGATACCAAAATTCAGGAGCATGCACGCGGTCATGAAATTAATCTGGAGCGGGTTTTTCTGGATTTACACAGCGGACGACTGCTGGGCCGATGGGGGCAACATATTATGTCGGCGGCGGCAGTGTTGATGCTGGTATTGGCGATTACCGGTACGGTAATGTGGTGGCGTAAATAAAATTATGATTCGACACGCTTACGTTGAGCATGCATCTCATCATTCTGCATCAGCGGCACATCAAGCACCGGCGCAAATTCGGTTAGTGCGCGTTTGTACACATTGCGTTTAAAAAACACGACATCGCGCATGGGCTGCCAGTAGTCCACCCACGCCCAACCGTCAAACTCCGGTGTTTCAGAGCATTCAAGGTTAATACGACTTTCATCCGCAATCATTTGCAATAAAAACCAGCGTTGTTTTTGACCGATGCATTTAGGAAAGGAACGCCGACGAATTAAATGTGGCGGTAAACGATACTTAAGCCAGTCTTTGGAGCACGCGACAATTTTTACGTCAGAAGCCACCAGACCGGTTTCTTCTTCGAGTTCGCGGTATAAAGCCTGCTCGGGAGATTCGTGTTCGCTTATACCTCCCTGCGGAAATTGCCAGGCATCCTGTCCGCAACGTTTACACCAGAATAATCGCCCTGCATCATTGAACATGACAATGCCAACATTCGCTCGATACCCTTGTAAGTCAATCATCTTGGACTACATCATCATAAATAGGCGATGAGTTATTCTTTCATATGGAACAAAATGGCGCAAACCTGCGCCAAAATGTGGTTAAAATCGGTTAAATTATTAATTCACGTAGATATTTATTTGGAGAACAATCGTGGCGGTAGCCCTTTTCGATTTGGACGAAACATTATTAGCCGGCGACAGTGACTATCTTTGGGGTCAATTCCTGGTAGAGAAAGGCGCAGTGGACGGCGATGAGTACGAACGCGCCAATAGATTATTTTATGAACAGTATTTAGACGGTACGCTGGATATCGTCGCGTTTTCACGCTTTGCGTTTCGTCCTTTAAGTGAACACCCCATGGCAATTCTGCAACAGTGGCGTAGTGAATTTATCGAGCAAAAAATAAATCCTATTGTATTAAACAAAGGGAAAGAATTACTGCAGCAGCACCGCCGAGCCGGAGACAAACTGGTGATTATTACCTCAACCAATCGATTTATTACAGAGCCGATCGCCGCTCTATACGATGTGCATCAGCTCATTGCCTCCGAGCCTGAAATGATTGACGGCAAGTATACTGGAGAACTCCGTTCCCCCTGTTTCGCTGCTCACAAGGTGGATCGGCTTAAGGAATGGTTAACCAATACCGGCAACAATCTTTCGGGAAGCTATGCTTACAGTGATTCGCATAACGATATTCCACTCCTGGAAAGCGTTGTCCATTCGATTGCAGTTGATCCAGATGAAAAACTAAAAGCGCATGCGTTGAAAAAAAACTGGAAGATTATGTCGCTGCGCAACTAGCAAGAATAAGTAGCGCTTTTACATTACGACAATAAAAACAATCAGTAATATTACGATAAGAATTACAGCCCATATCAGCGCAAGCTTTTGCTGTAACTGTTTTTCGTTGTGTTGCTGATTATATTGTTTGCGTAATTCGTCCAGCTCACTATCACTTAAATGCGCACAATGCTCGCACTCACTGGCGAATTTTGGATAAGGCAAATTACACCGACTGCAAACCTGCATGCTGCCATCAAGTTTGCTGGCTTTTTGTTTTTCAAATGCATTGTCCCAAAGACTCGACATTGTCGCGAACTCATCCCGGTCAGCATGTTTTTCTAAAAACAGACTGGCCTAATAGCTTCAGATTTATACTATTCCTGCGGGATTTCGGCGTCAAATTAATCTACAACACCAGACTTTTGAATAATTTAAAAACGATAGTCAAACTCATTTTTAAATTGTTCGGCAAACTCATCAGTCGTGAAGGTATGATTCTGAGTGCCGTGGTGCTGAATCTTGATTGCGCCAATAAGCGAAGCAATACGACAAGTCGTTTCCCAATCCATATCTTGCATCAAGCCGTAAATCAATCCTGCCCGATATGCATCCCCACATCCAGTCGGATCATTGATTTCGGTAACCGATACAACCGGGATTTTAATTTTTTTACCTTTACTATACACAGTAGAGCCTTCGCCACCGCGCGTTACGATAAGTGCATTCACGCGATCGGCTATTTCACCCTCGGTCAGCCCGGTGCGCTCCTGGGTTAACTGGGATTCATAATCGTTTAGCGTTACATAAGTTGCCTGCTCGATAAACTCCAGCAATTCCGAGCCGTCAAACATGGGCAGTCCCTGCCCCGGATCGAAAATAAAAGGAATATTTGCATTTGCAAACTGACTGGCATGCTGAATCATGCCGTCGCGACCATCCGGAGAAATTAGCCCCAGACTTATGCCGTCGTTCTCTGGTATTTTCGCATCATGCGAGCAATTCATTGCACCCGGATGAAACGCCGTTATTTGGTTGTCATCCAGATCGGTTGTAATAAACGCCTGCGCAGTATAGGTGTTGTCGATTTCGGTGATGTAATCGCGGCTTACACCGGTCTGATCCATCCACTGCGCATAGGGACCGAAATCGCTGCCGACAGTACCCATGGGCTTTCCGTCGCCGCCAAGCAAATTGAGGTTATAGGCGATATTGCCGGCGCAGCCACCGTATTCGCGGCGCATATAGGGCACCAGAAAACTTACATTAAGAATATGAACTTTCTCCGGCAATATATGGTTTTTAAACTTGTCCTGAAACACCATAATATTGTCGTAGGCAAAAGAGCCGCACACTAATGCTGACATTGGAAGGTTTCCTTATAAATTGCTTGCTTGAGAACTAGATAGATTGTTTAAAACTCAAATTATTATTCTATTTCCATCATTTCAAAGTCGTCTTTGATGGCACCGCATTCAGGGCATTGCCAATTCCAGGGCACGTCTTCCCAGCGTGTTCCCGGTTCGATGCCTTCATTCGGCGCCCCTTGTTCTTCATCGTAAACCCAACCACAGATCACACACATATATTTTTTGTACACGCCACTCCCTTTCCTTGTAGCACAAGTTTTGGTCTTGCTCACCGTGATAATATGCGTAAATCATATCGACCCTGATCACTTATGCAAGCAGAAAATACCAGCCCGGCAATACTCTGTTTCGGCGGACTGGACCCTTCGGGAGGCGCGGGATTGCAAGCCGACATCGAAGCCGTGGCAGCATGCGGCGGCCATGCGCTGCCGATTGCAACCTGCCTGACTGTACAGAATACTGCGCAGGCATCTAAGCTTTTACCCACCGATGCACAATTAATCGCGCTGCAGGCAGAATCAATTTTGCAAGACATCGCGATCGACGGATGCAAAATAGGCGTGATTCCCAATAGCGAAATTACAGCGGTTATCAGCGACATTGTTCGGCAACTTCCAAATATTCCCGTAGTACTTGACCCAGTGTTTCGAGCCAGCCGAGGGAGCACGTTTTGTGATCAAACGACGATTAACACTATTAAGGAAAAGCTTTTGCCGTTTACCAAAATTGCCACGCCAAATGTTGCCGAACTCGAGGCCTTGACTTCAGACAACGAATCTCTGCTTACGCGTGCAACTGAACTTTGTATGCAGGGTCCCGATTATGTGTTACTTACCGACGCGGATAATCCGGCTCCCAAGGTTTGCAATCAACTTTTTAGCGCGCAAGGATTGATTAAAGAATATTATTGGCCGAAACTGCCGCACGCATACCACGGCAGTGGCTGTACATTAAGCAGCGCACTTGCGTGTTTCTTAAGCTTGAAAACCGAAGTTTCCATGGCCGCAAATCTCGCGCAGGAATATACCTGGCACAGTCTGCAAAATGCACGGGCGCTGGGCGCCGGACAAATGATTCCAAAACGCATAAATACTCGAGCTGATTGACACATAATGCTACACGAACTTTACGTACTTACTGACAGTCAAATTTTCCCGCATGCGCAATGGCCGGATCGCGTGGAAAAAATTATTACCGGCGGAGCCAATGTTATTCAACTGCGCGATAAAACATTACGCAATCACGAATTACTGGAACACGCCGGCAAAATTCTTGAAATTTGCCGATATTATGGTGTTCCACTTATTATCAACGACCGCGTTTCACTGGCAAAGAAAATCAATGCAGATGGAGTACATATCGGCAAGAACGATCAAACGGTCCGGGTAGCCAGAAAGTATCTGGGAAATAAGTTTATAATCGGCGCATCATGCTATCGAAATCTGTATAGCGCAGTTCGAGCGCAAACTTATGGAGCGGACTATGTTGCATTTGGCAGTGTCTTCCCCACTACTACCAAGCCGCGAGCGAGCCGGTGTTCATTTGCCACTCTGAGCGAAGCGAAAAAGATCCTGCAAATCCCGGTTTGCGCGATCGGCGGTATCGGCCAAAAAAATATTCAGCCGGTGATCGCTACCGGAGTAGACCTGGTGGCCGTCAGCGATTCGGTTTTTAACGCCAGAGACCCTCAACAAGCTGCCACGAAATTGGCTCAACCCTATATAATGTAATTATAATCTCCGAATTCAAATTTACTAATTTTCATTTTCAAACAAAAAAAACACATATGGAATCTCTTTTTGAAGAAGCACAGCAATATATTCCGGGTGGTGTAAATTCCCCGGTACGCGCTTTTAAAGCGGTTGGCGGTAATCCGGTGTTCATTAATAGAGCCTCGGGCGCTTATTTATATGATTCAGATGAAAATCAATACATCGATTATGTGGGTTCATGGGGGCCGATGATTCTCGGGCACGCCCACCCGACCGTAATCAAAGCGGTACAAGAGGCTGTGGCGGACGGATTAAGCTTTGGCGCTCCAACGACACTGGAAACCGCTATGGCAAGAAAAGTTTGCGAACTGGTGCCGTCTATAGAAGGGGTGCGCATGGTGAGTTCCGGCACCGAAGCGACGATGAGCGCCATTCGCCTAGCGCGCGGGTTTACCGGCCGTTCTAAAATCGTGAAATTCGAAGGTTGTTATCATGGACACGCAGACTCATTATTGGTTAAAGCCGGTTCGGGCGCACTAACATTCGGTACACCCAGTTCACCCGGCGTACCGGCCGAATTAGCCGAACATACTATAACGCTTCCTTTTAACGATCTTGCGGCAGTCGAAAAATGTTTTGACCAGCACGGCGACCAGATCGCTTGTGTCATTGTCGAACCGGTTGCCGGAAATATGAATTGCGTATTGCCGCTGGACGGGTTTTTGCAGGGCCTGCGCAAACTCACACGCCAGCATGACAGTGTATTAATTTTTGACGAAGTCATGACCGGCTTTCGTGTTGCTCGCGGCGGCGCGCAGGAACTGGTGGATGTAACCCCCGACTTAACCACGCTTGGAAAAATAATCGGCGGCGGTATGCCGGTAGGCGCATTTGGCGGCGCAAAAAATATTATGGATAAACTGGCGCCCGATGGTCCGGTGTATCAAGCCGGCACGTTATCAGGAAACCCAATCGCAATGACAGCCGGCATTGTAACTCTGGAGCTGATTAGCGAACACGGGTTTTATGAAGAATTGGGGCACAAAACCAAATTACTGGCTGAAGGTTTGTTTGAACGCGCCGACCGGCACGGTGTCGCACTCAGCATCAACTATGTCGGCGGAATGTTCGGCTTCTTTTTTACGGATGTACAGCAAGTGTATTCTTTTGAACAGGTGACCGCATGCGATCTCGATCGCTTTACTTATTTCTTCAATGGAATGCTGGAGCGAGGGGTATACTTGGCGCCGTCTGCATACGAAGCAGGCTTCGTTTCTGCGGCACATACAATTGACGATATCAACGTAACACTGGATAAAGCCGAAGCGGTATTTGCAGAACTTTAAACTCGCTTAGGTATCGTCGCTAAAAGTACGCGCAAACAATATACCTTTATCCACCCATATATCGACACCGATTCCATTGATATAGTGGCGTTTCGGAGTTTGACCTTTCTGCAAATCAGGCAATTCTTGGAATAAATCGTTGTCGTACGGTGCCTCGTATAATGTTTCCAGCTCTCCGGTTTCCCGATCCTGCAACCGCAACTGAGCCGCAGTTACTCCCTGGATTGAGCAGTAACGACCACCCAGCAACTGCAAATCGCCTGACGTAATCAGGCTGGATCCACGCAATGCAAAATCAAGCTTATTAAAATAAGTACGCATATCCTGCAAAGAGTGACTGCTTACTTCCAGGGGTTTCATCTTTAAATGGTTGTGTACGACTTCTTCTGCAATCAATATCGAAACTTCCGGCTGTTGCTTAAACCCGACATTCCATAACAAACCGGCGGCAATTAATATCGACGCCATTACCGCGGCCACGCGTAACATCGGCCGGCTTTGCTTTGGCTCAATTTCTTTTTGCGCATTTACCATATTCACAAGACTATCCAGCTGCTCTTCATTGAGTTGCTTGGACTCTACGTAAGATTTAACCGAGTTTTTTAAATCACGCTTCATACAACATCTTCCCGATATGTGTCCTCAAATTTCTCTTCAAGGCGAATTCGCAGACGATGAATTTTCGACAATAAAGTACCTCGCGGCATTTGCAAAAACTCCGCCAGCTCACTGGTACTGTATCCTTCAACCGCCCAAAAATATAAAATTTCCCGTTCGCCGGAAGACAACTCCTGCCAAACACTTTCTACTTGCAACTGCGAGGCAATAATTTGCTCCATAGGCTGGGTATCCATATCCACGTAAGTCACTGCTTCGTCAAACTGCTCTACATTTGCCCGACTTTGTTTTCGATATTCATCAATATAATGATTTCTAATAATTTTTTTTATAAATGCAATTTTATTACTGATTGAATCAGTTTTTACCCGTAAAAATTTTTCAACACCGGACTGCAATAAATCATATGCATCGCTCTCATTGCCCGACAGCGCAAAGCAATAGCGGTATAAATTATTGAGTGTATCTCGATCCAGTGTCATTATTTTCTAACTCGTGATCCATCGATTATTAATTGCCGTTGTGAGCGCTGCATTCAGGTCATGTCTTCCCTGAAAGATGTTTGCAATTTCAGCTAATGATTTATTCTGCTGTATTTGAATAAGCAGTTCATAAACACCGGCATTTACTTTTTCCACCAATGGCTGGTAATCTTTATTATAAATGCATATATACTGTCGTGAATTCGACACTATTGACTGTTGCTCAAGTTTATCTTGACGATGCATCTCCCAGATTTCAAACACTCGAAAGCAAGAAGACATGCAGCTAATTCCCGACTGCAAGGTCAATACAGCGCGATCACCCAAGCGCCGGCACTTGTCCTGAAATCGATCAACGTCGAATACAGCTGCATTCGGCGCAAAGTACGCTTTCTGATATTCCCATTCCAGCCGCGCCAGATCGACAATATAAACTAATTCCTTAAGTTCTTTGCGCTGCCCGATCAACATGGCAATGTGCCCCGGAAATGATTCGCCGTATAAGTTCATATCCACGCTAAGCGATGGTGTTTGCATGAAATAGGATTTGGCAAGCAATTTGAAATAGTCGTCACCCAATATCGCTCTGCATACCGGGAAGCTATCCATTAATGCCGATACATGTGCCGACCTGGCCGTAGTGCGATAGACATCCATTCGCTGTTCGGGTGAAAAATCTGACTTGCTCCTGATCATGGAATAAATACCGTTTTCACGTTTACGACAGCTCGACCAAAACTGCTTTTGCAATTCGCGCAGAGATATTGACGCATTGTTCGATTCAGGAAACTGCATACACCGGCTCTCTTTCACGAAGTAGTTGTTGCTTGATTTGGCAAGCTTTCATTGCCTCGGCATAAAGCACTTCAAATTCAGGAATATTATGATCCCACTCGATTAATGTGGGCACATCGATTTTTCGTCGCAGAAAATATTCATACAACGCCCAAACATTGTCGTGTACCGTATCATTGTGCGCGTCCAACACATATTGTTCTTTATTTTCAAAACCGGCTAGATGCAGTTCGGCCACGCGTGTTATGTCGATATTATTCAAATAACGATAAGTTTGCTGGCCGTTATTTACGTGGTTGACGTACAAATTATTAATATCGAACAAAATCAGGCAGTCTGCCTGTTGCGCCACGGAATTAACAAATTCGACTTCTTCGATTGTTGAGTGTTTATAGGTTAAATAACTGGAAACATTTTCGATTGCAATTCGACTGCCTAAATAGTCCTGGATACGGACAATACGGTCTACTACGTGTGCAAGTGCTTCTTCCGTAAATGGCAGTGGCAACAAATCATGCGAGTTTTGCGAGTTCCACGTCGTCCAGCATAGATGATCGGAAAGCAGCCTGGTCTGAACTTCGACCGCAAGTTGTTTGACCTTTTTTAGGTAGTCGAAATTAATCGGATCGCAGGAGCCGATCGACATCCCGACACAATGCATGGTGACCGGGTAATGTTGCGCAATTTCTATAGCTTGCTGTCGCGCCCAACCACCGGCCACGATGTGGTTGTCGGCCAATAATTCGAACCAGTCTAATGACGGCAAATCTTTTAAAATCCGGGCAACATGGGGCGAACGCAGCCCTACCCCGACACCGAGAGTGTTACTCGCTACACTGGCATAGAAACTGCGCACGCGATGTTACCCCACTTGCTATTTGGCTGGTTTTACTTTCGCAACCACGCCGCCGGTGATTTTCTCGCAGGTCCCTCTGGGAACATAAACCCACTCGGTATCGTCATTGTCCACGATAGCCTGGCCTGCACAACCGTGTTTTCCGTCCAATGCACCGCAGTCGTTTTTGCCTGCCTTGGCGATACCTGCGCACTTTTCCCACTCCTTGGGTTGATCAGGTACGGCCTGCGCCTGAGTAGCGGCTAAAACACCGACTGAAAGAATGGTGGCAATAGCGGAATTTGCTACGATTTTTTTATTCATGTTTCCGGTCTCCAATAGGAAGGTTTTAGAAATAGGTACAGGTTTATTTACCTGTGCTCATATTTCTAGACGCTAGAGAACGGATTTTGATTGCGAGGCTTAAAAATACTCTGGCTACCGACTTGTGAGGACACTTGCCCGCGGGTATTGCGGGCAAATCAAGTATGGCGCAGCCATTCATTATTGAATCACGAGGTTAAAAATACTCTGGCTACCGACTTGTGAGGACACTTGCCCGCGAGTATTGCGGGCAAATTAAGCATGGCGCAGCCATTCATTATTGAATTACAAGGTTAAAAATACACTGGCTACCGACTTGTGAGGACACTTGCCCGGGGGTATTGCGGGCAAATCAAGCATGGCGCACCCATTCATTATTGAATTACGA